>CATWBG010000002.1:0-219941 GCA_958348985.1 uncultured Collinsella sp. | reverse complement strand
CGAATAGGCCGTGCGTCACGGGCGAAATAACGAATACGAAGCTCCCGTGGAAACCGAGATAGGCAAGGCTTTGCGCCTCTGTCCTTCTTTGGTTTCCACGGGAGCTTTTTTTTGTTTCGCGAAAAGGACTTTGAACATGGAGGTGGCTGGTTATGGCTAAAGGAAAGAAGCAGGTAAAAGAGGTAAACCCCTCTTACATGACGACGCGCGAGGTGGCGGCGTTCCTCGGTTTGAGCGCGGGGACGCTTTGCACCTGGCGCTATCAGGGCAAGGGTCCGAGCTACTACAAGGTCGGAAACGCTGTTCGCTACAAGATTGACGACGTCGAGGCGTGGAAGAACGAAAACGTGAAGCACGTCGAGCTGACGAATTAAGGAGGTGAGAGCATGGAGGCAAAAGAAAACCGCCCCGACGCCTGCACAGCTTCCGGGACGGCCGATTCAATATACAAATATTCTAGCACGGATGCGCCTGATATTCAAGAGGAATTGACGGGTCCCGTTCTTCCCGATGATTGTGCAGCGGACATCGTGTCGTTCTGTTCCGAGCAGACTATCGCGTACGACGATTTGCTGGAGTATGCGGCGCTGTTCTATCTGCAGGACATCGACCCCGAGGACCCTCCTTCGCGCGATACGCTCAAGTTCGAGCTTCTGACGCTGACGAATCGTTGTATCGACGCGTACAACTTGGGCAAGCGCGACCCGAACGCGGCTCCCGGCGCGAAGATGAAGGACGCCTACCCTGACCAGAAGGAGGGTGCGGAGCGTTACAAGCGCCTGTCGGGTCTCCATACCTTGCAGATTGCCATCATCCTGTACAAGCTGCACCATGCGGTGGGCATCCTTTGGAACAACTCGCATGACGACGGCAACTTTGACATCGGCATTTACCAGTACAGCGGCGACAACGAGGGCTGCTACGACGTTGGCGAGCAGAATCTGAAGAGCCTTATCCGCGGCTATTGCAAGACGGGCACCATCAAGGACGTAAACGAGACCATCGAGGCCCTTCGCGCGATTTGCCCTCGCGTGGAGCGCTGCCGTAATTGCGACTTGGTCGCCGTGAACAACGGCATCTACGATTACGGCAACAAGATTCTGATGGCGTTCGACCCTGCGTTCGTCTTCACGAGCAAGAAGCACGTCGATTTCGTTGACCGTGCCCGAAACCCCGTCATCCACAACAACGAGGACGGCACGGACTGGGATGTCGTGTCGTGGATGAACGAGCTGTCCGACGACCCCGATGTGGTCTCGCTTCTGTGGCAGATTATCGGCGCAACGGTTCGCCCGTATGTGAGCTGGAATAAATCCGCATGGCTCTATTCCCCTTCCGGCAACAACGGCAAGGGCACGCTCTGCGCCTTGCTTCGCAATCTTTGCGGACCGGGCGACTGGACTTCCATTCCGCTGAAGAACTTCGGCAAGGATTTCATGCTCACGTCGCTAATGCATGCGTCCGTGATTATCACCGACGAGAACGACACGGGCACGTTTGTGGACGACGCGGCATCGCTCAAGAGCATCATCACGGGCGACCCGTTCCAGATGAACCGCAAGAACCGCGACCCGCGAGACGTGCTTTTCAACGGTTTCATGGTGCAGTGCGTCAACGAGATTCCGAGGGTTCGGGATAAGTCCGAATCCATGCTTCGCCGCCTGTTGGTGATTCCGTTCGAGAAGCGCTTCGAGGGCTGCGAGCGCAAGTACATCAAGGGCGACTACCTGAACCGACCCGAAGTCCTCGAGTACGTGCTGTACCACGTGCTCGCCGAGACCGACTATTACGAGCTGGATGAGCCGGATGCCTGCTTGGCGCTTCTGGATGATTTCCGTCTGACGAACGACCCGGTTCGCCAGTTCCTCGACGACGTTCTCATACGGGCGACATGGGATGTTTTGCCGTGGCAGTTCGTATTCGATTTGTATCGCCATTGGTTTATGCGCAACAACCCGAGCGGACGATGCCAGAGTCGCAAATCGCTCATCAACGACGTCAAGGGAATCATCTCCGATTACGAAGGCTGGGACTATTCGGACAATCCGGTTTCCGTTCCCGACGAGATATACGACACGCCCGAGGGATTGATTGGCATCTATGACGTCCGTGAGTGGGAGGAGCCGGGGTATCGAGGCTCGAATCCAAATCGCTCCTACTTGTATCGCGGCTCGAAACGCACTCGCGGTCTCGTTCGCGTAGGCGCGGCCACTTCGGAAGATGCAGCAGCAACTGATTCAACGATTAAGGAGGGATAGATTACGGCGACGAAGAGGTTTGATGACGTGGCCGAGCAGGCACGTGCGTTGGAAGCTCAGGCGAAGAAGCTGCGCCGCAAGGCGCAGGCCGCGAGGACGAAGGCTTACGCCGACGCGCTCGTGGCGGTTTTCCCTGAAGTAAAGGGCATGGGTTCGGCGGAAGAGGTCCTTGACTTCGTCAAGGGACTGAAGCCGGGCACCGGACACGGAACGCCGGATGCCTGCTCGGCGCTTCTGAATGATTTCCGCGTGGCGAACGACCCCCTGCGCCAGTTCGCCGACGAGATTTTCCCTGCGGCGTCTTGGCATCTACTCCCGTGCAAGTTCCTGTACGACCTGTATCGCCATTGGTTCCAGCGCAATCAGCCCTCCGGTCGCATGCTCGGCCGAAACGCTTTCTATGAATCAATCGAGGGCCTTGCCGAGGAACAGGGCTGGCAGTTGCAGGAGCGTGTCCGAAGCACCGGGCGTATGGATTTCCCCGAGCCGCTGATTCTCGAATACGAGGTCAAGGAGTGGATGAACAAGACCTATCACGGGTCCAGTGACAGCCGTCTGTGCATGCCGGACCCGAAAGACAGCTATCGCAGATACGTGCGTATCTCGACCGCCTTCTTCGACGGCGGTTATGACATAGACGATTCAACGAACAAGGAGGAATAAATCATGAGCACTAAGAAGAAGATTTCCGACATCGACAAGGCGATTGAGGAGATGCAGCAGCGCCGCGACGAGTGCTTCAAGCATATCGGCAAGGCGATGTACGAGAGCTGCCCCGAGCTGGGTGACATGAGCGTCGCCGACATGCGCAAGGCGGGGCGCTACCTGCACAAGATGTTGACGAAGAAGGCGCCTTCGCAGGGTGTCGCTCCTACCCGAAACGGCGCGCCCGTCGCGTCCGATTCGGGCAGCACGTCCGCCCCGGACGGACGCGAGCCTATGCCCGTGTCGGGCTATGGCGAGGGCATGTAGCGAGGCAGTCGTGCCTCCTGTCCGGCACCCCGCAAGGGGTGTCCGGGGTGCCCCGTTCCGAATGGGATGCTTCGCCGAGTCGTCGGCAAAGCTGGTTGGGAACAGGGCGCATCTGGGGGTTCGAAGGGGGCAGTGAAAACTGCCCCCTCGCGAGCGGGACGTGTAACGACAAAACGGAGGATTTTTCTACTTTGTAGAAAAATCTGAAGTTTTGTAGGGACAAGTCCCATGCTCGCTCCTTTTTTAGCGTCGATTCTGTCGTAGAAAATCAACGCGCACGTTGCATTAAAAAAGGAGGTGTTTTACGTGGGTGTGAGTTCAGACATGAGGAGCAGCCGCGTGCGCCGTCAGGCGGCTAAGAAGCCGAACAAGGAGCGCACGGTCCAGGTTCGGTTTTCGGACGAGGAGCTTGCCGCGCTGGACGCGATTTGCTCCGAGAAAAAGATGACCCGCTCCGCATTTCTCCGCAGTTGCGTGGAGAAGGTACAGGGCGGGGATGTTGAGCCGACGTACGTCGTGACGAGGAACGCCGACGCGGAGCGTATGGCATCCGAGGCGAAGAGCATCGGCGTCAACGTGAACCAGATTGCGCGGGCGCTGAACGCGGAGTCCAAGTCGCATCCGGGTTCGCTCTCCCCGGGCGTGCTCGGCGAGTGCAAGACGGGTCTCGAGGAGGTGCGCAGCGAGCTGTCGAAGCTGACCGATGAGGTGGACGGCCTGCGCACCGATTTCGGCAAGGATGTGTTCCGCGCCATGGCCCTGCTGTGGCCGGACGTCCCCGAGCAGCTAGAGGAGCTGTGCGATTACTGGTACGGCGAGCGTGGCGAGAAGATTCTTTCTGAAGGGGGTGGAAGCTGATGTCGACGACGCACATCCAGCCCCTGCCGAACGTCCGCGGACGCATGTCGTACACGGAACTCGGGAAGGGCAAGAAGCGCACGCGCAATATCCGCGAGAAGACGAACCGCATCGCCGCCCAGATGGGCGACATGGGCACCCGCGAGGACTTCATCCGGTTCTGCTCCGCCATGCGCCGGCAGAGCCAGGGGACGAGGCTGAACGAGGGCTACGAGCTGCGCGTCTCGTGGTCCCCCGAAGAGCTTTCGAAGGACAGCCCCGAGGACATCCAGCAGGCGTGCGAGTACGGGTACCTCCTATGCAAGGAAGTGGCCCCGAACGCCCCCTGCTGGGTCACGGTCCACACCGACGGCGAGGGCGGCTGCGTGCACGTCCATGCGACCATCGCGAACCATGATTTGGCATCCGGCACGGCCATCGCGCACGGTACCGACCACGCGACCGTGAAGCGCAAGAACGACCGGCTGAGCCGCGAGATGGGGTTCACCGTCGTGGGTCCCGAACCCGCCAGGGAGCCGACCACATGGGCCGAGCGCAAGGGGCAGTTCGGCATCGAGTCCTTCGAGCGCGTTCTGGGCAACCGCGTGGCGGACGCCCGCGACCATGCGAGCAACATGGAGGAGTTCCTCGAGGAGCTGAAGGTTCGCGGCGTCGAGCTGACCGAGACCCGCAAGGTCGACAAGGAGACCGGAGAGGAGACCGTGGGCTGGAGCTACAAGTCCCGCGACCCCTACGGCAAGGGCAGGCGCAAGAGAAGGCGCCGTGCCTCCAACCTCGCCGACGACCTGACCCGCGAGGGCATCGAGGCGTACTTCGAGGCGAAGCAGCGCGAGCTTGAGGCACAGCAGCAGGACGCCCCGGCACCGGAAGTCCTTCCCGACGTGCCCGAGACGGCCGAGCCGGCAGTACAGCCCTCTACGGATTCCGCTCTCGACGTGTACGACCTCGACCGGGCGTACGTGTCGGAGATGGCGTCCGACCTCCAGAGGGCGCACATCCACCGCTCACGCGAGGAGGGCAAGTCCTTCATGGACGAGCGCTATCAGCAGATTGTCGAGGCGCGCAACCACCCGGACGAGCAGCTGGCGAAGCTGCGCGAGGACGTGGACGCCGCAAGGCGCGAGTTCCATGCCTCCAAGGAGGCACTCGACACCCTGCAACACCCGTGTCCGGGGCTTCTGGCCGGCATGCACGTGTTCGCCAAGGCGGGGCGCGACGCCAAGAACCCCGTGTCCCGCATGATGGCCGACATGACAGCCATGATGCTGCGCATGATGATTCAGGAGGCGCTCGCGGAGGAGCGCCGCAGGCAGCGCGAGGAGGCGGAGAGGCGCGTGTACGAGTCCCGCAAGAACATGTGGGACGCCGAGAAGCGCCTCAAGGCGGCGGAGAAGGCGCTGTCCGACGAGGACGAGCGCGAGAAGCGTCTGAAGAGTCAGCGCATGCAGCGCCGTGTCAAGGAGGCCGAGCAGCGTGCGCCCGTGAGGACGCCGAGGTCGGCGGACAAGGACACGCAGTTCGACGAGTAGCCGAGAAGATGAGGGAGCGGCGTCAAGCTGCTCCCTTTCTCAAGCTCCCGCTCGCGGGCTACGAAAAGACCTTCAAAAGGGCTGTTGATGGACGTACGCGCAAGGGGCAGGAAATCGGGGTTTTCGTCGTCCGCTCATTTATGAGCCGGATTCGGAAAACGCGGCGGAGCGGACGGAGCGAAGCGAGGGCGCGAGGCCCGTTTGGAGACCAGCAAAAGCCCAGACAAAGCCCCGAAAGTGGCGGTTGAACGCGCATTTGTCGGCTCGTATAATTAAATATGGAAATGCGTAATTAATTAAATATATAGCGAGGTGAGGATATGAAGACGATTCTGGTATGCAATCAGAAGGGCGGCGTTGGCAAGTCCCTGTGTGCCGACGAGATTGCCTTCTCCTTCGAGCGCTCCGGCATCCCCGTGAGCTTCTACGACCTGGACACGCAGGGCGGCACGCTGCACGAGACGCATGAGGCGGACGCCGCGCAGGTCGCCGTGGTGGACACGCCGGGGGCCTTGCAGGAGGGGCTGGCGGACTGGCTGAAGGAGGCGGACGTGGTGGTCATCCCGACCAGGACCACGTCGAGGGACATCGAGCCGCTGATGCGCATGCGCAAGGCGGTGTTCAAGCACGGGCGGGCGAAGATTGTCTACGTGATGAACGGGTGGAACCGCTTCAAGGCGTCCCGCGACTTTATGGAGTGGTTCGAGGGGCTGGCCGGCGACCAGACGGTGGCCACGCTGCCCCAGTCCGAGGCGTTCGTGCAGGCGGGAGCCGCCGGCAAGTCCGTGGTCGAGTTCGACCGACGCGGCAAGGCGGCGAAGGCGACGCGCGAGCTGGTGGACACGGTGCGCAAGGCTGCGGGGTTCCCGAAGGAATAACCGCAGGTCAGAGGCGTTGTCCCTCTGGACAAATGCGCCTCCATGGTGTATAATTGTACAAATATGTAAATGATTAAAGGAGGTCGAGCCATGGCGAACATGTTCGAGAAATACGCTGCCGACCGCGAGGCCGAGCAGAAGAAGATAGAGAAGGCCGTCGTCGCCGACACGGCCGCTGAAGAGAAGCGTACCACCCTCTCGCTGTCGCTCACAGTGAGCGACAAGAAGGCACTCAAGATGATGGCTGCGGAGCGCGAGACGACGATTGCCGCAATCATCCACGAGTGGGTGCAGGAGCACATTGAGGAGGTGGATGAGTAATGGCGAACTTTGATACTGAGCGCGAGGGGCAGATTGAGTTTTACAAGACGTTTCTGCCGCTCATTGACCCGAACCTCACTTTGAATGACATTCTCGCAGACGATAACGATGGTGTGTTGAACGGCAATCTGCTTGAGTTCAAGCTACGCGTGAACGATTTGAACGCCGTGCTGTTTCAGTGCGTAAAGTATCTTTCGGCGCTGAGAATTAAGGGCAAGCCCGTGCCCGCAAACATCGTTATCGTGGACTTGAACGGCGAGCAGGCGTATTTGTATAAGTCCGCTGATTATCTCGCCGACATCGAAAAGGTGTATTCGGGCGGTGCGTCGAAGTCGAATGCTGGGTTCGTTGGCAGCGCATACGACGAGAAGTACGCGTACGGTCAGGACCAGCTTGCCGTGACGTGTTTGATTAAGCGCCTGAAGGAGACGGAGTTCACCCGCATCCATATTGACGAGAACTGTATCGTCGGCTGGGCAACGGCGTTTTATAAGGCTGTGCCGACCGCGCGTAAAGAGGATTTTATCGGCGACGATACGGGCAAGCACAAGACGATTGGCGAGATTCGCAACCCTTCGGTGTTTGCCGAGTATATCTATCCGTACAAGGGCACGTCGAACGTCAAGTTCCAGTACCTGATGGATAAGTTGAACGATACGCTCCAGAAGAAGAACCTGGGCGCGTTCTACACGCCCGAGGCGTATGCCGAAAAGTCCCATGAGTTGCTGCGTATGGCGATTGAGCGCGTTCCGACAGGTAATGATTACGTGATTATCGACCGGTGCGCCGGTACCGGCAACCTTGAGAAGGGGCTGACGGACGAGGAGTTGTCCCATTGCATCCTTTCCACCGTGGAATACTACGAGTACAAGGTGATGCAGGAAATCCTCGGCTCGAAGGTGCGTCACATCATCCCTCCCATCGAGGCGGATGACACGTTCAACGCAGGTTTGGTGCGCGGTGCGGATGCACTGAGCGAGGAGTACGTCAACAACCCGGTTATCAAGCAGTACGTCGATGACCCGCATTGCACCATCATCCTGTTCGAGAACCCGCCGTACGCGGAGACGACGAGCATGGAGCACCAGCGCAAGGGCGCGGGCAAGAAGTCGTCCGGTTGGAAGAACAGCTTCGTCGTCACCGAGATGAAGAAGCAGGTCAAGGGCACGGCGCTCAATGACTTGGGCAACGTGTTCATCTGGTCTGCGTTCGAGTATTATCTGCGTCAGCCGACCGATAGCTACGTGGCGTACTCGCCCGTGAAGTATTGGAAGGTGCAGCACCTCATTGACAAGCGCCTGCTTGGCGGCTTCTGTTGCAACCGTCGTCATTTCCATACGAATATTGACGCGTGCATAATGGTCGCTCTCTGGTCTAACGAGGATGCCGACCTCGATGCATTCGAGCTTCCGGGGTACGACATTGACGATGATGGTGCGTTGCAGCTAGCCGGTGACCTGCGCATCGCACGCGTCCACTCCATGTACAGTCGCATGTATTACGACAAGCGGTCTTTCGCGGATGACACCGAAGACGGTGTGTTGTTGAAACATGACGGTCTGCTCGTTGAGGGTCAAAAGCAGCGCATCAAGCCTCTGTTCAACAAGAACATGCTTGGATACATGGTTGCAGATGGCCCCGGCTTTGATAATCCGGATTTGCATTCATGCTTACTTTCGGCGGGAATCTACAACGGCAACGGGTTCTACATGCGTCGAGACAATTACCTCGAAAAGCTGCCGATGTTCTGTGCGTCTCGTTACATCAATTACAACCGCGAGTGGACGGAACGCGCGCGCATCATGAAGTCGGGTGACGGTGCTAACCGGTTCAACGCCGACGTTGCGTCTGGTAAGCTCGACCAGTGGCTTCGCAAGTGCCTGCTGTTCACCTGCGTCGAGATGCAGAACCACATGCGCACGTTCACGGGCAGTGACGGACGCTTCTATCGCAATGAGCTGTGCATGGATACGACGAATGGTCCGACTGTCGCATCCGAGGATTTGAAGAAGCTCGTTTGCGACCCTGCCGAGCAGCGCATCCTCGACCAGTGGAAGACGCTGATGGATGCAGTGAGGCAGACCGACGAATATGACCCGGCGCTGACCTACGGCGTGTACCAGATTTTCGCAGAGATAGACACGTCATATAAGGATGACGAGGGCAATACGGTTTGGAACAACGTCGAGGTGCATTCGGCGTTGCAGACACTGAAGACGCTCGTTAAGGAGTATTACAACACCGAAATCGTGCCGGCGCTGTTTGAGTACGAGTTCTTGAAATAAGCGAACAGCCCGTCGCTCTTTTGGGCGGCGGGCTTTATAATTAAATGTGCATTTACGCAATTCATCATATAGGAGGAATAGACGTGAAAACCTATAAGCAGAAATTACAGGGGGTGATAAACCTATGGCACGTAAGAAGAGATTCGCGCCGAACGACAACAACCTCGCGATAGCGTACTATCGCTTCTCGTCCCACTCGCAGAACGACGCGAGCATCGACCAGCAGCGCGAGCTTGCCCACGAATGGGCGGATGCGCACGGCTTCAAAATCGTGCAGGAGTATGAGGACGCGGCAATATCCGGCACCACGGACGCACGACCGGGGTTCCAGCAGATGCTGTCGGAAGTCGCAAAAATCCGTCCCCATACCCTCATCATGTGGAAGACCGACCGTCTGGGACGCGACAAGTACGTTCTGGCGATGGCGAAGAAGAAAATCCGCGACGCGGGATGCGAGATTCACCTGCTTGCCGAGCACATCCCGACGGAGGGACCCGAAGGCGTCCTCATCGAGGGATTGATGGAGGCCATGGCGGAGTATTACAGCCGCCAGCTGTCGCAGAACATCCAGCGCGGCATGGACTACAACGCGCAGCACGCCCTGTACAACGGCCACAAGCTGTTCGGCTACGACGTGGACAGGTCCACGAAGAAGTACATCCCAGACCCGAACACGGCGCCGTTCGTGCAGTGGGCGTTCGGGGAATACGCATCGGGCAAGCCGCTGAAGACCATTGCCGAGGAGATGAACGCGCAGGGCCTGCGCACGCCGAGGAACGCGAAGTTCAGCGTGAACATGCTGAACAAGATGCTCAAGAACCGCGCCTACATCGGCGAGTACCACCACGACGACATCGTGGTCGAGGGCGGAATGCCCGTCCTTGTCGACAAGGCGACTTTCGACCACGCGCAAAGGCGGTTCGCCGAGAACAAGCGCAAGGGTTCCCAGCGGGCGCACGGCATGGACGACGCCGAGGCTCCGCGCTATTGGCTCACGGGCAAGCTCTATTGCGGTGAGTGCGGGAGCACCATGCAGGGCGTGTCAGGTACGAGCAAGACCGGACGGACGTATTACTACTACTATTGCTCCGCCCAGCGCAGGAAAGAGTGCCACCTGCACAAGGCCCGCAAGCAGGACCTAGAGGACATGGTGCTGTTCGCCCTCCACAACATCGTCGACGACGAGGAGAACGTGGTGGCGCTCGCTCTGGATGCGGCGGAGTATTACGAGAAGAGCCACAACGACACCGCGTATCTCGAAGCGCTGGAGGCGAAGCGCAGGGAAGTGGAGAAAAGCCTCGCGAACCTCGTGAAGGTCATCGAGAAGGGCGTGGTCAGCGATACGGTGACGGAACGTCTCACGCAGCTCGAGGAGCAGAAGAGCGCCCTGAACGATGCCATAGGGACGGAAAACGTCCGCGTATCGTTGTGCGAGGACCAGCACAGCATCCAGGCGTACTTCGACAAGTTCCTGCATGCCGACGTGAACGACCCGGAGATTCGAGACCAAGTCTTCGAGTATTTCGTGGACAAGGTCTATCTGTACGACGACAAGCTCGTCGTGAGCATGTGGTTCTCCGAGGACGACAGGCAGGAAATCACGTGGCGGGACTGGTTCTCGCTGGATGAGTATTGGACCGACGAATCCCCTTTTGTTAAAGGGGGAGGCGTTGAGTTCGACTGCTTCCCCCTCGGCTCCACCATTTGTAACGCCTAAGGTCTCAACTTCGGTTGGGACCTTTTTTGTTACCCGCCCATGGAATCAAGCCCTCTCGCCATCCTTATATTCCAAATGAAGCAGAAAATCCCATTTAGCGCGGTCGATATGCAATCTAAATGGGATTATCTGCTTCATTTGGAACGGGGCGCCCCGGTGGCACACGAGGTGCGGTCGCGCGCCGAGGCGGAGACGGTCGCCGGAGCGGGGGCGCGCCAGCCACGTCGACTCCACTTTTGGGCTCGCGCGATCTGCTCCCGCTTCTCTACTTAAGCGAAGCCTTCCTCTTTCTCGAGCTTCTCCTGCGCATTGCAAATACCAGCAACCCCTTCTTTGACCCGACGCGACGAAGCGACTAGCTACAAACCCAACGCGCTCGATATCGATTTTGACGCGCTCGTCGCCATCGATCAGCAGATTGACGCATACAAGAAGAACGGCACGCCGTTCCACACCTACTACATGTCCGTCTCGGGCCACTGCAACTACGGCTGGAGCGTAAACGACATGTCGCGCAAGAACAAGGATGTCATGAACGGCAAAAAGGGCCCTGAAACCGTCCTGGCCTACAAGGCTTCCCAACAGGAACTCGAATACGCGTTGGAATACCTGCTGGGTCAGCTGGACGAAGCGGGCATCGCCGAAGACGCCATGATCGCGCTCACCGCCGACCACTACCCGTATGCTATGTCCGAAAATAGCGATATGGACTACTATGCCGAGACGACCAAGATGCCTATATCGCATCCATGAACGAACTTGTCCGAAACCGCTACAGCATGGCCAAATACATTGTCCAAACGGACTGCGATCGCCACGTATTCCCCAACTGGAAAGGCGGGATGGCACTTACTGAGGCTCTTGCCGGAAGCGCAAACAGCTAAAGGCTGAGCCGCGCACATACCATCAAAGGGGCCCGTTGCCAAATACACGATTGACAACGGGCCCCCTTTTCACGTTGTATCCCACTTGCTACAGGGAGGCGATGGCCTCGATCTCGACAAGGGCGCCAGCAGGCAGCGCAGCAACCTGGAAAGCGCTGCGGGCCGGGAAGGGAGCCTCGAAGTGCTGGGCATAGACCTCGTTCACCGCAGCGAAATCGGCGATGTCGGCCAGAAGGACCGTGGTCTTAACGACGTTATCAGTCGTAGCTCCGGCAGCGGCCAGCAGGTTCTCGATATTCTTCAGCGACTGCTCGGCTTGCTCGGTTGCCGTCTCGGGAAGCTTGCCATCTGCGGGATTGATGCCCAGCTGGCCGGAAAGGAACAGCATGTTGCCGCTCTTAACTGCCGGGGAGTAAGGTCCCAAAGGCGCGGGGGCATTGTTGGGAATAACTGCTTCTTTGGACATGATTGCTCCTGTCTTTTGCTCATGACGATACCTTGGGATAATACGCCCAAGTAGCGCAAAACGGTATACTTCACTGTACAGATTCAAGTGAAAAGAGCTGCATGGCAACCATGAATTCCGCCCCGCGCGACACACACCTCACAGCCCCCACCTACCCTGAGCTACTTGCCCCCGCAGGCGGACCGGAGCCCTTTGCGGCAGCCGTCGCCGCGGGCGCCGATGCCATCTATTGCGGCATGGGCGAATTCAACGCCCGCCGCAAAGCCGACAACTTTACCGATGATACCTTTGAGACAGCTTGCCGTATGGCACACCTCGCCGGCACGCGTGTGTACGTCACGGTTAATATCGTCATCAAAGACGAAGAGATGAGCGATGCACTTGAGCTCATTCGCCGCTGCGCAGCCTTAGGCGCCGACGCCTTTATCATTCAGGATTGGGGCCTTTTCTTTGAAGTCAAACGCTTGATGCCTCAGCTCGAGACCCATATTTCCACGCAGGCGAATATCCACGATAAGCGCGGGGCTGCCTGGTGCCGCGAGGCTGGCGCCGATCGCGTAACGCTCTCGCGCGAGCTTTCACTCGAGGAGATCGATGATATTTCGAGCGTCGATATCGATCTTGAGATTTTTAGCCACGGCGCCATCTGCTTTTGCTACTCCGGGCTCTGTGAGCTTTCGAGCTTTGCCTGCGCCGGACGATCCGCCAACCGTGGGATGTGCGCCCAGCCGTGCCGTCTCCCCTATGAAGTCCTCGACGCCTCGGGACACGTTGTTCCCACCCCTGGACGCGAGCGTGCCCTCTGCCCGCGAGACAATTGCACCATCGACCTGCTGCCCCAGCTCCTCCACGCAGGAGCCTGTGCCCTCAAGCTCGAAGGCCGTATGAAAGCTGCGGATTACGTCCATTCCATTTGCAGCGCCTATCGCGCGCAACTCGACGATGTGCTTGCGGGCAAAACAACTAGCGAGCATGATCGCACCCTCCGTTTTCGTCAGCTCAAACGCTGTTTCAACCGCGACTTCACAAGCGCCTACCAGCATGGCGTCTCAGATGACAGCATGATGAGCTACGAGCGCTCCAACAACCGCGGACAAATTGTCGGCAGCGTCATTGCAAGCAAACGCGTCATCACGCATGGTTTGGCCCCTGATGACCGCCGCGCCCGTGCGGGCATTACGCGCATCGCCCTCACCGAGCCCGTGGGCAAGGGGGATCTTCTTGAACTGCGCCATGACAACGAACCCGAGAAGTTCCTCACCGCAATCTCCGAGGCAGACACTCCCGCCGGCGAACAAATCGAAGTGCGCACTGCCCGTGTCATGCCCGCAGGCTGCGTCGTTCGCCTTATTCGCAGCCAAGCGGCCCTTGATGCCGCAAGCGCCGCCATCAAGCGAGACGTACCCCGCAAACGCATGGTCGACATTCATGTTTCCGCACTTCTGGGTAAGCCGTTTTCCGTCACGCTTACCTGCTTAGACGACCCAATGTTTAGCGCTACAGCGTCTGGTTTTATCGTCGAGGCCGCTCGAACCCGAGCCGTTGCCAAAGCCGACCTGATTGAGCACGTTGGCCGTATGGGCTCTTCCCCCTTCGAGGCGGCCTCGTTTGAAGTCGAACTCGATGTCGACTGTGGCATGAGCTTCTCGGCCGTACATAAGGTCCGCGCAGAGGCCTGCCGTCTTCTTGAGGAGAAAATGCTCGCGGGATATGCCCAGCGCGCTCATGAGCTTAAAACCCTCCCCTCGTTTAAGACGACCGCTCTCACCGCCGCACCCCTGGATGCGACTCCCTCGCCTGCGCCTGCTGCCAAGATTTGCGCTACCGTCACCAACCTGGCTGCCGCCAAGGCCGCACGAGAGGCCGGAGCAGACCTCATCTACATGACAGCTGATAGCCTTGTTGCCGAGGGCATCTCGCCGCAAGACGTCCAGAATCTTGGCATCATCCCTATTCTCGACGAGATATGCCGCAAAGCCGATCATGACCGTCTCGACGCATGGGCTCAAGCCGGCGGCACCGTGGCCGTTGGCAACATCTCCGAGCTTTCACTCGCCCACCTTGTCGGAGCCACGGCAGAGATTCGCAGCTGCCTGCCGGTGCATAACCTCGCCTGCATTCGCGCCATGGAAGAACATGGAGCGAGCACCATTTGGTTCTCCCCCGAACTCACGCTTGCCGAGATCGAGCGCATCGCTCCGCATGCAAAAGCCGCTTGCGGCATCACTGTCATGGGAAAGCCACGCGTTATGACAAGCGAGCATTGTATCTTGCAGGTCATGAACCGCTGCGTGCACGATTGCTCACGCTGCCAGCTACGACATCAGGGTTTCTCACTCAAGAACATCGACGGCAAAGTCTTTCCCATACGCACCGATATCCATGGTCGCTCGCGCCTGTACGATGCCTATCCGCTCGACTTAACACCGCAAATCCCCGCGCTCATCGCCTGCGGCGTCACTCGATTTGCAATCGACGGCACGCTTCTTGATATCGAAGAGCTCTCCCGCTATGTCGCGCATGTCAAGCGAGCACTTACCGTCTCGCTCGAGGGACGCAAACCCGCCCGCCGCCTGCCGGGCACTACATCTGGCTGCCTTTTTGTAGGGGTCGCGTAACTGTGGGGTCAATAGATAACGCACGTATCGCGATACTCTATCAGGACGAATATCTTCTTGCTGTCGACAAGCCAGCCGGGATTATTGTCCATAGCGACGGATGCGACACAAAAACGCTTACCGACCAGGTGCGCTCGTTTCTCCTCCATGAAGCAGCACAGAATGCCGCCCATGACCTCCAAGCCCTCAATCGCCTGGATCGCGACACCACGGGTATCGTGCTATTCTCACTCAACAAAAAAACGCAGCCTGCCTTTGATGCGCTCATCGCCGCGCACGATACCTCCAAGCGCTATCTCGCCATCTGCTGCGGCATTCCTGCCTGGAAAAGCAAACTGATTGATGCCCCTCTTGGCCGCGATCGCCATGACGCGCGGCGCATGCGCATCTCAAAAGGCGGAAAACCTGCCCAGACGCGTGTCAGCGTCCTTGCAACAAGGGCGCGCAATAGCCACGCCCCGGATCTTTCCTTACTTAACGTCGAGCTTCTGACGGGACGTAAACATCAGATCAGAGTGCATCTCGCATCTCTTGGATTCCCCCTGCTTGGAGACGAGCTATATGGACGCCCCGTTCGACGCACGGGCAACACGCGGTATCCTCTCATGCTCCATGCATGTTCTACGTCTCTTACCCATCCCGTAACGCACGACCGCCTGACCATCCAAGCGCCCATCCCCCACCGCTTTCATGCGCTCTTTCCGCATCTCACAGAAGAAGATCGCAATTAAAGGATGGATTACATTCATCGATATCAAAGCGGGCACAAACGTATAGTCCTAGATATAAGAAAAGGACCCCGGGAACCCGAGGTCCTTTTTAAGTGCTTATCGCTTAAGTGCGAAGGGCAAATTAGAACTCAGCGCCGCACTTCTTGCAAACGCGAAGCTTGTTCTTGCCGTCCTTCTTGTGGCCAACGCGAGTGGACTGGCCGCACTTGGGGCAGATGAGCTGGACGTTGGAAGCATCGATGGCAGCCTCCTGGCTGACGATGCCGCCCTGCTGGTTCTGCGGGTTGGGCTTAACGGCCTTCTTGACGATGGCCACGCCCTCGACAACAACCTTGCCCTCAGAGGGGAGCGCACGCAGGACGGTACCCGTCTTGCCGCGGTCCTTACCGGAGAGCACCTTGACGTTATCGCCCTTCTTAATGGACATAGACATACTGGTCTCCCCTAACTACAGGGTCTCGGGTGCGAGCGAGACGATCTTCATGTACTTCTTGTCACGAAGCTCGCGAGCGACAGGCCCGAAGATACGGGTGCCGACGGGCGAACCATCGTTGTTGATGACGACAGCAGCGTTGTCATCAAAGCGGATGTAGGAACCGTCCTTACGACGGATCTCCTTCACGGTACGAACGACGACGCAGCGAACGACGTCCTTCTTCTTGACATTAGCGCCCGGGGTGGCCTCCTGCACGGCAGCGATAATGACATCGCCGACACCGGCATAACGGCGCTTAGAGCCACCGAGCACCTTGATGCAGCGAACCTTACGCGCACCGGAGTTGTCAGCAACCGTGAGCATGGTTTGCATTTGAATCATGGTAGTTCCTCCGAAAGAGAACTCATTGAGAGGTGCACGCACCCATAGGCGGGCGGCGTTAGCCGCCCGAGTGGATGCACATCAACGAGAAAGCGTTACACGTCGTTACGACTTTACTTAGCGCGCTCGATGATCTCGACAAGGCGCCAACGCTTCATCTTGGACATGGGGCGGCACTCCATAACGTGGACGGTATCGCCCACGCCAGCCGTGCACTCCTCGTCATGAACGTGAAGCTTCTTGGTGCTGGTCATCATCTTGCCATACTTGGGGTGACGCTTGCGCTCCGTGGTCTGGACAACAATGGTCTTGTTGCCCGAGATGGAGACGACGACACCCGTACGGACCTTACGCGAGTTACGCGCGACAGTCTCAGTCATGCTCTACTCCTGCCTTACTCTGCGGCAGCGGGCTTCTCCGCTGCAATCTGACGGGCGCGCTGCTCCGTGAGGATACGTGCGATATCCTTCTTCACGGTGTTAACGCGAGCGGTGTTGTCCAGCTGGCTGGTAGCCATCTGAAAACGAAGGTTGAAAAGCTCGGCACGACCCTCTTTCAGCTTCTCGACAAGCTGATCGTCCGAAAGCTCACGAATCTCTGCGGGCTTCATTAGTTCTCCTCCTTGGCAGCAGCAGCGTCCTCAGCAGCCCACTTGGCCTCGAGGGCCTCCTCAGCCTCCATCTCGGCCTCAGCACGCTCCTCGGCATCCTCGGCGATGATGATCTTGGTCTTGATGGGCAGCTTGTGCTGGGCAAGGCGAAGAGCCTCGCGCGCAACATCCTCGGGCACGCCGGCGATCTCAAACATGATACGACCGGGCTTGACAACGGCCACCCACTCCTCGGGGTTACCCTTACCAGAACCCATGCGGGTCTCCGCAGGCTTCTTCGTGATGGGCTTATCCGGGAAGATGGTGATGTAGACGCGACCGCCACGCTTCATATAACGGGTCATGGCGATACGAGCGGCCTCGATCTGACGGTTGGTGATCCAATGGGCCTCAAGAGCCTTCAGACCATACTCGCCAAAATGCAGCTGGGTATTACCCTTAGCCTGGCCCTTCATGGAACCACGCTGCACCTTACGGTGAAGAACACGCTTAGGGGCAAGCACTACTGACCCCTCCTCTCGTTGTTACGACGACGAGGACGCGAGGTACCCTCGAGAGCCATGTTAGGAACAGGCTGACCGGGGAGCTTCTCGCCCTGGTAGATCCAAACCTTCACGCCGCAGGCACCCATGGTGGTGCGAGCGACGGCGGTGCCGTAATCGATCTTGGCACGCAGGGTGTGCAGAGGCACACGACCCTCACGGTACCACTCGCGACGGCTCATCTCAGCACCACCCAGACGACCGGAGCACTGGATACGAATACCCTTAGCGCCAGCCTTGCGAGCGGACTGAACGGCCTTACGCATAGCGCGACGGAAGGCAACGCGGCCCTCAAGCTGCTCGGCAATGGACTGAGCAACGAGGCTGGCGTCGAGCTCGGGGCGCTTGACCTCGATGACGTCAACGGAGAGCTGGCCCTTCTCGACACCGGCGACCTTCTCGAGGTCGGCGCGGAGACCGTCGATCTCTGCACCCTTCTTGCCGATGACAACGCCCGGGCGAGCGGTGAGGATGATGACCTTCACCTTGTCGCCAGCGCGCTCGATCTCCACGCGGGAGACGGCGGCGCGGGAAAGACGCTTCTCGAGGAACTTGCGGATAGCGAGGTCGTTGCCGAGAGTGGCAGCGTAATCCTTACCGGCGAACCAGCGGGAACGCCAGTCCTCGGTGATGCCGAGACGGAAACCAGTGGGATAAACTTTCTGACCCATAGCGCTTTATGCCTCCTTTCGAGGAGCGACGATGACGGTGATGTGGCTCGTGCGCTTCAGAATGCGGGAAGCGGAGCCCTTAGCGCGAGGACGGATACGCTTGAGCGTCGGGCCCTCGTCAACATAGGTAGCGGCGACGACCAGGTCATCAGCGCGCATACCGTTGTTGTTCTCGGCGTTGGCCACAGCGGAACGGAGAACCTTCTCGACGTCAACGGCAACGTGACGATCGCAGAACTGCAGGATCTCGAAAGCCTGGGCAACGGACTTGTTACGAATCAAATCGACCACAAGGCGAGCCTTGCTGGGGGACACACGCACCCACTTAGCGGTAGCGCGGACCTCGTTATTAGATGCCATTTACGATGAACCCCCCTATTTGGCCTTGTGGCCACGGAACGTACGGGTCGGTGCGAACTCGCCGAGCTTGTGACCAACCATGGACTCGGTAACATACACGGGCACGTGCTTGCGACCGTCGTGGACGGCGATGGTGTGACCGACCATCTCGGGGAAGATGGTGGACGCGCGAGACCAGGTCTTCACGACGTCCTTCTTGCCAGCCTCGTTCATCGCGGTGATACGCGAGAGGAGGCGAGTCTCCACAAACGGGCCCTTTTTGAGACTTCTGCTCATAAGTGCTAACTCCTAAAAACTCGGTATCGACTACTTCTTGCGACGACGGATGATGAGGGCGTTCGAGACCTTCTTCTTCTTGCGCGTACGGAAGCCCTTGGACGGCTTGCCCCACGGAGAAACAGAAGGACGACCAGAGGTGTGGTTCTTGCCCTCGCCGCCGCCGTGCGGGTGGTCGACCGGGTTCATGACCGTACCACGGACAGTCGGACGGACGTTCATCTTGCGCTTACGGCCAGCCTTGCCGATAACGATGTTGGAGTGCTCGGCGTTGCCGACCTCACCAACGGTTGCGCGGCAGGTGATGAGGATGCGGCGCATCTCGGAAGACGGCATACGCACGATGGCGTACTTGCCCTCCTTGCCCATCAGCTGGCAGGAGTTGCCGGCGGAACGTGCGATAGCAGCGCCCTTGCCAGGCATGAACTCCACGGCGTGGATAAGGGTACCCACGGGGATATCGGACAGCGGCAGAGCGTTGCCGGGCTTGATGTCGGCGCCAGCGCCGGACATGACGGTCTGACCGACCTCGAGGCCCTTCGGCGCGATGATGTAGCGCTTCTCGCCGTCGACGTAGTGAAGCAGAGCGATGCGAGCGGAGCGGTTAGGATCGTACTCGATCGTGGCAACCTTGGCGGGCACGCCGTCCTTGTTGCGCTTGAAGTCGATGCGACGATACTGACGCTTCACGCCGCCGCCCTGATGGCGAACGGAGATGTGACCGCTGTTGTTGCGGCCAGCCTTCTTGCTCAGCGGCTCGAGAAGAGACTTCTCGGGCTTAGAAGTGGTGATCTCGGAGAAGTCCGAAATCGTCTGCCAACGCCTACCGGCGCTGGTCGGTTTAAGGTGCTTTACAGCCATTACCTATCCCTTTCGAATCAATCCGCTAGCCATCGCAAGCGGGGATCGCGGATGCGATGACACCGGATTTACCACGGTACCGGGCGACTCCATATTGAAGCCCCGGAACACCTCTGCCTCCACGAGGAGACAGGAGGCGCGAAGAAAGCGTACTTACGCCTGGGTGCCGAAGATCTCGATGGTCTCGCCCTCGGCGACGGTCACGATGGCCTTCTTCCAGGTGCGGGTCTTACCGGCGACGTAACGAACGCGCTTCGTCTTAGGCTTGACGTTGAGCGTGTTCACGCGGGTGACGTGGACACCGAAGATCTCCTCGATGGCGTCGCGAACCTGCAGCTTGGTAGCGGACTTGGCAACCTCGAACGTGTACTTGTTCTGCTCCATCATGTCATAGGACTGCTCGGAAACGATGGGGCGGATGATGATCTCGTGTGCGGTCATTTATGCAAGCACCTCCCCGAAGTGAGCGGCAATGTCGGCGGTCATCAGCAGGGCACCGTTGTTGAGGAGGTCATAGGTGTTGGCCTCGTCGGGCGTGATGATGAACGTCTTGGGGACATTGCGGAAGGAAAGGTAAGCGTTGATGTCCTCATCGCGAACGATGATGGTCAGGCGCTTGCCCTCAAGGCCGAGAGCCTTGAGCATGGCGACAGCAGCCTTGGTGGACGGCTTCTCGAAAGCGTAGTCGTCAACGAGAACGAGCTCGTTGTCGCGAACCTTAGCGGAGAGGGCAGAACGCATAGCGAGCTTGACCTCTTTGGCGTTCATACGCTTAGCGTAGGAACGGGGCTTGGGTGCGAAGACGACGCCGCCGTGACGCCACTGGGGAGCACGGGTGGAACCCTGACGGGCACGGCCGGTGCCCTTCTGACGCCAAGGCTTCCTGCCGCCGCCAGAGACCTCGGAACGGCCCTTGGCAGACTGGGTGCCCTGACGCCAGCAAGCCTGCTGGCACTTGACGATGTGGTGCATGACGTGGATGTTCGGCTCGATGCCGTACACCTCGGGCGCGAGCTCGGCCTCAGTGGCCTTCTTGCCCTCGCTGTTCATAACTTCAAACTTAGACATGTAAGTGTTCTCCTTGGTATGACGCTGGACCAACTGGCACGGGGCCCTTAGGCCATACGGATGGCGACCAGGCCATTCTTGCCACCGGGCACAGCGCCCTTGACAAGGATGAGGTTCTGCTCGGCATCGATGCGGACAACGGTGAGGTTCTTCACGGTAACGCGCTCGTTACCCATGTGACCAGCCATCTTGACGCCCTTGAGGACGCGGGCAGGATAGGCGCACTGGCCAATGGAGCCCGGATGACGCTGGAAGTGCGAACCGTGGGTCATAGGACCGCGGCGCTGACCCCAGCGCTTAATGCGACCCTGGAAGCCCTTACCCTTGGAGGTACCGATGACGTCGACCTTAGCAACATCGGCGAAGTCTGCGACGGTGACGACGTCGCCAACCTTGTGCTCCTCGGCAGAAGCAACGCGAACCTCACGAAGGAAACGAACAGGCTCGACGCCGGCCTTGGCAAAGTGACCAGCCATGGGCTTGTTCACGTGCTTGGCCTTGATATCGCCGAAACCGATCTGGACGGCATTGTAGCCGTCGGTCGCCTCAGATTTAACCTGCGAGACGGTGCAGGGGCCAGCCTGGATGACCGTGACGGGAACGACGTTGTCGTTCTCGTCCCAAACCTGGGTCATGCCAATCTTGCGGCCGAGAATCATGCTGATCATGTACGATCTCCAACTCTCGGTGGTCTTGGGACAATGTGAACGCCCCTTGCGTTCACCCCTAGAGGACCACAACTAATACACGCGGTTGTCGACTTCGAATTCACCAAAACCCAAGCTCAGACAGCAACCCTTGGTGCCCAAACATGCGATAGGCAGAATCCTCCCTCGACGCGCACAGTTGTTTAGTATACACAGGTATGCGCGTCTTCAAGCTTTCATCACAATGTTTTCCCTGCTCAAGCAAAGAATCGCGCTATTTGGTCACAACTGCAGCTCAAAGACCCCGCCCCCGGGCGTATCCATAGCCTAATCCAGGTGTTTTCACGCGAGCATCAAAGGACTTCGAGCAATGTGAACGTGCTCGCAGACTCATCGTAAGAAAACTTTAGGACGCAGCAATTGGGTAATTTACGGCGGGGTTCAGGCTCGCCGGGACGCTCGGCGGCAAGGTAGAACTGCAAGACAGCAGAACCATGGGAAACGGCCAAGAGCGTTCCCACGTCATCGGGCGCCATAAGGTTGCGAATAGCATCGACGATTCGCGCGCGCAGCGCCGCACTCCCCTCTGCGCCATACGGGACAAGCTCCTCGCCTGGATTCCAGACATCTGCCGGAACCTTGGACATAGGCCCGCGTTCAAAAGAGCCGTAGTTGCGCTCTTCAAGGTCTTGGCACGTCTCGACCTCGGGCAAGGCGACGCCTAACGACTCACACAAGACGTCGCGCACAAGTACGCAGGTTCGATAGGCACGCCCCAGCGGAGAAGCTGCGATGCGATCGGGGCAAACACCGCATTGCGCAAGCTTGAGCGCCGCCTCACGGGCCTGGCCCTCCCCCGCTGCCGTCAGGGGCGAGTCACACTGTCCCTGGACGATCTTTTGTACATTGAACTCGGTTTGCCCGTGCCTCATTAAATACAGCGTCTTCATGCTGTCGTGTCCCCTTCCCTGGTGTCGATCACATATACCGCAACGATAACGCAAAAAGCCCCGCCGCCAAAAGGCAACGGGGCTTTGCAACATCGCTTAAACGAGATTGAGCTTAAAGCTTGATCTCGATGTCGACGCCTGCGGGAAGGTCAAGACGCATAAGCGAATCGACGGTGCCGCTGGTGGGGTCGAGGATGTCGATGAGGCGCTTGTGGGTGCGCATCTCGAACTGCTCACGGGAATCCTTGTCCACGTGCGGGGAGCGGATAACCGTATAGAGGTTGCGCTCGGTGGGCAGGGGGATGGGGCCGGAAACGCGGGCACCGGTCTTCTGAGCGGTGTCGACGATGAGCTTCGCAGACTGATCCACGACCTCGTGATCATAGCCCTTGAGGCGAATCCTGATCTTCTGGCTAGACAACGTATACCTCCAAATGGATGCGAGGGTTTCTCGCGTAATAACCTACGTACGGCGAAGGCTTAGGCCTGGCCACCGTTCTTGCTGACGACCTCTTCCACAATGGACTTGGGAGCGGGCTCGTAAGAGTCGAACTGCATCGTGTAGGATGCACGACCCTGGGTCTGGGAGCGAAGGTCGGTAGCATAGCCGAACATCTCGCCCAGGGGCACCTTAGCGCGGATGAGCTTGGTGTTCTTGCGATCCTCCATGCCCTCAATGTTGCCACGGCGGCTGGAGATGTTGCCCATAACGTCGCCCATGTACTGCTCGGGGGTCTCAACCTCAACGGCCATGACCGGCTCGAGCAGCTGCGGATCGGACTTCTTGAGAGCGTCCTTGATAGCCATGGAACCGGCGATCTTGAAGGCAGCCTCGGAGGAGTCGACCTCGTGGTAGGAACCGTCGAACAGGGTGACCTTCACGTCGAGGACAGGGAAGCCAGCGATAACACCGGTCTGCAGTGCCTCCTGGATGCCCTTGTCGATCGAGGGGATGTACTCCTTGGGAACGACACCGCCGACGATGGCGTTGACGAACTCGTAGCCAAAGCCCTCTTCCATCTTCTCGAGCTTGATGACGGCGTGACCGTACTGACCGCGACCACCGGACTGACGGACGAACTTGCCCTCAGCCTTCTCGACGTCGTGACCAGCGGTCTCACGGTAAGCAACCTGGGGCTTACCAACGTTAGCGTCAACCTTGAACTCACGCAGGAGTCGGTCGACGATGATCTCGAGGTGCAGCTCGCCCATGCCAGCGATGATGGTCTGGCCGGTCTCGTGGTTGGTGGACACCGTGAAGGTCGGGTCCTCCTCGGCGAGCTTGGTCAGAGCGATGGACATCTTGTCCTGCTCGGCCTTGGTCTTAGGCTCGATAGCAACGTCGATAACGGGCTTAGCGAACTCGATCTTCTCGAGGACGATCTCCTTGCCCTCGGCGCACAGGGTGTCACCGGTGGTGGTGTTCTTGAGGCCCACGCAGGCGATGATGTCGCCGGCGCATGCGTCGTCGCGGTCGATACGCTCGGCAGCGTTCATCTCGAGGATGCGGCCCAGGCGCTCACGCTTGCCATTGGAAGCGTTGACGACGTAGGAACCGGACTCAGCCACACCAGAGTAGACGCGGACGTAGGTGAGCTTACCGACAAACGGGTCGGTCATAATCTTGAAGGCGAGGCCAGCGAAGGGCTGATCGAAGTCGGGGTGACGCTCGATGGTGTCGCCGGTGTCGGGATCGGTACCCTCGATAGCGGGAATGTCCAGCGGGCTGGGGAGGTAGTCGACAACAGCGTCGAGCAGCTCCTGCACGCCCTTGTTCTTGTAAGCGGAGCCCACAAAGACGAGGTTGAGCTCGTTGGCCAGAACGCCCTTACGCAGAGCGGCCTTGAGCTCCTCGACGGTGAAGTCCTCCTCCATGAGGATCTTCTCCATGAGCTCGTCATCAAAGCTGGCGGCAGCGTCGAGGAGCTCCTCGCGCTTGGTGGCAGCGATGTCGGCGAACTCAGCCGGGATCTCGTCCATCGGCTCGGGGTAGGTCATGCCCTTCTCGTCGGCCTTGAAGTCCCATGCGGTCATGGTAACGAGGTCGATGACGCCCCAGAAGTTGTCCTCGGCGCCCATCGGGATCTGAGCGGCGACAGCGTTAGCGTCGAGGCGCTCCTTCATGGTCTCGATAGCGTTGAAGAAGTCAGCGCCCACGCGGTCATACTTGTTGATGAAAGCGATGCGGGGGACGTTGAAGGTGGAAGCCTGACGCCACACGGTCTCGGACTGGGGCTGAACGCCAGCAACGGCGTCGAAGACAGCGACAGCGCCGTCGAGAACGCGCAGGCAGCGCTCGACCTCAGCGGTGAAGTCGACGTGGCCCGGGGTGTCGATGATCTGGATGCGGTAGTCGGTACCGTCCTTCTTCCAGAAGCACGTGGTAGCAGCGGAGGTAATGGTTACGCCACGCTCCTGCTCCTGAACCATCCAGTCCATGGTGGCAGCGCCCTCATGAACCTCACCGATCTTGTGGGTCTTGCCGGTGTAGTAAAGAATACGCTCGGTCGTGGTGGTCTTACCAGCATCGATGTGAGCCATGATGCCGATGTTACGGGTATCGGAAAGCTTGTACTTAGCCTTGGCCATGTTAGTTCCTTACCTTAACTTACCAACGATAGTGAGAGAACGCGCGGTTGGCCTCGGCCATCTTGAAGACGTCCTCACGCTTCTTGACAGAAGCGCCAACGCCATTGGAAGCGTCGAGGATCTCGTTAGCGAGACGCTCGGCCATGGTCTTCTCCTTGCGAACACGGCTGAAGTTGACCATCCAGCGGATAGCGAGAGCCGTGGAACGACGGGAGTTAACCTCCATAGGCACCTGATAGGTAGCGCCACCAACACGCTTGGGCTTGACCTCGAGGGTCGGGCGGATGTTGTCCATGGCCTTCTTGAACGTAGCCAGGGCGTCGCCGTCCTCGCTCTTCTCTGCGACCATTTCGAAAGCGGTGTAAACGATGCGCTCTGCGGTGGCCTTCTTGCCATCAAGCAGAACCTTGTTGATGAGCTGCGTCACGAGGCGATTGTTGTAGACGGAATCCGGCTGGACCTCGCGGCGGTTTGCTGCTGCACGACGCGGCATGTGAAATCTCCTTGCTATTGTCAACCGACGGCTGGCGTACCAGCGCCGATCAAACTATCAGATCAAATAAGTACTTATTTCTTAGGACGCTTGGCGCCGTACTTGGAGCGGGACTGCATACGGTTCTGCACGGAAGCAGCGTCATATGCGCCACGGATGACGTGATAGCGAACACCAGGGAGGTCACGAACACGGCCGCCGCGGATAGCGACGATGGAGTGCTCCTGAAGGTTGTGACCCTCACCGGGGATGTAAGCGGTGACTTCGATGCCGTTGACAAGGCGCACACGGGCGACCTTACGAAGAGCCGAGTTCGGCTTCTTAGGAGACGTGGTGAACACGCGGGTGCAAACGCCACGCTTCTGAGGGTTGTGCTGCAGAGCGGCGTTCTTGGACTTCTTGGGCACGGAACGACGGCCCTGGCGAACCAGCTGGTTAATAGTAGGCAAAGCGTACTCCTTCTCGTAATGATTCCAGCTTTATACTTGTGCAACGGCTTGAATCGAGGGGTCAGCATCCCCCTACGAAACACGCAGTTCATGAGAATACGAGCCTGAACCTGCGCTGTCAACACACCACGCCGCCGGGCGTATCCTGAAATTCCCACTTTTCCGCAAAGCCTCCACAAGTTTGTGGCGCAGCACCATTCGGCTCCTCCTTCAAACAGCAAAAGGGTCGCTCCCCTCTCGGGGAGCGACCCTTTGTCATGCGAGGTTTCCTAGGCTAGCGACTACTCGTCGTCCTCGGACTCGTCCTCGTCGCCGCCTTCGACCAGCTGGTTGAGCAGCTCATCAAGCGAAGCCATGTCCTCGTTGATGACGCCCGAGCCGAACTCTTTCTTCTCGGCAGCAGGTGCGCCAAGCATCTCCTCATCGGAGTCGAGGTGATGGCGCGGAGCACTGGTGCCCAGCAGGATGTCGTCGGGTCCGTCGGGGCTGAAGACCATCTGCAGCAGCTGCGAAAGGTCCTCTTCGTCGGCCACGTCGTCGTTGGTGCTGTCGAGGATGTAGAGCAGGTTATGAGCCTCAAGGCCGTCACGCAGCTCCTCGATCGCCTTGGCACCGATACCGTCGATGCGAAGCAGGTCTTCCTCAGACTTCCCCATGAGGTCGCCCACGGTCTCGATGCCAACCTCGCTGAACTTGTTGGTCCAGCGCTGGGACACGCCCAGGTCGTCAAAGAGATACAGGCGAGCATCCTCGGCCGAAATGGTGCGACCGTTGCGGGTCAGTAAGCCGTCGCCACCGTTGAGATCGTCGTAGCCGGTCCAATCGAGCTGCTGCGGGAGCTGCTCGTCCAGGTTCTTGAGCTCGCTGGGAGCCCACTCGGGCAGGACCTTTGCCATCGGCGACGCCGGACCGTCGATGTTCACATAGCCGTCGGCGGTACGATACGTAAGCGCAGCCTTGTCGTAGGGCTTGAGGCCGGTGCCTGCGGGGATCTTCTTACCAACGATGACGTTGGACTTCAGATCGAGCAGGTGGTCGACCTTGCCCTCGATAGCGGCCTCGGTAAGGACGCCGGCGGTACGGATAAACGATGCGCTGGAGAGCCAGGAGTCGATGCTCGAGGCGACCTTCAGCGTACCGAGGATCGCGGGCTCGGCAGCGGGTGCTGCGCCACCGATGCGGGCAACGCGCTCGACCTCGTCGGCAAACTCGTAGCGGTCCACATACTGACCAAGCAGGTACTTAGAGTCACCCGGGTTGGTGATCTGAACGCGGCGCAGCATCTGACGTGCGATGACCTCGATGTGCTTGTCGTTCAGGTCGACGCCCTGGGAAGTGTAGACATCCTTGACGTTCTCGACGAAGGTGTGCATCGTCGTCTCGATATCGGTGAGCTTACGCAGGTTGCGGAAGTTCACGAATCCCTTGGTGATCTGGTCACCGGCGCGGACGGTGCAGCCATCCTCGATACCGGGCATGAAGCGAACGGATGCGGGCACGCGGCGCTCATCGAGGATACGGCTATGATCGTCGCTATCGGCGATGGTGATCACGTACTCGGACTTCTCGGGCTTAATAGCCATAAAGCCAGAGACCGGGGCGAGGTCGGCCTCGCGGCCCAGAATCTTCTCGTTGACGTTACCAACGACGTCGAACATACGGCCAACGGTCGGCAGACCCTGCGTAATGTCGTCGACGCCGGCGACGCCGCCGGAGTGAATGGTACGCATCGTCAGCTGCGTACCGGGCTCGCCGATGGACTGGGCAGCGATAATGCCCACCGCGGTGCCGATGGCAACCGGACGGCGAGTGGAAAGATCCCAGCCGTAGCACTTCTGGCACACGCCGTACTTGGAACGGCAGGTAAGCAGCGCGCGCAGCTTAACCTTCTTAAGGCCGGCGTCGATCATCTTCTGAAGATCGGCGACGCTCTCGATGTAGGCGTCCTTCTCAAAGAGAACGGTGCCATCGGGAGCCACGACGTCCTCGATGTAGCAACGGCCAACGAGGTCGGCGTTGATGTCGTCGGTGCCAGGGATGATGAGGTTGTAGCTCACGCCCTCGACGGTACCGCAGTCCTCCTCGCGAACGATAACGTCCTGCGCAACGTCGACCAGACGGCGGGTGAGGTAACCCGAGTCGGAAGTGTGCGACGCGGTGTCGACCAGGCCCTTACGGGCGCCGTAAGTGGAAATGAAGTACTCGAGCGGAAGCAGGCCCTCGCGGAAGTTGGCCTTAATGGGAAGGTCGATGGTCTCGCCGGACATGTCGGCCATAAGGCCACGCATACCGCCGAGCTGACGCAGCTGGGTCTTAGAACCACGAGCGCCGGAGTCGGCCATCATGTAGATCGGGTTCTCTTCGTCAAAGAGGCCAAGCATCTTGGCAGCGACGTCGTCGGTAGCGGTAGTCCACTCGTTGACGACCTCGGTGTGGCGCTCCTGCTCGTTGATGAAGCCTTCCTCAAAGTACTCGTTGATCTGGTCGACGCGCGACTGGGCCTCGGCCAGGATCTGGGGCTTCTCCTCAGGAATGAGGGCGTCCCACAAAGAGATGGTAAGACCTGCGCGAGTAGCGAAGTGGAAGCCAGCAAACTTGATGGCGTCGAGGATCGGTGCCACCTGAGCCTGCGGATAACGGTCGCAGCAGTTGGCAACGAGCTTGGCGACATCGCCCTTGACCATCTTGTAGTTCATGTACTCGTAGTCGCTGGGCAAGCACTGACGGTTGAAGATGATGCGGCCGATGGACGTCTCGAAGCGAGCCGTCTTGGAACCGGTCACGTCGTAATCGACAACATCGTTCTTGCCATTCTTGACGCGGAAGATGCGCTGACCGTCCTCGGTAACGACGTTGGCGTCCTTGGAAGACACGCGCACCTGGATCTTGGCCTGAAGGTCAACCTCGGTGCGGGCGTCATATGCCGCAAGAGCGTCCTCGAAGTCAGCGAAGATGTGGCCCTCGCCGGGCATGCCGTCGCGAGCGAGCGTAAGGTAGTACACACCGATGATCATGTCCTGCGACGGGATGTTGACCGGCTTGCCAGATGCCGGCGAGCGCAGGTTGTTGGCAGAGAGCATGAGCACGCGGGCCTCGGCCTGAGCCTGAAGCGACAGCGGCACGTGCACGGACATCTGGTCGCCGTCGAAGTCGGCGTTGAACGGCGAGCAGACCAGCGGATGCAGGTGGATTGCCTTGCCCTCAACGAGGACGGGCTCGAATGCCTGAATGGACAGACGGTGCAGAGTCGGTGCACGGTTGAGCAGAACCAGACGACCGTCGATAACCTCTTCGAGGATGTCCCACACAAAGGTGGCACCGCGCTCGATGGCACGCTTGGCGCCCTTGATGTTCTCGACCTTGCCAAGCTCCACCAGACGCTTCATGACAAACGGCTTGAAGAGCTCGAGCGCCATGGTCTTGGGCAGGCCGCACTGATGCAGCAGGAGCTTCGGGTCGGTAACGATAACCGAACGGCCGGAGTAGTCAACACGCTTGCCCAGCAGGTTCTGACGGAAGCGGCCCTGCTTGCCCTTGAGGGCCTCGGCGAGCGACTTGAGCGGGCGTCCGCCACGGCCGGAGACCGGGCGACCACGACGGCCGTTATCGAACAGTGCGTCGACGGCCTCCTGGAGCATGCGCTTCTCGTTGTTCACGATGATCGCAGGAGCATCGAGGTCGAGCAGGCGCTTCAGACGGTTGTTGCGGTTGATCACGCGACGATACAGGTCGTTGAGGTCGGAAGCGGCAAAACGGCCGCCGTCGAGCTGGACCATCGGGCGCAGATCGGGCGGAATGACGGGAATGACGTCAAGGATCATGTTGGCGGGGTCGTTGTGGCCCTTAAGGAAGGCGTCCACAACCTCGAGGCGCTTGACGGCCTTCTCACGCTTCTGCTTCTGGCCATCGGTATCGGCGATGATGGCCTTCAGCTTCTCGGCCTCGCTGGGCAGGTCGATAGCGGCGAGGAGGTCACGGATGGCCTCGGCGCCCATATCGCCCTTGAAGTACATGGAGTAGTAGCGCTTCATCTCGCGGAACAGCGGCTCATCGGAGATGAGGTCGCGCTCGGAGAGCTGCATGAAAGCCTGGAAGGCGTCGGAGCGCAGCTGCTTTTCGTCCTTGCACTCCTCCTCAATGTCAACGATGCCAGCGGCGATCTCGTCGGCGGAGAGGGGCTCCTCGTCGGAGAACTCGTCGAAGTTCTCGGGGTTGCCCTGCTCCTTGAGAGACTCGATCTGGCGAGCGCACTCGGCATCGATCTCTTCCAGATCGGCGGCGAGCTCCTCGCGCAGGTCATCGGCGTCGGCGTCACGGGCCTCATAGTCCACAGAGGTCACGATGTAGCTGGCGAAGTACAAAACCTTCTCCAGATCCTTGGACTTGATGTCCAGAAGACGGCTCATCGGGAAGCTCGTGGGGCTCTTGAAGTACCAGATGTGGGACACGGGAGCAGCGAGCTCGATGTGGCCCATGCGGTCGCGGCGCACCTTGGCCGAGGTGACCTCGACGCCGCAGCGCTCGCAGACGATGCCCTTGAAGCGAATGCCCTTGTACTTGCCGCAGGAGCACTCCCAGTCCTTGGCGGGACCGAAGATCTTCTCGCAGAACAGGCCGTCCTTCTCGGGCTTGAGGGTACGGTAGTTGATGGTCTCGGGCTTCTTGACCTCACCGTGAGACCAGGAACGAATCTGGTCGGCGGAGGCAAGCGAGATCTTTACCGCATCAAAATCAGTAGCTTCGAAATCTGCCACAGTCAACTACTCCTTATCAGTCGCAGATGCGGCGAGCTCATCGATCTGAGCGTCGAGCGCATCCAAAGAGGTGTCGGCGTCATCGTTTGCAAGGTCGATATCGTCCTCGGCAACGGGAGCAGCCGCAGGCTTGGGCTCCTCGTCGCGCAGGGGCTCGATGTCGAGGGCCAGGGAGCGAATCTCCTTGACGAGAACCTTGAAGGACTCGGGGATGCCCGCCACGGGAACATTCTCACCCTTGACGATGGACTCGTAGGTCTTGACACGACCCACGGTATCGTCGGACTTGACGGTGAGGATCTCCTGCAGGACGTTGGAGGCGCCGTACGCGTAGAGCGCCCAGACCTCCATCTCGCCGAAGCGCTGGCCGCCGAACTGGGCCTTACCGCCGAGCGGCTGCTGGGTGACGAGACTGTACGGGCCCGTGGAACGAGCATGGATCTTGTCGTCGACCATGTGGCCGAGCTTGAGCATGTAGGACGTACCCACGGTGATGGGCTCGCGGAACTCCTCGCCCGAACGGCCGTCGTAGAGCTTGGTCTTGCCGCGCTCGTCGAGCTGCGTCACGAACTCGGTGCGCATATGCTCGCCGTAGCGCTCGCGGGCAAGGTTGACCATGTTCTTGTTGGCACGGCGGATGACCTCGGCGATCTCGTCCTCCTGGGCGCCGTCAAAGACGGGCGTCGCGGTGAAGAACGGGCCGGGGATGTACTCGTCGGAATCGTCGGAATCGGGATCCCAGCCGCAGGCGGCAGCCCAGCCAAGGTGGCACTCGAGCAGCTGGCCCACGTTCATACGGGAGGGGACGCCCAGCGGGTTGAGGATAACGTCGATGGGGGTGCCGTCGGCCATGTAGGGCATGTCCTCAACGGGCAGGACCTCGCAGATAACGCCCTTGTTGCCGTGGCGACCGGCGATCTTGTCGCCCTGCTGGATCTTACGGCGCTGAGCGACGTAGACGCGCACCTGCTCGTTCACGCCGGGGGCCAGGTCGTCGCCGTTCTCGCGCGAGAAGCGAACGACGTCGATGACGCGCCCGTAGGAGCCGTGAGGCATCTTGAGGGAAGTGTCGCGAACGTCATGGGCCTTAGCGCCGAAGATGGCGCGCAGCAGGCGCTCCTCGGCGGTAAGGGCGCTTTCGCCCTTGGGCGTGACCTTGCCAACCAGGATGTCGCCAGGGCCCACCTCGGCGCCGATGCGAATGATGCCGTCCTCATCGAGGTTCGCAAGCATGTCCTCGGAGAGGTTCGGAATCTCACGGGTGATCTCCTCGGGACCGAGCTTGGTGTCGCGAGCGTCGATCTCGTGGCGGGAGATGTTGATGGAGGTCAGCAGGTCCTCGGAGACCAGGCGCTCGGAAACGACGATACCGTCCTCGTAGTTGAAGCCTTCCCACGGCATGTAAGCCACGGTGAGGTTCTGGCCGAGGGCGAGCTCGGCGTGATCGGTAGAGGGGCCATCGGCGATGGGCTGCTTCTCCACAACCGTATCGCCCACGCGCACGAGCGGGCGGTGGTTGATGCAGGTGGACTGGTTGGAGCGCTGATACTTGGGCAGGTGGTACTCATCCATGCCGGCATCGGACTTGATGATGATCTTGGAGGCGTCGGCAAACATGACCTCACCGGCGTGCTTGGCCAGCGTGACCTCGCCGGAGTCCACGGCGGCACGGTGCTCCATGCCCGTGCCTACGTACGGAGCGACGGGGTGCAGCAGGGGCACAGCCTGACGCTGCATGTTCGCGCCCATGAGGGTACGCTTGGCGTCGTCGTGCTCAAGGAACGGAATGAGGGTAGCTGCGACCGAGATCATCTGGCGCGGCGAGACATCCATGTAGTCCACGTCATCGGTGGGAACGTCTGCCGGGGCGCCGAAGGAACCGTCGAAGTCGCGCGTGCGGGCGATGATCGTGTGCGGGCGCACAAGGTTGCCCTCGGCGTCGGTGGTCACGAACTCGTTGGTGACGGGGTCGATCGGGGTGTTAGCGGGCGCGATGATGTGGTTCTCTTCCTCATCGGCGGTCATCCAGTCGATGATGTCGGTAACCTGGCCGTTGTGCACCTGGCGGTACGGAGCCTCGATGAAGCCGTACTCGTTCACGCGAGCATAGAGTGCCAGAGAGCCGATCAGGCCGATGTTGGGGCCTTCGGGGGTCTCGATGGGGCACATACGGGAGTAGTGCGAATTGTGAACGTCGCGGACGGCGGTAGGCACGTTGGTGCGGCGGCTGGAACCGGACTTGTGACCGGCAAGGCCACCAGGGCCGAGTGCGGACAAACGACGCTTGTGGGTCAGACCCGTCAGCGGGTTTGCCTGGTCCATGAACTGGGACAGCTGCGAGGAGCCGAAGAACTCCTTGATAGCGGCCACGATCGGGCGGATGTTGATGAGCGACTGCGGGGTGATCTCGTCGATATCCTGAGAGCTCATGCGCTCGCGCACGACGCGCTCCATACGGCTCATGCCGATACGGAACTGGTTGGCGACGAGCTCGCCCACGGTACGGATGCGGCGGTTGCCAAAGTGGTCGATGTCGTCGGTCTTGAAGCCGTGCTCGCCTGCGGCAAGGGACAGCAGGTAGCGAAGGGTGGCAACGATGTCCTCGTCGGTAAGGACGGTGACATCCTCGGTGGTGTCCAGACCGAGCTTCTTGTCGACCTTATAGCGGCCAACGCGAGCAAGGTCGTAGCGCTGCGGGTTGAACAGCAGGCCCTCGAGCAGGCTGCGGGAAGCATCCACGGTGGGAGGCTCGCCCGGACGCAGGCGACGATAGATCTCGATGAGGGCGTCCTCGCGAGTAAGGGCGGTATCGCGCTCGATGGTGCGCTTGATGACGTCGGAGTCACCCAGCAGCTCGTAGATATCGTCGTTGGTCACAGCGATACCCAGGGCACGCAGGAACATGGTGGCAGACTGCTTGCGCTTACGGTCGATGGAAACCACGAGCTGGTCACGCTTGTCGACCTCGAACTCGAGCCAGGCGCCGCGGGCAGGGATGATCTGCGCCTTGTAGACCTGCTTGCCGCCATCCATCTCGGAGCTGTAGTACACGCCCGGGGAGCGGACCAGCTGGGAGACGACGATGCGCTCGGTGCCGTTGATGATGAAGGTGCCCTGGTCGGTCATCATGGGGAAATCGCCCATGAAGACGAGCTGCTCTTTGATCTCGCCGGTCTCCTTGTTGGTAAGACGGACGTCGGTCAAAAGCGGCGCCTGATAGGTCATATCCTTCTCGCGGCACTCCTCCACGGTGTGGGCGGGGTCGCCAAACTGATGCTCGCCAAACGTGACCTCAAGGACATGATTGGAGCTCTGGATAGGGCTCGACTCCTTGAAGGCCTCGCGCAGGCCCTCATCCATAAAACGCTGGAAGGACTGCTTCTGAACGGAAATGAGGTTGGGCAGTTCCATGGCCTCGGGAATCTTCCCGAAGTTGACGCGGGTGCGCTCTGTTGCCGTAACGGCTTGGGTAGTGTTCTGCACCAGGTGTTTCCTCCTTCGCGGGAACGCGGTTGATCGGCACAGCATCGTGCCAGTTATCGCAACCTATTAGTTTACCAGGAGACTCCCGTTGAGCAAGAAAAGTCTTGACTCATGGGGCTCTTTAGAGTAGCAAAAAAGTTATCTATTAAATATGCAGGTAAACTATAGTGCGTCGAACATATGTTCATGGGTTTCTAGTGAACGCTTTTTTGGCTTCGCATGGCAAAGCTTTTTCGGCGAACGAAAAACGGGACCGCCAAGGCGATCCCGCTCGCATATCGGATCTATGTATTGGAGCGCGCAACGTCGCGTATCTAGCGCGTCAGGCCTCCGCGCTCGTCGATAGCGTCCCAGAAAGCACCGGCAAAGCGAGGGTCGGTTGCCGCCATAAGGGCATTTGTCGCCATCCAGCCAGAAGGCGTGCCGGTGTCGTAGCCCGAAAGCGGATCGATCACGACGGCGTACATGGCCTCACGGTCAAGGCTGCGCGCCATGGCGTCGGTGAGCTGAATCTCGCCGCCCTTGCCGGCCTGCTGATCGGCCAAAAGATCCATAACGAGCGGGCTTAGCAGATAGCGGCCCACAATATAGAGGTTGGAGGGAGCCGCCTCGGGAGCAGGCTTCTCCACCAATCCGCCGATGCGCCAAACAGCACCCGGCTCGGCGTCGGCCACGTCTTCGCAGCCCTCAAGCGAGCCCACGCGGTCGCCCGCGATCACGCCATAGCGCGAAACCTCATCAGGGGCGCAGGCAGCAACAGCAATAACGGAAGCGCCACCGTGCTCGGCAGAGACCGAGAGCATCTTGTTGCAGATGTCGCGATTGGGCACCACGTAGTCGCCCAGCAAAACAAGGAAGTTCTCGCCCGCAACAGCGTCGGCAGCAGAGCGGATGGCATGGCCCAGGCCCTTGGGCTCATACTGATAGCGGAAGTCGACCGGCATGTTGCCAGCGTTGGCAACGGCATCGGCATACTCGGCTTTTCCGCGCTCGCGCAGGAGGTTCTCGAGGGAGCGATCGGGCTGGAAGTAGCTCAACAGCTCCGGCTTTCCCGGAGAGGTGACGATGATGACACCGTCGACTTCCTCGGGGTCAAGTGCCTCTTCGACGACGTACTGGATGACGGGCTTATCGAGGACCGGCAGCATCTCCTTGGGAGTGCACTTCGTGCCGGGCAAGAAGCGGGTGCCGAGGCCCGCAGCGGGGATGATGGCCTTCATGAATAGACAGGATCCTTTCGCAGTAGCGCCATACAGGCGCGCGAACATCTGCAAAAGGTTAGCGCATTGCGCGTGCACGCGCAGCGAAAGCAAGTGAAAACCGCAGGGAATCCACTCTAAGTGCGAGAATTCAAACTGCAGGTACAGCCCACCGCGAACCTTTACATGCTCCCCCATCGTCTGCAGAACAAACAAAGTACGCGAAAGCTTCGCCCTTTAAAGGTGGTTTGCTCAATAAAAAAGCGGGGCCCGCAAAACGCGAACCCCGCCGGATGTCACACAGTGGCGACGAAACTACATGCTCGGTGGGAGCAGAAGTTACTTGAGGGTGACAGCAGCGCCAGCAGCCTCGAGCTTCTCCTTGGCAGCCTCGGCGTCCTCCTTCTTGGCGCCCTCGAGGACGGCCTTGGGAGCGGACTCGACGACCTCCTTGGCCTCCTTCAGGCCAAGGCTGGTGAGCTCGCGGACGACCTTGATGACAGCGATCTTGTTGTCGCCGAAGCCCTCGAGCACGACGTCAAACTCGGTCTTCTCCTCGGCCTCAGCAGCGCCAGCAGCAGGAGCGGCGACAACGGCAGCAGGAGCAGCGGCGGAAACGCCAAAGGTGTCCTCGATAGCCTTGACGAGCTCGGAAGCCTCGAGAAGGGTCATTTCCTTAAGAGCATCGATGATCTCATCGGTGGTAAGCTTAGCCATTTCTAAGTCCTTTCGGTTTCCGTGCGTTATGCACGGAGATCTGTTATGAAGCGATGCGCAGGCGCATCAGGGGTGCGGCGTTGCCGCCGCAGATGAGGGCAGGCCAAACTAGGCTGCCTTCTGCTCGGAAACCTGCTGGATCGAACGAGCGAGACCAGAGGAAACGCCGTTGACGCAGACAGCGATGTCGCGAGCGAAACCGCTGATAAGACCGGCGAGCTGACCGAGGAGCTGATCTTTGGTGGGAAGCTCGGCGATAGCCTTGACCTCATCGGCAGTGACGGCCTTACCGTCGGAGATACCGCCCTTGATCTCAAGGACGCCCTTGGACTTCTCGGCGAACGTCTTGAGGGCCTTAGCGGCCTCCACGGGCTCGGTCTCGTAGAACACATAAGCGTTGGGGCCGGCGAGAAGCTCGTCGATCTCGGGCTGCTCCTGGTTCTTGAGAGCGATCCTGGCAAGGTTGTTCTTGTAGACCTTCATCTGGGCGCCGCACTCGCGAAGCGCGTGACGGAGCTCCTGAGCCTGCATAACGGTCAGGCCGTTGTAGGAAACGACAAACAAACCAGCGTTCTGCTCGATGCAAGACTCGATTTCGGCAACCTTGTCGATCTTGTACTGCTGTGGCATGAAATACACCTCCTTGTTTCTTTTTCCGGGCACGGACCCGCCAAATAAGACGTGACGGGGGCATGTCAGAAAAAGAAAAGCCCCCGCGCTGCATAAGAGCGACGGGGGCGAGAAGACATATCTGCTCGACCACCTCGGCTGGCGGGATCTCCCATTAAGCCTTGACGCTTGCGCGTCGCGGCACCGGCTGTCTCTGGCAGCGGATTCGTGCGTGAACCTTCGTTAGTATGGCGAGGTGCTCCAAAAGAGTCAACCATGCACACGAGTTGCGCACAAAGAGGACAAGAGCGAAGCGCATCTCCACCAGGACGCCCTGCCTGCCCGCGCCCGGCCGCTGCGGTTTGGCTTCGGTCAAGTCCTGCGCAAGACGAAGCGTCCACTGGACGTTTCTTTGCGTGCGGAATCTAGCCAAACCGCAGTGCCCGACCACGGACAGGCAAGGCTAGACCCACTCGACTAGCTACAGCCCTGCCACGAAGCGATCCAGGCGGCGCAGGCCCTCGTCAAGGTCTTCGTCGGAAACGCAGTAAGAAAGACGCACGTACCCCTCGCTGCCAAAGCACGAACCGGGGACCAGGCCCACGCCAGCCTCCTCGATGGCTCGAGCGCAAAACTGCTCAGATGTCAGGCCCGTGCCCTTGATGGAAGGGAAGACGTAAAAGGCGCCGGCGGGCTCCACCACCGAAAGGCCCATCTTCTCGAGCGCCGCAAGGACGCGTGCACGACGAGCGCGATACGTCTCGAGCATGGGAGCGGGGTCCACCGAGAGTGCAGCTGCTGCCGCCGGCATCTCGAATGAGACAGCAGACGACACCATGTACTGATGCGCTTTCGCGATCTGCACGGCAAGCGAGGGGTCGGCGGCAAGCCAACCGATACGCCAACCGGTCATGGCCCAGGGCTTGGAGAAGCTATCGACCACCACGGTCTGCTCGAGCAGTTCCGGATGGCGCAGTGCAAAACGCTCGTAACCGCCTGTGTATACCAAGCGGTTGTACACATCGTCGCAGATCACGTAGATGCCCGTCTCGGCAGCGACACGCGCCACGGCATCGAGCGAAGCCGCATTGAAGATGCAGCCGGTGGGATTGTTGGGCGAGCAAATGACAATGGCCTTGGTCGCCGGCGTCACGCGGTCGCGCAGGGCATCCTCATCAATCTGGAAATCCGCACGCGCCGTGTCCAGAAAGACCGGGAAGGCATGGTTCACGCGCACGATGGATTCGTACAGGCCAAAGGCGGGCGTGGGGATGATGACCTCGTCGTTGGGCTCGAGCATCGCGAGCAAGGTTGCATGCAGCGCCTCGGTGGCGCCATCGGTCACGATAACATCGTCCGGGGCGTAATCAAAACCCTGGGCAGACATGTACTCGCTGATGCTCCTGCGCAAGAACGGGGTTCCGTTGTTGGGCGGATAATGGGTCTCGCCACGCTGGAGGGCGCAAGTCACCTCGTCGCGAATTTCCTGCGGCGTATCGAACTCGGGCTCGCCAAGAGCAAGCGCGATGCAACCTGGGTGCTGGGCTGCAAGAGCGTTGATGCGGCGAATGCCCGAGGATTTGAGCCTCACGAGCGATGTGTTCAGAGAGCGCGGCATGGCGATCCAATCCGAGTATCATTTGAGCCGTTACAGGATAGTCCACCCCGGCGAGTTTGTGCAGTAGGCATTTTCCTGCAAAAGGACCGATTCGCGACCCAAGAGGAGTCGGAACCGCCAGAGCCCGGGAAAGGAAGGCAAGATGAGAGATAAAACCCGACGCCGCATCATCGTGCTATCCGCCTGTGACGGCAGCGCCGACCCTGCCGTCGCAGCGAAGCAACTGCGCATATCCGTTCGCATCGCCCGCGACTTTGTCGACGCCGTTGCCGCCTACTCGCGCCTCTCCAAGGCACAGGCGCCAAAGGTCGAGCTGGCGGAGCTCAATACATGGCAGGAAACGACGCAGCAGGCGGAGCCGGCATCGCTCGTGCTCGTCTTCCCTCTTGCTGCCAAAAGCACCCACGCATGCGTGCCCAGCAAAGCGATTAAACGCATCGTCAAGAGCCTCCCCTGCCCCAACGGCCCCCTTATATACGCTGTCGCCCATAGCGATTCGAGCCCGCAGGAGACCGAGCATCATGCACTCGCCGCATTGCAGCATGGCATCGAGCAGATGGATGCCAACTGGGGAGGCGCGTTACTCCTTGGCGGCGCCGAGACCTTCGAGCGCCTGTACCGTCTCCCACGCCTTGGCGCTTATCGTCGCCCTCTCTCGCAGGCGATCGACTTGCTCGTGTGTGCCGCGCGTCTGGGCGAGCCTCTCGAAAAGGCAATGCGCTCCATTGGGCATGCAGACCCCCGCAGCCTCGTTTGCGCGCAGCCGGGACTTTTCCCGATTCTTCGCCTTCACCAAGCAATTTGGCATCGATAGCGAAAGATAAGCGCATCCTCGCCAGCCACGCGCACCTGGCAAAACAGTCAACGAGGCCCCGCCGGCCTTCCCCAGTAATTTGAAGATTTTGCATCAAGCTGTCTATCCAACGGCGGCGGGGGTACTGTTATCCCCCGTAATTGTTTCTAGTGTTAAGGAGTTTGCGTGACAGACGAATGTGAAGACCTCGCACAGCAACTTATTCGCGAATTCAGCTCGATGCGCCGATTCATGTCGACGCGCGTGAGCAACACCGTCTCGGGCGAAATGGCAGTCATGCGCGCGCTCATGCTTGCAGACGGAAAGCTCAGCCCTTCCCAGATTGCCGACCGTGCCTGGATCTCCACTCCTCGCGTTGCGAATATCCTGCGGAGCCTCGAGACAAAAGGCTGGATAACCCGTGAACCCGACAAGACCGACCGCCGACGCGTGATCGTCAACGTTACCGATCGCGGCGTTGCCGCCCTGGAAGAGAAGCGCAGGCTCTCCAGGCGCAAGACAGGCGAATTCCTTGCCGAGCTCGGGTCCGACGATGCCCATGAGCTCGTGCGCCTCGTTCACCGCATGAACGAAATCATCGAAAAGAACCAGGGAGCGCGACTGCGCGAAATCCTCTATAGCGAAGACCCCAAGCCGGAAAACGGCTTTTGCGATACACCAACGACCAACAAATAAGAAAGGAGGCCGCGCATGCGCATCATCAAGCTCTTCAAGAACCACATCTTGGCGCTTTTCGTCGCTATCGGGCTGATCGTCATCAGCTGCAACGCCGACCTAGCGCTGCCCAGCTTCATGAGCGAGATCGTCGACGTGGGCATCCAGCAGGGCGGCATCACCTCTCCGGTGCCCGATACCATTCGCGACGATTCTCTTTCAGACCTTGAACTCTTCATGACCAAAGGCGACGCCAAGAGAGTCGAGGCGGCCTATAGCAAAGCCGATAGCAGCGGCATCCGTACCTACATCGGCTCCGAAGAGGACCGTAGCGACGAAGGTGCGCTCGCAAATATCATGAGCCTGCCCGAAACCGTTGCGCTCTCGCTCGAACAGGGCATCGACGCCAGCTCGATGAGCGACATGACCGGTGAGGAATCGAGCGAAAAGGCCGACGCCTCCGCGCCTACGCCCGAGCAGATGGCAGCCATGACCCCCGAGGAGCTTGCCGCCATGCAGCAAAAGGCACAGGCGGCGGCAAAGATGCAAGAGCAGATCGATGCCGACGGCGGCAAGATCACCATGAAGAGCATGCGTATCGCTGTCGAGGCAGGCCTTGTTGAGCGCTCAAAGCTCGTCGAGGGCGCCAACAAGATGGCCGACGAGATGGGCTCCATGGGCGGATCCATTGTCACGCAGCGCGCCATCACCCATGTGCAGCAGGAGTACGAGGCACAGGGTATCTCCCTGAGCGATATTCAGAGCTCCTATCTTGCAAGAACGTCCGTCAAGATGTTCTCCCTGTGCGCCGTAAGCCTTGTGGCGACTATCCTCACGGGCGCCGTCGCCTCGCACACCGCCTGCACCATCGCGCGCGACCTGCGCCGCAAGACATTCAATAAGGTCATGCATTTCTCGCCTGCCGAAGTGGGCAAGTTTAGCCAGGCATCGCTCATCACGCGCTGCACCAACGATATCCAACAGATCCAGATGGCAACCACGCTCTTTATCCGCATGGTCATGATGGCGCCAATCATGGGCATCGTGGCCGTTATGCGCGTGCTCGCCACTCACACCGGCCTCGAGTGGACCATCGGCGTGGCCGTCATCGCGGTCTCGGCCGTCGTGGGCGTGCTCATGGGACTCACTATGCCCAAGTTCAAGAAGATGCAAAAGTACGTAGACCGCGTGAACCTCGTGGCCCGCGAGATCCTTGACGGCATCATGCCCATCCGCGCCTTTGGCCGGCAAGAGCATGAACTCGAGCGCTTTGACGAGGCGTCGTGCGATCTCATGACAACGCAGCTGTTCACCAACCGCGCCATGAGCTTCATGATGCCGCTCATGATGTTTGTCATGAACTGCGTCACCGTCCTTATCGTTTGGGCAGGCAGCCACGGCGTGAGCGAAGGCGTCATGCAGGTGGGCGACATGATGGCGTTCATCTCCTACACCATGCAGATCGTCATGGCGTTCATGATCTTGACCATGGTCTCGGTCATGCTGCCGCGCGCCGAGGTCGCCATCGAACGTGTAGATGAGGTGCTCGCCACCGAAAGCTCTATCAATGAGCCCCGAACCCCTAAGCTTCCTGCGGCAGACGGCGTTCACGGGCAGCTTGAATTCCACGGCGTGAGCTTCCAGTACCCCGATGCCCGACAAGACGTTATCGGCGGCGTCAGCTTCACCGTGCGCGCGGGTCAGATGCTCGGCATCATAGGCTCCACGGGCTCGGGCAAGTCGACGCTTGTACAGCTTATTCCACGCCTGTACGACGTCACCGGCGGCCAGATTCTGCTCGATGGCATCGACGTGCGCGATCTTCCGCTCTCCGAGCTTCGTCGCCGCGTGGGGTACATCCCCCAGCAGGGCATGCTCTTCTCCGGCACCGTCGAATCGAACCTCAAGTTCGCCGGCGAGTCCGTGACGGACGAGGACATGCGCGAAGCGGCCCGCATCGCGCAGGCCAGCGACTTCATCGAGGAACGTGAAGGCGGCTTTGCCTCAGAAATCAGCCAGGGCGGATCCAATGTCTCCGGCGGCCAGCGCCAGCGCCTCTCCATCGCACGCGCCTTGGCAAAGCGCCCCGAGGTCGTGGTCTTCGACGACTCGTTCAGCGCGCTCGATTACAAGACTGACGCTATGCTGCGCGAAGAGCTCGCACGCACCCAGAAGGACGCAGCGCTCGTCGTGGTGGCCCAGCGCATCGCCACGATCATGCATGCAGACCAGATCATCGTGCTCGACGAGGGTGCGGTCGTGGGTCAAGGTACGCACGAGGAGCTCTTGCGCCGCTGCCCCGCCTATCTTGAAATCGCTCAGTCGCAGCTCTCCGCACGAGAGCTCGGGCTCAATGAGGATGAAATCGCCGCCGTCATGGATGGCAGCGCTCAAGAAGGAGGCGTCCGCTAATGGCCGATGAGATGAGCAAAACCGAGGCGCCCAAGCGCCAGGCACGGCAGGCTAGCCCTATGGGCAGGCGCGGACTCGGCCGCGTGGTCGAAAAGCCCAAGGATTTCAAGGGCACCATGCTCAAGCTCTTGAGCTATGTGGGTCGCCACAAAGTGGCCGTTTTCTTTGCCGCCGCGTTCGCCATGGCCTCGGTCATCTTCAACATCGTGGGCCCCAAGGTTTTGGGCCAGGTGACCACCAAGCTCTTTGAGGGCCTTGTCGCCAAGGTCCAAGGCACCGGTGCAGTCGATTTCGACTGGATCGGCAAGACGCTGCTGCTCTTGCTGGGCCTCTACCTCGCTAGCTCCGCATGTAACCTCGTCCAGGGCTGGCTCATGACAGGCGTCACGCAAAAGATCTGCTATCGCATGCGCAAGGAGATCGCCCAGAAGATCACCGTCATCCCTATGAGCTACTTCAACGGCCACAGCAAGGGCGATGTGCTCTCGCGTATCACAAACGATGTCGACACGCTGGGACAAAGCCTCAACCAGTCCGTGACGCAGCTCATCACCTCCATCACGCAGATTATCGGCGTGCTCGTGATGATGCTATCCATCAGTCTGCCGCTCACCGGCGTCGTCGTGGTCACGCTGCCGGTCGCCACCGTAATCATGGGCGTGATGATGCACTTCTCGCAGCCATACTTTCGTGAGCAGCAGCAGGTCCTTGGCGCTGTCAACGGCATTATCGAGGAAGACTTCGCCGGTCAAAACGTCATCCAGGTGTTCGACCGCGCCGATGCTTCCGTAGCCGAGTTCGACGAGAAAAACAACCGTCTGTTCATCTCGGGCTGGCGCTCGCAGTTCCTCTCCGGCTTGATGATGCCGCTCATGAGCCTGGTGGGCAATATGGGTTACGTGGCCGTAGTTGTGGTGGGCGCGCAGCTCGCGCTCACGGGCAACGCCACCCCGGGCGATATCCAGAGCTTCATCCAGTACGTGCGCAACTTCACCCAGCCCGTGCAGCAACTCGCCAACGTGAGCAACACGATGCAATCCATGGCAGCCGCCACCGAGCGCGTCTTCGAGTTTTTGGCAGCGCCCGAGGAGGAGCAGGCCGCAGTCCCTCAGATTCCCGAGAAGCGCCAGGGCCATGTGGAATTCGAGCACGTCAAGTTTGGCTACTCGCCCGATAAGACCATCATTCACGACTTCACCTGTGATGCCCTTCCCGGCCAGACCGTGGCCATCGTCGGCCCCACGGGAGCGGGCAAGACCACGCTCATCAAGCTGCTTCAGCGCTTCTACGACGTTGACGGCGGCAGCCTGCGCGTCGATGGCGTCGACGTGCGCGACTGGGACCGTGCGGCGCTGCGCGAGCAGTTCGCCATGGTGTTGCAGGACACATGGCTGTTCAACGGCACCATCCGTGAGAACATCCGCTACGGACGCCCCGACGCCACCGACGAAGAGGTCGAGGCGGCAGCCAGGGCAGCGCGCTGCGACCACTTTATCCATACGCTCGCCGGCGGCTACGACTTCATGATCAACGAGGAGGGCACCAACCTCTCCCAGGGTCAGCGTCAACTGGTGACCATCGCCCGCGCGGTGCTCGCCGACCGTCCCGCGCTGATTTTGGACGAGGCAACCTCAAACGTCGATACCCGTACCGAGGAACTCATCCAGCGCGCCATGGATACCCTTATGGAAGGACGCACGAGCTTCGTGATCGCGCATCGTCTGAGCACGATTCGCAATGCCGATGTCATCCTCGTCCTGCGCGACGGCGATATCGTGGAGGAAGGCACCCACGAGGAACTCCTCGCTCGCGGCGGCTTCTATGCCGAGCTGTACAACTCGCAGTTCGAAGAGGCTGCATAAAGGCGGGTGCGCGCGAGCGCCTCTCGCCGAGCGTTTCATCTTACTTGAGACGCGGACCACAGTGGAGCGCCGTCGAGCATCTCGTCTTAATAGGGGTGCGGGTCATATTGGCTCGTGCCCTTTTTCATGGGCCGGCACCATGAGCTGTGTGTCGTGATTTCGCAAGCCACCACGGCGCCGTGATTTCGCACCCTCCACGGCACCGTGTGATGCGTCATAGGCTGCGCACCGCGATTTCACACTCTCCACGGCACCGCATAGCGCTCCAAAGATAACGTGGCGAGCGGTGTGCATCGACCGCGTGACGCCAAAGACAACACCCGCAGACAAGTGGCGGCTTTTCGTACATATCGGGCGCTCCGGCGCGCCCATGCGGCGTTGCCTCCCATTGAGTGGCGGTTTCTCGAGCATTTCCGCGGCAGCGCTTCAAATCGAGTGGCGGCTTTTCGCGCATTTCCAAACAAGTGGCGGTTTTTGAAGCATCTTTTTGCCGAAAATAAGCCCTAGATGTACGTTTAACCGCCACTCAATCAGAAATGAACGAATTACCGCCACACATTCGCGCCACGCGACGTCGAGAAAGTCAACAACTCTGCCAGGGACCCGAATGGGGCCCTGCAGTTGGATGCGCCCGGCGTCGAAGGGGATTCGCTTCCTCACACGTGAACTTAGGGGCCCTGCAGCTGGATGCGCCCGGCGTCGAAGCGCCGTGTGACGTCGCCACGGTCTGTCATCTCGTCGCCACGGTCTGTCGCTTCCGCCCGTCTGCAGCTTCATGCTCATCTCCTCACAGAACTCCTCACAGAAACGAACATCTGTTTGCTTCTGTGCTATGATGATTAGCTAGCCAAAACGAAGAGAGGAGGCGTCCGTGACACTCGAAAACATGGATAGAGATATCAATGCGCTTATTGCAAAACTGCATGCCGACGAGCGCATCCATAAAAGCTCACACTTCTCTTCGACGCGCTACAACGACGAACCCATCATCTTCACGGGGCGCCAGATGTCCTCGTATATGCCAGACCGCTACCGCGAGATGCGCGCCATTTCGCGCTGGCAAGAAGGCACCGACGGCGGGCGCGGACGGTGGCTCAGCGAGGATGAGTTTTTCTACCTTCAAGCAACCCTCATGGCCGATTTCGAAGACGATTGTCCCTACCAGGGAACCTTCAAAGCTTACTCGCCCACGTACAACGCCATGAGCGACCGGCAGCTTCGCGGCTACTTCACCTGGCGCACACAGGTACGTGCCGGCAACGTGGAGGAAACCTCGCTCTCCTTTGCCTTTGTCTACCTCTACGAGCTGCTCTGCGGTATCGGTTGTGCCGACGCGCAAGACGGCTTTTGGGCCATCAAATCTTTTTGGGAGACCTACCGCGCCTTTGCCCCCGAGCTCGACCGCTACGTCCGCGTCTGGTTGGCAGACTATGTTGTCTATCACAACCTGCCAGCATCGCTTTTGGAAGACAGCCGTACCCTCGAGTTCGACCACGCGCTTATCGCGCTCAAACGCGCACAGGCCATAGCCGAACAACAGACTCCCCAACAAAACACGTCCGCCCGTGGCGGCGCCCCAATCCTCATGCCGCCGAACCCCGAAGTCGAAGAACCTCTCTTCCGCGCCATCGATACGCTCTCAACCTATCGCATCGCCAGCTCGAAGTTCGCCAAGGATCATTACGACGACGTGCGTCACGTGGCATGCGCTGTCTACCTGCGCCTGGCGGAGCACTACACCAAGCATCGCAAGCTTCCCCTTATCGAAAGCCTGTTTGGCGAGAACATCTCTCTCCCCTACACGATGTTTGCCTCGGCGGTTTTCTTCGACCCCCAAAAGCATCCCGATTGCGACTATGAACTGGACGAAGCTCATCGCTATCGTTGCCAGAAAGGCTATTGGAGCTGTCAAAAGTATCGCGGCGGGCGAGCGCGCAACCCCAAGCTCGGCTCGGTTATGCGAGCGGTCGACTGTACCATGCGCGAAGCCTGGGACTACGCCCACTCCCTCAAGGAGAGCGATGTCCCCAAATACATAGCGAAGATAATCGAACGCGAGGTATCCGAGCGTCATGCCTGGGCACTCGCGCATCGCCCCGTCGAAGTGAATATCGACCTCTCTCGCCTGCGCCGGATTCGAAACGCCGCCGCCGAAGTACGGGAGGCGCTGCTCATCGACGAAGAGCGTGACGAGGGTATCGGCGCGAATGGGACCGCAACAGACAGCACGTCACCTGTCGAGGCGTTGCCTGCCGAAGCAATGCTCAACAAATCAACGGCGGGTGCAGATAAAGCGGACAAGCCCGCGTGCAACGATAGCCCCGCGGCGGACATTTCGCAGCAGTCCCATCTGCCCGAAACGGCGCAGGATATCGCCGCCTGCTCGACAAAGGCCGCGTCTCCGCTCGGCGGCGCTGCCGCAACAACACCTTTCGGCGCCGTTGCGAAAGGCCTCGCCCCCACCGCCACCGGCCCCGCATCAGGCAACGACACCTCGCGCCCCCTCGATGCCAACCAGACCCAATACCTGACCGCCCTTCTCGCATCGGACACAGCCGCACGCACGCACGCGCTATCCGCCGTGTCCACAAGCGAAGATATGATGGTCGACACCATCAACGAAGCCTTGTTCGACCTGCTTGGAGATACCGCAATCGAGTACGGACCAGACGGCCCGCAGATCATCGAAGACTACCGCGAGGACGTGGAGGAGATACTCGCATGACCGATTTGTCCAATACCGTGCCGCGCGTACCTAAACGCGTGGCAGCCGTGATTCTCAACTCGCTCAAAGGCGGCGTCGTGCCGCGCATCGGCCTGCCTTACATCACCGTAGGTCGCGAGACCGAGATCCGCGCGCTTTTAACCGATCTTTCCCTCATTGCCGATGGCGGCGCAAGCTTCCGGTTCCTGGTTGGACGCTACGGCGCCGGCAAGAGCTTCTTGCTGCAGACCATCCGCACGCATGCCATGGGTGAAGGCTTTGTAGTTGCCGATGCCGACCTCTCCCCCGAGCGGCGCCTGCAGGGAGGCCAGGGGCAGGGGCTTGCCACCTACCGCGAGCTCATTCGCAACCTCTCCACCAAGACGCGCCCCGAAGGTGGCGCCCTCAACCTCATCTTGGATCGTTGGGTTGCCTCGACGCTCGACATTCGTGCCGGTGAAGACGCGGGTGACGACGCCGAATCGCTCATGCACGCCCAACTGGATGAACTTGAAGAAATGGTCCACGGGTTCGACTTTGCACGCATGCTTATGCGCTATCGCGCCGCGACCCTCGAAGGCGATGACGAGGCGAAAAGCTGCATTACCCGCTGGATGCGCGGCGAATATCGCACCAAAACCGAGGCCAAAGTTGATTTGGGAACCTCGACCATCATCACCGACGACGACTGGTACGACTACGTCAAGCTGCTCGCGCGCTTCCTCGTTGGCGCCGGATACAAGGGCCTCATCGTCATGATTGACGAGCTCGTGAACCTCTACAAGATCCCCAACGCCATCACGCGCCAGTACAACTACGAGAAGATCCTCACCATGTACAACGACACCCTGCAGGGCAAGGCGCATCACCTGGGCATCATCATGGGCGGCACGCCTACCTCCATCGAAGATCGCCGTCGCGGCGTCTTTAGCTACGAGGCCCTTCGCAGCCGTCTTACGCAGGGGCGCTTTGCACGCGAGGACATGCGCGACATGCTGGCCCCTATTATTCGCTTGCACCCCCTCACCTATGAGGAGTTGCTGGTGCTGATCGAGAAACTCGGCCAGATTCACGCGGGCTACTTTGGCTACGAGGATACGATTACCGACGAGGACCTTGCCGCCTTCTTGCAAATCGAGTTTGGCCGTGTGGGAGCCGACACGCACCTTACGCCGCGCGAGGTGATCCGCGATTTCATTGAGCTGCTGGATATCGCCTATCAAAACCCGGATGTCGACATCGCGGCCCTCCTGCGCGACGAAGGGGCAATCGCGGGCACCGGCACTCCCGTCGTGTCAAGCAACACGGGCGACAGCGGCAATGGGGACGTGGACGCCGCACCCTTTGCCGAGTTCACGCTGTAGCAAGCAAACCTCACCATCGGAAAGGAGGCTCTAACCATGAATGCATTCGATCGCTTTGCGCCCTTTGTGCAGGATTTTATCTACGCAAACGGATGGGAGAGCCTCCGCTCCATCCAGGTGGCGGCGGCCGATGCCATCTTCAACACCAACGAGAACGTGCTGCTCACCGCAAGCACCGCCTCGGGCAAAACCGAAGCGGCCTTCTTCCCCATCTTGACGCTGTTTTCTGAAGACCCGCCGACAAGTGTGGGAGCCCTATACATCGGCCCGCTCAAGGCCCTCATCAACGACCAGTTCTATCGCCTAAACGACCTGTGCGACCAAGCCGATATCCCTGTATGGCACTGGCACGGAGATGTAGCCGCTTCGCATAAGCGCAAGCTGCTGCAAAACCCCTCCGGCATCCTGCAGATCACACCCGAATCGCTCGAAGCATTGTTGCTGCATAAGCACTCCGCCATCTCGCGCCTCTTTGGCGACCTGCAATTCATCGTGATCGACGAAGTCCACTCCCTGCTGCGTGGCGATCGCGGCGGTCAGACGCTTTGCCTCATCGAGCGCCTCTCCGGCATGGCAGGCGTCAATCCGCGACGTATCGGCCTTTCCGCCACGATGGGCGACCCCGAGCGCACGGGCGATTTCTTGGCTGCGGGTACTGGACGAGGCACCATCATCCCCCGCTTTGACGAGCCACGCCGCACCTGGCGCCTCTCCATGGACCACTTTTACATCACAGGCCCGCAGGCCACAGAACGCCTTACCGCCTCAGCAGACCCTCAACCCGCTGAGGTCATATCGGTCGAAACGCTGCCCGCAGGCGCCCCCTCGGTAGAAGATATTCTTGCGCGTGCATATGAACCGGATGCCAAACCGCACGAACTTGCCGCTTCGACTGCCCGCAAGGAAACCGCGGGACAGGAACCTCCACATGTACAAGGCACCGCCCAGGATACGACGGGAAACAACGCCGCAGGCGTTTCCATCCCGCCCGCCGCTCAACAAGAACTCCTGGCGCCAAACGATACCGCCCCGCAAGATGCCGACCCCGGTATCGGATACATCTTTGAGCATACGCGTGGGCGCAAGTGCCTGGTCTTTGTGAACTCACGCGAGGAAGCCGAGAGCGTGTGCACGCTTCTTCGCCAGTATTGCGAGGCCATGCACGAACCCGATCGATTCCTTATCCATCACGGCAACCTCTCGGCTTCATATCGTCAATCCGCCGAAGAAGCCATGCGCGACGAGGAACTGGCGCTCACCACCGTCACCACCGCCACGCTTGAGCTGGGCATCGACATCGGCCGCCTGGAGCGTGCCTTCCAGATCGATGCGCCCTTTACCGTAAGCTCGTTCCTTCAGCGCATGGGTCGCACCGGCCGGCGCGATCTTCCGCCCGAGATGCACTTCGTAATACGCGAGGAGCAGCCCGAACCGCGCTCGATGTTGCCCGAAACTATCCCCTGGAAGCTCCTACAGGGCATAGCGCTCGTACAGCTCTACCTTGAAGAGCGCTGGGTCGAGCCCCCGCAACTCGACCGCCTCCCCTATAGCCTGCTCTATCACCAGGTTATGGCCACGCTTGCCTCCTGTGGTGAACTCACGCCTGCAGAGCTCGCGGGTCGTGTGCTCACGCTCTCGTACTTCCATCGCGTGACCGCCGACGATCTGCGCTGCCTGCTCCATTACCTGCTGGAGACCGATCAGATCGAGCAAACGGAACGCGGTGGTCTCATCGTGGGCATCACGGGCGAGCGCACTACTAATTCATTCAAGTTCTACGCTGTGTTCCAGGAAAACGAGGAGTACACGGTACGCTGCGAATCCTCCGAGCTCGGCACCATTGTCAACCCGCCACCGCCAGGCGAGCGTATAGCCATTGCCGGTCATTGTTGGATTGTCGAAGAGGTGGACCACAAGCGCCGCCTGGTGTACTGCACACAGGTCAAAGGCCGTGTTCCCGCCTATTTTGGCGATTGCCCCGGAGACATCAACACCCATGTGCTCGAACGCATGCGCCGCGTTCTGCGCGAAACCAGCTCCTATCCATACCTTATGGGCAATGCCCGTGCACGCCTTTTGCAGGCACGTCATGTGGCGCGTGCTGGAGGCGTCACCGAGCGTCCGCTCATTAACCTGGGCGGCGACACCTGGGCACTGTTCCCCTGGCTTGGAAGCTATGCGTTCCTGGCGCTCGAACGCCTGCTTAAAATCAAATGCGCAAAAGAGCTAGGCCTCAAGGGCCTCGACCCTTCGCGCCCCTATTTTCTGCAGTTTCGCATGGATGCCGACGAGGAGACATTTTATGAGGTATGTGCCGAGGCCGCGCAGAGCGACTTTGACCCTATAGAACTTGTCTATCCTGGCGAGGTTCCCTACTTTAACAAGTACGACCAGTTCCTGCCCGAATCGCTCGTGCGCAAGGGCTTTGCCGAGGGCGTGCTGGATATCGAGGGCATGCGTCACCGCGTGGCCTCTTGGGGAGCGTAACGGCCCGTCAAGCGATGAGGGCGCGGCGTCAACCGCGCCCTCTCGCCTGGCAAGACGCCAGCATCGATATACACCCGAAGGGACCCGAACGAACCGAGCGTTTCACCCGGGCGCTAGAGCGTCCCCTTGAGGATTCCCTCGTTCGCATCAAAGCCCTCGCCCAAGATCTGGCTCACAAGGTCGTAACAGTACTGCAGGGTGAAATCGCCGCAACCGGGAGCATGACGAATCGCATTTTGCGAAGCAAGTTCATCAGTGTATTCCGAGAGCTTGTAGACGCTCATAGACGGATTGGGCGCGCGATGCGTGACCAGGGGCGTAAGCGAATACTCGGTGACCTTGCAAGCATCGCCGGTCTTTTCCAGCGTAAGCTTGGCCATACCGCCCAGCATGCGCGGCTTTTCAATCTGGCCGGACACGAAGTTGCCCAAAGACCAGAACACGGGAACCTTCTTGCCGTCGGCACCGTCTCTCACATCGACGTTCTCGAGCACGTGAGGATGCGTGCCAATAATCGCATCGACGCCGGCATCCAGGAAAATCTGGCCGTACTCAAGCTGGGTCTCGTCGGGCGTATAGACATACTCGGTGCCCCAATGGGGAAACGCGATCACAAAGTCGGCGCCCGCTTCGCGCGCTCGCTTGACATCGCCGGGAAGGTCGCTCAGGTGCAGCTTCTTGACGCACCAAGGGGCGCTATCCGGCAGCGGAATGCCGTTGGTATGCTGGGTGTAGTTGAGCAGTGCGACTTTGATGCCGCCGCGCTCGATAATATGGATGGTGTCTGCCAGCTCCTGGCTATCCGCCACGCCGGGGACTACCATTTCAGGATGCTTATCGCGCCAATAGGCAAGGTTCCATTTGATGCCCTCAAACCCCTGGTCAAGAGCATGGTTTGTGGCTGTAAGCGCTACGTCCACGCCCGCCTTTGCCTCGGCGTCACCCAACTCCTGGGGACTATTAAAATTAGGGAAGTCTTCGAGGCCATGCTCGGTGCCGCCCAGAATCGTCTCCTGGTTGACGATCGCGATGTCATTATTCGCAAACTCATCGGCCAGGTTCGCGAAAAAGTGGTCGTAATTGTACGTTCCATCGGATCGGCGTCCGCTCATCCACACACTCGTATGGATGAGCATGTCGCCCACCATCATGAGGGTAATGCTCTTGGTCGGCTGTGCACCATCAAAAACCGTTGCAAGCTGGGGCTCAATGGCCCTCGCAGCAGAAGGGCCGGATGCGGAACCGGCAGCAAACGGAAGCGCACAGCCTGAAAGGGATGCGGTGCCTGCACAGCCAAGGGTGCCTAAAAGGGCTGCTACGAACGCGCGGCGGGAAATGTCGCACGAAGAATGAAGCTCGACGTCATGCCGACCGAAGCGATCCTGCTCCTGCGCCACGATAACCCCCACAAAAAACGTGAGCACTTAACAGTAGTAGCATACCGTATCGCCTGAATGTAACTATCCCAAAAAGCGAGCGGCACCTAAGGGAACGTTGGCTTCGCCCAAGTCGCGAGTACCTCGAGTCTTCAAGCGACCCGAGCCGGGAGCACGGCAAATTCGCTGGGCGCTTCCGCGCTTTGGCGCGCAAAGATTGCCTAATCTAGCAGCGGCTCGCCAGGAAAGTCCTCGCCATACGCGATAGCGTCCACAAAGGAGTAGTCCTCGTCTGAGGCGATAAGCAGGTAGTTGTCCTCTTCTCCCAACTCCTCGTCGGTGGTTTGTACCACGCTGGCATGCGCGAAAACGCGCAGTGCGCTCGCTAGCGCATCGCGCAAAAACGAGATATCGGTACCGTGGTCGCGAGAAACGATATTAGCCATATACAGGCCGCCCGGGGCGAGATGTTCCCGCACCCGCTGAAGCGCCTGCACCGTCGCCACGCTGCGCACGGGATCTGCGCCCGCAAAAACGTCGCTGATCACAACGTCGTAAAGCACGGGCTGGGCACCTTCCATAGAGATGCGTTCGAGATACACGCGCGCATCCTCGGTACAAATGCCCAAGCGCGGACCTACTTCTTGCTTCAGACGGTCAAGATAGAACCACCGACGCGCCATCTGAACGATAGCGGGATCGGCCTCGACCACATCCATCCAGATGTCGTCGCGAGCGGCAAGCAACGCCTTGGGATATGAGAACCCGCCGCCGCCAAGCATGAGCACGCGACCGATACCATGGGCATACCATGCCCTCATCTGCGGCAGAGCCTCAAACATCGTATCGAAGGCGCGAATGTACTCAAATACCGGCTCCGACCAGCGCTCTCCCAGATACGTAGCCGACTGAAAGACACCTCCCTGGGCAAGCACGCGCACCTCGGATCCGTCTTCGAGCTTGAGCACCTTGACACGGGCACGACCCGCGCGCGTGCGCACCAGTTGGATGCAACGCGCACCTGCAGCCAGTGCGCCTCCAAGCGCCGCCGCGCCCAACGCCACGCCAACCGCCGTCGACACGCTCTTGTTTTGCAAGCTCCCCATAGCTACAGCTCCCGCGTTTGATAGAGGCCGTTATCGACAAATCCCTGAGTCCGATAATACTCCCGGGTTCCGATAGCCGAAATCACGTTGATATGTGCATATCCCGCCTCGTGTGCCATCTCGCATGCCCGCTCGATCAGACGACGGCCCAACCCCATATGCTGAGCCCCGTTGCCCGCGGCATGCAGGTGCGCCACCTTACCATACACATGTACCTCGCGAATCATCGCTTCGCCCAAATGCACGGGAAGTTCTGCGGAATGCTTACGCATATACTCCTGGCTGGGCAAGGAGAGTCGCAGGAATCCGGCGATGCGGTTTTCATCGTCGACCCATTGCAAGAAGCGCTCGCTTGTATTGGTAGTCTCGTAGGACACGACATCGAGACGGAGCTCGTCGAGGGTTACCTCGCGCCCGGCAATCTCGCGATAGCGAATCTCTTCGACACGACGGACCGCCGCCTGGTCTTGGCCCAAGCGCTGCTCGACAAGCTGACGAAGGTTGGGCTTCTTGTTGCCCACTTTAATATCCCCCGAAGAGAAGTCTCTGATCATGCGGGAGATACGCGTGAATGCCGGTGTGGCCAAAACGTCGTCTGCCAAGACGTCGAGCAGTTCGTCTTCCGTGTAGGGGTGCCACGAACCGTCCTCGTATTTCGCGCAAAGGCGTGCACCCTCAATGAGCGCACAGGGATAGAGCTTGATCTCGTCGGGCTGGAATGTAGCTTCGCTCACAAGGCGTACGTAATCGAGTTTATCCTGCTCGGGTGTGGCGCCCAGAAGATTTGCCATTGCGTGGGCATGGATCTTAAAGCCAAAGATGCGCAACAGGTCAAACGACTGGGCGATGCGCTCGAGCCTGATGCCGCGCTCGTTAAGGTCGAGAATGTGTTGGTTCAAGCTCTGTACGCCCATCTGGATCTTCGTGGCGCCCAGACGGCGAATGAGCGTCAAGGCCTGCGGCGTCACCGCGTCGGGACGCGTCTCGATCACAAGGCCCACTACGCGATGCGTGGCGCTCTCGTTGATACGCTGCTGGCGCTCGAGCTCCTCGAGCGTGCCCACCTGGAGCTCCGCCGCCCTTCCCCAGGGGGAATTTTTACCGTAGAGCTTCGCCACGCAGCGATTGTACGTGACATCTGTATCGGACATGTCGTCGATGCGCTGCTGCCACGATGCGACCCCGCGCGCAATCGCCTCTGCGTCCGTCGAGATGCCAAGCTCACGATATCGCGCACGCCGGTCGAGAACCGCCTGCGGGACCTCGTGCGGATCGGCCTGCTCCAGCAGTTCCGCCGCGCGTTCGCGCGTGGACGCGCCCGGGTCTGCGAGCATGGGATTTGCCGCCACACCCGCCACGGCGTTGTCGTTGAGGGCACGAAAGAGCTCGGTCACAAACCAGATTTGGTACTCGCGCGGATAGTCGCTCCAGGTGCCGCCGAGCACGATGAGTTCGATCTTGTCGGTAGCATGCCCCATCTGCGTCAGTGCCGTTAGGCGGGCACTCACCTGCAGATACGGATCAAAACAGTTTTGCTCCGCACGGGCGCATGCGGGCTCGGTATGCAGGTAGCTCTTGGGCATGCGCAGATCGTTGGGGCAAAAGAGGCAATCGCCCGAGCACGGCCAGGGCTTGGTGATAACAGTGATGGTCGCCACGCCCGAGGCCGTGCGACGCGGCTTCATGCGCAAGACCTGCATCAGGCACTGCTCGAGCTCGGGCGTGACATTCCACGCGGACCAGCGCTCGTTGTCCTCGCGTTTGACGCGTTGGTAAAACGGCAGTAGGCGGCGCTTCGCAAGCATTCGTTTATCGGCACCCTCGCGGCGTGCCTCGGCATGTATCAGCTTGACGAGCACTTGATCGTCGACGGTCTCGCCGCGGCGCAGGCACTCAAGTATGTTCAAAATAATCTGTTCCATGCCCCCATTGTAAAGGCAAAGGCACCGGAGCCGACCTCGGCTTCGATGCCTTCATCAAACAGCGCGTATAAGCATCTATGTTTGCGGACTTAACCCGCCGTCGTCATTCCGGATTGAACGACATGTCGCCCGAACCAACCGCAAAGCGATACGTGGCGGACTTATCGCCATTATCGAACTCGAGGTTCGAAATCGCCTCGTCGTCGTAGCTATCCGGAAGGAAATCGCTCTCGAAGTCACCGCTGCCCAGAGTAAGGCTCGCCGTAAAGCCCGTAGAGTTCGGAACCGTTACCTCTACATCACCCGAGTCCACGCTTACGTTCATCGACTTCGCGGGGGCCTGATTCAGCGCAAACGTCACATCGCCCGCTCCGACCTCAGCGCTGAGCGCATCAGTCACGCTGCCCGTAAACTCTACATCTCCCGCACCCAGGAAAAGGTCAAAACCATCACAGATGACACCGGCAATCTGCAGATCACCCGAGCCCACGTGCGCGTTGATCCCCTTCAGATGTTCGGCAACACGGCGCGGCAGCTCAACCGTAACTGAACGATCGATTGCCTTACCGTCATCACTTCCAAACTGGGAAACCTTGAGCGTCGAGTCCTCGACGGATGCGATGTTTTGCGCCGCGGCCTTGGAGGCATCCATACCCTTGGCAACGCGCCCCCGCTCGATAACGCGAGCCTTGTTGCCATCAACAACCTTGACGTCCACCGAAGCCGCATTGATATCGAAATCGAGGTAGCGGAACTCATCGGCATCAAAGGTCGCACTCGAAAGCTGCTGAGGCCGAGCGGAATAGCCACCGCCATCTAAGAGATTGTCCTCGTCAAACATATCGTCAAAATCAGACAAATCGCCAGATAGAATACCGGTCGTACGCACTATATCGGAATGAGCTAATAACCGCGAAGTACCAAAGACAAGCCCAATGATGAGCACAAACGCTCCAATACCAACGCCCAAGCGTACCTTGGATTCATGCGAGAGCTTCATCATTCATCACCCTCTTTGACGACCGGCTCTGCGGCGGTCGCGGTAGCCACGTCAGTATCAACGGCAGCGGAAACGTCCTGCACCTGAGCCTTAGCCGCCACCGGCGCCGAACCAACCTGAATATCACCGCGCGCCCAATCACCATCGAGCGCACGCGCCACCCAGTGATAAATGGGAATCGTAAAGAAGATCAGCGCGGCAAAGGGGCTGGCACCAAATAGGAACATCAGCAAAAAGAACAGCAGCCAGCATACGGCCCAATACGGGAACGACTGGAAGGGGCCCTTCACTGGAGTCACGCTGGTCGCACCGCCACTCGTCGCCTGCGCCGTAGCAGCATTGGCGGCCTGCGCACTCCAGCTTGCCGCTTGTGCCGCCTTGGCCGCGGCATCACTCGCCTGCGTTGCCGCTTCGGTGGCGCGCGCCGCCGCCTCATGGGTGCGGGCACGCTCTGCCGCCTCGGCCTCGCGCTGGCGGGCGCGGTCCTCGTTCTCAAACTCGATATCGTCCTCGATCTCATCGCTCGGATTGAGCAGCTCGTCCAGACTCACGCCATAGAGCTTGGCGAGCGAAATCAGGTTCTCGGTATCGGGCGAGCTCTCCGCGCGCTCCCATTTACTGACCGCCTGGCGCGACAGCCCCAGCTTTCGCGCCAGCCCTTCTTGGCTAAAGCCCTTGCTGCGGCGAAGGTCGGCGAGCCGCTGCGCAGTTTCTACATTCATGGTTCCTCCTATGTGATGCCAGCCGTGCCGCCGGATCGTTTTTGTTCTTAAGGCGCCTTGCACAGTTAAAAATCTATCCGCCACCGACAAAAGTATGCCACCTATTCTAGTGAGATTTTTGACAACCGGCGGTTGCGGGTATATGTGAGCTGGGAAAATGTGTCTATACAAAGCATTGACGCCCACTCGGTTGTTCCCGCCGCAACGTTAACGGTAGTATGGTCGTGCAGTTTATTCCGCGTGTCACCAACGGAAGGAGCCTCGCACCGTGAACCGCGATTTTGCCTCATCGCTCATCCAGCTCAACAACACGTTCTATCGCGAGCACGCCGCCTCCTTTTCCGACACGCGCCGGGCTCCCTGGCCCGGTTGGGTTCGTACCATGGACATCGCGCTCGAGCAGATTGACGCGGTCGGTGGTGAGCAACCGGTCCGCGCTTTCGATCTTGCCTGCGGCAATATGCGGTTCGAGCACTTCGCCCTCGGCCGCCTGAGCTCTTCGCCTTTCGCCGGCCGTCCTCTCGAGTTCTATGGTGTCGATTCATGTCAAGACCTCGCCACCGACGAAGGTGGATACGCTCGACGCATTCCCAACCTGCACTTCCAAGAAGTCGATGTGCTCGGAACGTTAATGAAGCTCAACCCCGCCGATATGCCCCATGTGGTCTTCGACGCCCCGCTCGCCGACATTTCTGTCTGCTTTGGTTTTATGCACCATGTGCCGTCGTGCGAGTACCGCGTACGCGTGCTCGACGCCCTGGTGCGTCAGACGCGTCCGGGCGGCATCATCGCCATCAGCTTTTGGGAGTTCATGAACGACGAGCGCATGGTGCGCAAGGCCGCCCGCGCCGAGGCCCGCGCCGAGCTCTCGGCTCCGTTCGAAGGGTATGACCCCTCGCAGTTCGAGCCGGGCGATCACCTTATCGGCTGGCAAAACGACCATCGTGCCTATCGCTACTGCCACCACTTTGACGATCAACAAATCACCGACTTGGTAACAGGAGTGCGCGCATTGAGCACGAACGGTGACGCCCCCGTACGCGAGCTAGCGCGCTTTCATGCCGACGGACATAGCGGCGAGCTCAATCGCTATGTAATCTTGCAAAGAGCCTGATGCCTTGGCGGCATCCGCCTAACAGCATTCACGCATGGTTGCCATCTTCTGCAGACATTCAAAATGGAGCAATTCCTTTTACCCGTTGGGATCCCCGGATTCCCTGACAAGGCAGTCCGAAAAACGGTCGAACTCGTCTTTTGAGAAGAGCGGCGAAGTCCCTATGGGCCCCTGCGGACACCGCTCTGCATCCTCAACCGCCTCGATAAAAGACCCCCCTTGCAGCCAAGAGCAGCCACGCAGGCGTTGTCGACCATCCACGGCTACTCATTTGCCATCGAGAACGGATCGACATACACGACTATCTCGAAGATACCAACGCTTCAAGAGCGAAAAATGCGTCTTGAAATGCTTTGTCGCAATCCGATTACGGGGACACTTTGCGGCAAGGGCCGCGCGCGGTGATTTTGTTTCTTCGTTTTCTTCCCCATGGCCCCGCCAAACACCAGAACGTGACGGTACTCTAGTTTGGTAAAACAATATCCCTTGTGCGGACACGATTTGGACGCGCCTATTGGAGACCCATGGGAAGCTTGCACGTCAGAACCCCCAAGAACTTTGTGCTCGAGGAGCGCCTGGAACGCTACGGCTCGGCAATCGAGACGAGCCCCGAAAGTTATATCGGTCATTGGCGTGAGGCCTGCGCCCCCGCCGGAAGCAAGCCCTTTGCCCGCCTTCATCTTGATCTTGGCTGCGGAAAGGGAACGTACCTGGCAGAACGCGCCAAAATCGAGCCCGATACGCTCTTTGTCGGCGCCGATCGAGAGCCCATCTGCATTGCCTATGCCGCGCAGCGCGTTGTTGAGGCGGGTATTGCAAACGCGGTCCTGGTCCCACGCAAGGCGGGCTCACTCGCACGCATTTTTGCCACCGGCGAGCTCGATGCCATCACGCTCAACTTCCCCACCCCGTGCCCCAAGGCACGCCATGCCAAGCAAAGGCTCGTCTACGTCGATACACTCGCAGGCTTCCGGCCACTCCTCGCCCCAGGCGGAACCGTCACGTTGCGCACCGACAGCAAGCCGCTGCGCGACTATGCCTTGGGCCAATTTGAAGCCGCCGGCTACCGGGCGCTTTGGATCAGCGACGACGTGCGCGCAGAGCACCCGGAGCACCCCATGACCGAATACGAGCAGCGCACCCGAGACATGGGCGCATACGTTTATGGCATCTGCGCCACCCCTGGCGCTGCCCCAAGCAAAACCCAGCTCGAAGCAGGCCGCGCGCAGGAGCAAAGCCTCGCCTGTTACCTGCCGCAAGACCTTGAAAGCCTCAATTACGTGCCCCTCGGCATGGAAGAGGCCGTCGAGAACTTCAAAAATCGCATGCGCAAAGGCAAAAACCGCTTTCCGCACGTCTAGCGAAGCTCGGATTGAATCAAAAAATACGGTTATAGGTAGGTCTGCCGGTTCTTATAAAGTAGACCTGCTAGACCTAAAACAAAAGAGCAGGAAATCGACGCCCGTTAACCGCAGCTACCCAGCCTTTCTCCTTCAACCTACCTATAACCGTTTTTTCGACTTTGGATATCGCGCCATGGTTCATGCCCGCCGCATCAATCGTCCATGCCATTCGCCGATGCCAAACGGCAATTACTCAATGAACGATAGGGACGCTGCGCGCTGGGCATCAGCGAGGTATGGACTACACGCTCTGCAACATATCTGCCCTGAATTATTACCGGACTCCCCCTCTGGTGCTGATGATGATGCCGCCGATTACCATCTGCGAAGCAGATAGGACGCGGCGTGAGGTGCGTGAAAACCCCACAGTCACTGAAGTAATCAAGTTCCCGATTCATCTGCTCGTCCCCAGCAGCAAGCACAAAAGCGGCGCCGTCAACATCAAGCATCACGTGTGGAGCACCAAGCGACCAAAAGATTCCGTCTGGGATACACCCCTCGACATCAAGGTCACCTCACCGCTCTTCACGCTTTTAACGTTGGCGCCGCTCGTTTCCACCGAGAGCCTCGCGCTCATCATTTACGAACTGACGGGCAATTTCACCGTCTTTAAGCCAAGCGAGCCACTGGAAGAAATGCTAAATCCTTACAAGGAGCAGCTCCGTGAAGGATCTGGTGGCTGGAGGCGTGTCTACGACACCGACAACAAACCCAGCGACCTATGGATGCGCTCGCCACTCATCGATTTCGATGAACTCGACCTCTTCCTCGCGGAAACCAAGGGGATGTATGGCCACAAGCGTCTTGCACAGGCAGCGCAGATGGTAACCGGGATTGTATCGTCTCCCTTTGAGGCCCAGCTTTCCCTGCTGCTCAACACCCCTCGCAGCAGAGGCGGCGAGGGCCTGGCAAGCATCTCTAACAATCATGAAGTTGCCCTCACCGCCGAAGCACAAAAACTCTGCCGCAACAAAAAGGCCCTCATCGATCTCTACGCACTTTCCGAAGACGGCACAAAAGACCTTGCCATCGAATGTCAAGGCAGAAGCGTCCACGGCACAGGTGGCGTCAAAGACATCGATGCCGATAGGGCAACAGCGCTCGAATGCATGGGTATCGATGTGCTTATGGTCACATACCAACAAATCTCAGAGGCAAGCAAATTCGATACATTGCGAAGACTTATCTTCCAAAAACTCGATATGACGTACAAAGAGAAGACGCCGCGTCAGAAAGCACAGGAGACTAGGCTCCGGCAGAAGCTTTTTCTGGACTGGAAGACACTTGGAATGCAGGAATTCAACCGAACCCGAAAGAAAAACCGGTTATAGGTAGGTTGAACTAAGGCGGCTAAGTAGCACCGGCTCGCGACCTTTCTTTCCTGGGGTTTTATTCATGATTTAGCCCAGCTACTCGGCAAGTTCATAGCAAGCTACCTATAACCGTATTTTTTTCGCAATCCTGCCAGATGCGTACCTTTCCAACACCCTCCCGCGCCAGTCGATAAGAACTTTTTCCACATTGGAGCCGAGCGCCGCGTCTCTCAGCCATAATAGTTGACGGACAAATTCGAGAGAAAGCAGCTCGCATGGCTCAAAATGCAGCAAACAACAACCAGGACGCCGTGACCGTCACGGGAGCGGGCGCGGCCAGCTCATTCTCGGGCGGCACGGGGACCGAAGCCGAGTTCGGCTCGCTCGGCGCCCTTTCCCCTTGCTGGTGGGAACCGGAAGATGGTTCCGAACCCGAGCCTTGGCTCAAAGCAGACCAAGCCTTCGAGCGTTTTTTGGAGTGGACGGGCAGCCGGGGAATCGAGCTATGGGAGCACCAGGAAGAGGCCCTTATGGACCTCGCCGCGGGCAACCATGTCATCCTGGGCACGCCCACAGGCTCGGGCAAATCGCTCGTCGCGCTCGGCATGCTCTTTATGGGCATGGCGCAGGGCAAGCGCTCGTACTACACCGCGCCCATCAAAGCGTTGGTGTCCGAGAAGTTCTTTGACCTGGTGCAGGTGCTCGGACGCGAAAACGTGGGCATGATCACCGGCGACACGCACATCAATACTTCGGCTCCGGTCATTTGCTGCACCGCCGAGATTCTTGCCAACGATGCCCTGCGCGAGGGCGAGGACACCGATGTTGGCTGCGTGGCCATGGACGAGTTCCACTTCTTTGCCGACCCCGACCGCGGATGGGCCTGGCAGGTGCCGCTGCTTACGCTGCCCCACACCCAGTTCATGCTGATGAGCGCCACCCTCGGTGACGTCTCGGCCATTGCCGCTTCCCTGCGCGAACACACCGACTACGATGTCGACCTCGTAGTTGACGCGCCACGCCCCGTGCCGCTGTCCTACGATTATGTGAAGACGCCGCTCGAGGGAACCGTCGAGCTCGCCATGCGCAACAACGAGGCCCCGCTCTACATCGTGCACTTTAGTCAGGATGCGGCGCTCTCCACCGCGCAATCGCTTGCCAACTTTGGCATCGCCACCAAGGAGCAGCGCGAACAGATCAAAGAGATGGCGCGCGGCACGCACTTCACCACCGCCTTTGGCAAGATCCTCAAGCGCCTGCTGGGCTGTGGCGTGGGCGTGCACCACGCCGGCATGCTGCCGCGCTACCGCCTGCTTGTCGAAAAACTCGCGCAGCAGGGTCTGCTGCCCGTTATCTGCGGCACCGACACGCTGGGCGTGGGCATCAACGTCCCTATCCACACCGTGGTGCTCACCGCGCTCACCAAGTTTGACGGCTATAAGATGCGCCGTCTGCGTGCACGCGAGTTTCATCAAATTGCCGGCCGCGCCGGTCGCTCGGGCTTTGACACCGAGGGCATGGTTATTGCCGAGGCACCCGAATACGAGATTGAGAACGCAAAACTCCTCCTCAAGGCAGGCGACGATCCCAAGAAGCTGCGCAAAATCAAAAAGAAAAAACCGCCCGAGGGTTTTGTGACCTGGAATGAGCAAACCTTCCAGCGACTCATTGAAACGCAGCCCGAGACACTCAAGCCGCGCCTACGTATCACGCACTCCATGGTGCTCTCCATGGTCGAGCAAGGCGGCGACGCGCGCGCACGCGTCAGCGAACTTATCGCCAAGAGTCTGCAGGCCGACGAGGAAAAACTCAAGCTCAACGTCCGCGCCGACGAGATTTTCGCCACGCTGATCGACTCCGGCGTCGTCGTGCGCACCGAGGTGCCGCCAGCACCAGACGCACCGGCAGATGCGCTGCCCGAGGTGGATTACGCCCTCACGGTCGATCTGCCCGAAGACTTCGCCCTCGACCAGCCGCTCTCGCCATTCCTGCTCGCTGCACTCGAGCTGCTCGACCCGGAAAGTGACACCTACACCTTCGACCTCATCTCGATGGTCGAGGCCACGCTCGAAGATCCCAAGCAGGTGCTACGTGCCCAAGAGCGCGCGGCTCGCTCGCGCGCCATGGCTGAGATGAAAGCCGATGGCATCGATTTCGAAGAGCGCAAGGAGCGCCTGCAAGACGTCACCTACCCCAAGCCGCTCGAAGACCTGCTCGACACCGCCTTTGCCACCTATTGCGCTGAGGTACCTTGGGCAAACGACTACGAGCTCAGTCCCAAAAGCGTCCTGCGCGACATGCTAGAAGGCGCCAATGACTTTAAGGGCTATATCCAAAAGCTCAATATCGCGCGCTCGGAAGGCATCTTGCTACGCTATCTGGCAGAGGCATTCCGCTCGCTTGACCGCACGGTGCCCGTGGCAAAGCGCAACGAGCAGCTCGAAGACATCATCTCTTGGCTGGGCTTTATGGTGCGCTCCGTCGACTCCAGTCTGGTGGATGAGTGGGAGGCCGCTGGTGACCCCGCGGCGCTCGACATGGCGCCGCCCTCAACAGCCGACCAGGTGGTCGCCGACCGCCGAGGCGTCACCTTGTTGGTGCGCAACGCCCTCATTCGCCGCGTGACGCTCGCCGCCCGAGAGCGCTACGACCAGCTAGGAGAGCTCGACTCCGACTTTGGCATGACCGCAACGCGCTGGGAGCGCGCGCTCGACGCATATCACGAGCAGCACGAAGAAATCCTCACCGACGCCGACGCCCGCTCCTCTGCGATGCTTTCCATCGACGTGGCAGACGAGCAGGCCGCACATGTCTGGCATGTCCACCAGATCTTTGCCGACGAAGACGGCGACCATGACTTTGGCATCATGGCTGACCTTGACCTCGACGCCACCCAAGAGGAAGGCGAGGCGATCTTCAAGAACTACCGTGTCGGCTTTATCGAAGACCTGTTGGACTAGCCCTCAAGCAAGGCGGGGCGCCCGGCTCATCTGAGTACGAAAACAAAAAGCGCCGAAGGCATCAGGGTGCCTCCGGCGCAAAACATGACAAAATAAACCCGTGGACTTTTGTCACATGCGGCCGCAGTAGGCGTCGCGGGCGATGTTGACCAAGTCCTGCTTGGATACGGCACGCGGGTTGGACGGCGTGCAGCGGTCGTGCTGGGCCGCCTCGGCAATGCCGGAAAGTTCGGCCTCAAATGCCGCGGGCTCAAACTGCGGCAGGTCGGACAGGGCATTCTCAACACCCAGGCACTCGCGCAATTCAAGCACACGGGCTAGCAGCCCGTCGGCATCTGCCATACCCAGATCATGAGCCAAACGATCATACGGCTCGCGATACTTGGGCTCGCTCATATGGAACCGCATCACATAGGGCAGCAAGATAGCGTTCAAGCGGCCGTGGGCCACATGGAAGCGTCCACCCAGAGCATGTGCCAGGGAATGGTTGATGCCCAAGCCGGCGTTGGTAAAGGCGATACCTGCCAAGCAAGAGGCCTCGATCATGCGCGTACGGCTACGCATGGCAAGACCGTCGCGATAGACCACCGGCAGGTCCTCAAACACAATGGAGGCAGCCTTTACGGCAAGCGCATCGGTAAACGGCGTGGCGGCGTTAGAGACATAGGCCTCGATGGCGTGCGTCAGCACGTCAAGACCGGTATCGGCCGTGATCTTTGCCGGCACGGTCTTGGTGAAATCGGCCTCGAGCAGGGCGCCGTCGGGGGCCAGGAAATCGTCAATCAGCACAACCTTGTTCTCGCCGCGCGTGATGACGGCAAAGTTGGTAACTTCCGAACCCGTACCCGCCGTGGTAGGAATGGCCAGAAAATACGGCTTGTCCATTCCATGCTCGTGGGCGAAGTACAAAATAGCCTTCGTGGCATCGATGCACGAACCGCCGCCAAAGGCGATGACCATATCCGGCTGAACGCGCTCCACCACAGCGACGCCTGCGTCAACGAGCTCCTGGCTCGGATCGGGCTTGACATCGGAATACGTCTGGTAGCGTGCGCCCGTGGGCAGGTGCTGAGCCATCTTGGCGACCATGCCCGAGGACTCCAAAAAGCCATCGGTGATAATCAACACGTTGTGATACGTCAGGCCCTCAAGATGATTGATGGCCTGCGACCCAAAAAACAATTCGGTCGTGAGCTTAAAGCCCTGCATGAGAGCCCCTTTCGATTTCTACATGAGAGTCGTCGCGTCGTTACCGCTCAACGGGCAAAAGAACCTCGGCGACAAAAAGGTCTTGATCGTAGGTGGTCCAGTAGTCGGTCACAAAGCGCTCGAACACGCCATCGGCCGGCTTGAAACCGTTTGCGAGCGCATAATCGCGCACGCGGCAATGGGCCTCGCCGATATTCTCGAACGGACCCGTATGATACGTGGAGAGATACATGCCGCTTTTCAGCGTCATGCGATTCTCCTCGGCAATGGGACGCAGCGCATGCTGAACGACCGTGACCTCGGAATGCTTCTGGGTGTGATCGGGTTCGCAGCACGCATCGAAGCTGCTGTGATACAAGATCACAGGACCAGTGATCACGTTATCGTGCTCCTCGACAAACGAAGTGAAATCGAGGTTGATGATCGCATCGGCGTAGTTGCCCCAGAAGTGATACGGCATGGCCAAAAACTCCTGGCCGGAGAAGTACTTGAGGCTCACGTCCCGTGGCTTGACCGAAAGGACAAAATTGGCCTCGTCGATAAGCCCCATCCAATCCCGAATGGTATGGCGGCACTCCTCAAGACGGGTCATCTCGCGCGTGCAGGCGTCGGCATGAGCACCGAGCATTTCCTTGATCTTGCCAAAGCTCTGCGTCTCAAACAATTCGGAAACCTCGTCGAGCGAGAAACCCATCATCTTGAGATAGTTGATGATGGGGATACGCAAAATCGTCTCGAGCGAGTAATAGCGGTATTTATTATCCCCTATGCGATCGGGCTGGAGAAGATTGAGCTTGTCGTAATGACGCAGCGTACGAGACGTGATGCCGCACAGCTGGCTTGCCTCGCCAATACCCAAAAGCTGACCGTTGTGCATCTCGTCATCGCTCACATGAGTCATCTTTACGCCTCCAGAACACGTTGAATGAGTACGGCATTCACATAGGTATCCAAAACGGGATTCACGTGATCGCTCAGTTGGCGCCGCAACCCGTCACGCAAACACCTGAGTGTAGACAGCGAATAGCTTTGAATCTCACAGACATAATAACCAATCGAAGAGATGAGTTTTGGCTGTGTTATCGATCCCCTCACATGCTGCGCCGTCGCGGGAAGTTCGCTCTGTGCGATATCGAGCATGCTTCGCAGCGTACCCTCGATCTCGTCGAGCACGCAGCGTTTAACCGGCGAAGGAGCCTCCAGACGCCCCGACCAATCGCGCGCAAACGCCACGGGATCGGTCGCCTCCATCATGCGTGCGTACTTCTCGCGAATCACGTTACGGCCCGCCGCATCGGCAGTCACCACGTCATCGTGCACAGCTATGATGGACTCACGAGGAAAACTCAGGTACTGGGCAACACGATGAACAAAGAACCCCACCGCGTCGTCTTGGCAGGCGGCGCGTCCACTCATACCCTGAACAGTGTCGAAATGTATCCATTCAAGCTGCACGAGCTCCCGCAATGCAGAGATTTCCGCATGAGCAAGGCCCTTGTCTTCGAGCAACTTCTCGACCGCCGGCATATTGAAAAACGCCGACATGCCTTGTCGAAGTGCGGAGCATGACGTCCTGCAATCTCCCAATGCCAACCCCCTATCGGTATCCGCCGGCCGCAAGCGGACAGGCAGCAAGATACGGATCTCTCAACGAGCCCTGGATGTCCAAGGCGACATCGAGCAAAAAGTCACTGCCGCACGACGTCCAGCCGAGCAAGCGAGCAGATGCACCAACCGTCTGGCAAAGCGCCTCGACATCATCTTGGTCAACCTGCTCCACCGGCGCCGCGGCGATGGAGCGCACGGCATCGAGCACCGGCGCGCACGCGCACGCGCGCTCGGCAAGCGAGCGATACGCCCACTTGTAGTACGGCATGTACGTATGCGCAAGCAGATGAAACGCCGCCATGGCGCTTGTCAAAAACTCACTGCGCGCCGCCTGGGCAGCGACGGCGTCTTTGCGCTTAAGGCAGCGCGGAAGGTTGTACTGGCCCGCCTGGGCCATGGAGGCGCAGTGGGCAGCAAACTTCTTACGCATGACCTCGTCTGGATAAAATCCCTGGTACACCGCGCGCATAACGGAGAACTCGCCACTCGGATCAGCAAAAACCTCGCCGGAGGTAACCTGAGCGAGAAGCTGCTCGGGAATGGCGAGCCACTCCTTTGCACACTGCGGTGCACGAGAAAGACCGGTGTAGAGACGATAGAACGCCTGCGTTTCAAAGACCCCCACGCGCTTGCCCGCCATCTGCGTCTGCTGGCGCGTAAAACCTTTAAAACTTACAGGCAAAAGGTCGTAGCGGCGCTGAAGCTCCGACCCCCACTCCTCATATACATCGGTAGAAAGCCACACGCAGAAGCCGGGACCAAAGTCGTGGTCGTGCGAAATCTCGTCATCGAAGCCCAGGCATTCCGATCCCTCTCCAACGAGACCCAGCGCGGCGCGGTAACGAACGTCGCTCGGTAGCCCTTCGAATAGGGACGGCGCGTAGAGCTCGCAATATGAACGAGAAAGCTCAAGACCTGTCACAACTTCACCCCGCTTCCGCGCGTTTGGCTACAAGAGAAACTAGATGCCCTTGAAGGCATTCGTGAGCTCGTGAATCATCTTCTGGAGCTCGTCGGCGTCGATGACGTCGTTGGGTTTGGCACCCGCAAGGGCGTCGGGAGACACGTCGGTGCAGCTGCAACCCACCGAATAGCTGATGCCCGAGACCGGATGGGGCTTCGAGTCGCAGCAGCCCGTGCCGGACGCGGCATCGCAGCAACCGGCACTGGAAGCTGCGGCCTCGGTATGATGTGCTGCCAGGTCGGGATGCCACTTGGCAAACAGCTCGTCGTGAGCCACAACCTCGTCGGGCTCGATCAGGCCGTTGACCACACGCTTCACGTTGATGAGATGCTGCGGGCCCACGTTCTCGGAAACGGAGCTGCCGCCCCAGGTGCCGCAGCCCAGCGTGAGCGCGACGTCAAGACCGGTGATGACGCCCGTACCTCCCTGGGATCCGCCGGTGTTCACCAGGATGCGGGAAGCCGGCTTGACGGAGAACTTGCGCACCATGTCCTTATCGGTGGTGTGGATGCTCATGGTGTGGCCGATGCCATTTTGCAGCAGCTCGATGGAGAGCTCGCAGGCCTCTTCCCAGTTGGAGACGGTATAGAAGCCCAAAACAGTGGTGAGCTTCTCGTAGGACAGCGGCCAGGCATCGCCCACGCCGTGCTGCTCGCCAATAAGCACACGAGTGCCCTCGGGGATCGTGATACCAGCCGCCTGCGCGATCGACTGCGGGCTGTGACCCACGAACTTGGGGCTCATGGAGTGACCGTTGCGGAAAAGCAGAGCGCAAACCTTCTTGCACTCCTCCTCGGTCATGAAGTAGCCGCCCTGCGCGCGGAACTCGGCCATCACGGCATCGCGGTTACAGGTCTCGCAGATGATGCTCTGCTCGGAAGCGCAGATCGTGCCGTAGTCAAACGTCTTGGAGGCAAGGATGCGACGGACAGCATCGTGCACGTTGGCGCTGCGCTCGATATAGGCAGGCGAGTTGCCAGCGCCCACGCCCAGTGCGGGCTTGCCGGAGCTGTAGGCAGCCTTGACCATGCCGGGGCCGCCGGTAGCGATGATCATGGCAACTTCAGGAGCATGCATGAGCTCGTTGGTGGCAGCCATGGAGGAAAGCGTGATGCCCTGGATCACGTTCTCGGGGGCACCCGCCTCGACAGCCGCCTGGTTCATGAGCTGGATGGCCATGCCCGTGCACTTGGCGGCAGCGGGATGCGGCGAAAAGACGATAGCGTTACGCGCCTTGAGGGCGATCATCGCCTTGTAGATGACCGTAGAGGTAGGGTTGGTGGAGGGAACGATGCCCATCAGCAGACCAACCGGCTCGGCGATGGAGATGACCTGGTTCTTCTCGTCAGCGTCGATAACGCCGATGGTCTTCTTGTCGCGGATCTCTTCATAAAGCAAGGCGCTGGCGATATGGTTCTTGTACACCTTGTCGCAAACCTTGCCGAAGCCCGTCTCCTCGACAGCCATGCTGGCGAGCACTTGGGCGTTTTCCTCGGCGACCTTCACCATGTTACGGAGGATGCGGTCGATCTGCTCCTCGTCGTAATGAGCAAGCTGGTTCGCAGCGATCTTACCCTTGCGGGCGAGGTCGCGAACCGCCTGGATGCTCTGAAGATCGAAATCGTAGTCCTGCATGAGACTCCTTTCGAATCAATCGGATAGAACTGCTCGTGCGGACGCGCGATTACGCGGCGCCGCCGGGCAGGATGGACTCGACGGAGCCGTCGGGGCGCGGGATGACGTGCACGGAGATGAGCTCGCCCACGCGCTGGGCGGCTGCTGCGCCCGCGTCGGTTGCCGCCTTGACGGCGCCCACGTCGCCGCGGACGAAGACGGTCACGAGGCCGCCGCCGACGCGCTCCTTGCCGACGAGGGTGACGTTTGCGGCCTTGACCATGGCGTCGGCGGCCTCGACGGAGCCGACCAGTCCACGGGTCTCGATCATGCCGAGGGCCTGGGTAGCGTTAGACATAGTTCCTCCTTAAAGGTGCAGGCATGTGCCCGCATGTAGTGTTGCAAAAGCCGTAAATAGCCGGCGTGCCCGCCCAGACGCTTATGGTGGCAGGCGCGCAGGCATTCGCAGCAAGGGCACGTGACAACAGGTGGCACAAAGAGTGCCGGGCATCCCAACCGGGGCCGCAGACACGCTCGAGCGGCCCCGGTCGGATAGTTAGCCTTTTGCGGACGCGCGATTACGCGGCGCCGCCGGGCAGGATGGACTCGACGGAGCCGTCGGGGCGCGGGATGACGTGCACGGAGATGAGCTCGCCCACGCGCTGGGCGGCTGCTGCGCCCGCGTCGGTTGCCGCCTTGACGGCGCCCACGTCGCCGCGGACGAAGACGGTCACGAGGCCGCCGCCGACGCGCTCCTTGCCGACGAGGGTGACGTTTGCGGCCTTGACCATGGCGTCGGCGGCCTCGACGGAGCCGACCAGTCCACGGGTCTCGATCATGCCGAGGGCCTGGGTAGCGTTAGACATTCTAGTTACCTCCTGAGTAGTTTCCTTGGGTGCAGGCGTGCCTGCAGGTTTGGTAGCGGGTGCTTCCTTTGCGGAAAGCTCGGCCTTGAGCGGCGCGGGATGCTCTTCGACCTCGCGCTGCGCCTTGGTCTCGTTCTCGTTGAGTACAGGTGCCGCAGGTTCCGATTTGGTCTTTGCGGCCGTTTTCTTTGCAGCAGACGTCTTTGCAGCAGACGTCTTTGCCGCCGCGGGCTTTGCCACGGTCTCCTTTTTGGAAGCCGCCGCAGGCTTTGCGGAGGCCTCCTTCTGAGCAGCCGCCGGCGCAGATGTGGGCTCCTTCTTTGCGGCGGGAGCCTTTGCGGGAGCTTCGGTCACCTCAGGAGCCGCCTTCTTGACGTTCTCCTGAAGCTTCTTGCTCCCGCCGGTACCGGATCCACGCGTTGCCATGGCTTACTTAGGCCTTGGCACCGGGCAGGATGGACTCGACGGAGCCGTCGGGGCGCGGGATGACGTGCACGGAGATGAGCTCGCCCACGCGCTGGGCGGCTGCTGCGCCCGCGTCGGTTGCCGCCTTGACGGCGCCCACGTCGCCGCGGACGAAGACGGTCACGAGGCCGCCGCCGACGCGCTCCTTGCCGACGAGGGTGACGTTTGCGGCCTTGACCATGGCGTCGGCGGCCTCGACGGAGCCGACCAGTCCACGGGTCTCGATCATGCCGAGGGCCTGGGTAGTGTTTGCCATTTTTGTTACCTCCTATTTCGTAGAGATCTACTTGATGATCTCTACAACAGAACCGTTTTTAATACCGAAGGCATTTGCCTCTTCGGTGTCGATATGACAATCGAGGGCGCTCGTGCTGTTGGCACGCACGACCACGTTGTCAAGACGTCCGCCGCGTTCGCCGCCAAAAGCGATCGACACGGCCTGGCCGTCATGAAGCCCGCGTTTGGCAGCCTCGTCGCACGTCATATGAATGTGACGCGCGGCAACGATGACACCTTGAGGCAGGGCAACGGTGCCATGAGGGCCGGCGAGCGTGATGCCCGGCGTGCCCTCAAGCTTGCCGCTCATGCGCACGCAAGCAGGAACGCCCAGCTTGAACGTATCGCCGCACAGCACCTCAACCTGAGTGGACGGGCGCACGGGACCAAGCACGCGCACGTGCTCGATTACACCCTTGGGACCCACGAGCGTCACCGTCTCTTTAGCGGCAAATTGTCCGGGCTGGGAGAGCTCTTTGATGGGAGTGAGCTCGTAGCCGGCTCCAAACAGAGCCTCAAGGTCCTCCTGGGACAGATGGACATGACGACCGGACACGCCAACGCTCACCGTCAATGGGGCGGCATGCCCAAGAAGATCCTCAACCTGCTGTTCGCTCCAAATGCCGGTGTCCAGAGCGCCGCGAATAAGGCGCTCGATCTCCTCGGCACTCATAGCGTCCTCGTGCTCCTCGTGATGCTCGGGCTCGCAGGCAACAGGTGCCTTGTGATGCTCGGGTGCAGGCTCAGCCGTCTTGTGCTGCGTCGCTGCGGGCGCGACACCAAAGACCAGCTCGACGCCCAACTCGGCAGCTTCGTCTTTGGCCTGCGGGGTCACGATGGTGTTGTCATCGATCGCCAGCACGCCGCCATGTTCTGCCGCCGCCTTCACGTCGGCCGCACTGATCAGTCGTTTCATCTCTTCCTCCTTTCCTACAGACTCACGTCTTCGTCGATAATTCCTACAATGGCCGCATCCACGGGTGCGTTCTTACCAAAGGTCTCGCGCATGAAGTGGTAGGCAGCCGAACCCGTAGCCACAAGCACGCGGTCTCCGGTGCCCGCGCTGATGGTATCGACGCACACCAGGCGACGCCCGGATTCCGGGCCGTCGATGACCTCGACGCGCATCAACTTCATGCCGTCGAGCTCCTCGTACTTACGGGTCGCCCAAATGGAATCGATGAGCTTACAGATGAGCATTGGCGCCGTCCCCTCCTTCCTTGATGCGTTCCAAGCACTCCATGACCTCCGCCGTGTCTCCGGCGATGGCCAGAAGAATCATGTTTTGCGGGCAGCTCCCGCGAATATCCGTGACCTCGACACCCGCCGTCTTCTCGGCAATGTCGCTCGCAACAACCATGTCGATGAGCTTTCCCTGCACAAGGCCCACGGCCGCCGGCAGGAACCCCTCGCTCCAACGATTGCCCGAGCGCTGGCGCAAGATCGCCATCGTGCCGGGAGCAGGCGCCTTGATGACCTTGATATCAAGCATCGAGGTCACCTGCGGCAGCGGCCTGGCATCCCAAGGCAATGCCCAGCGGCGTCACGAACATGGGGTGGTTGGGCTTGTGCACCGGGATACCCAGCGCCTTCTCAACCGGAGCCTCGATGCCCGTGAGCTCGGCCGTGCCGCCCACCAGGACGATCTCCGGTACGTCATAGCCATCGATGGCACGGGCGATAATGCTTGACACCTTGTCGATCGTGGGCTTGACGACGGGGAAAATCTCACGGTGATGGGCAGGGTCGCGCTTGTAGAGCTCGGCTTCGTCAAAGCTCATGCCGCGAGCACCGGCCAGCACAAGGGAGAAGTGCGTTCCGCCCGTAGACTCGTCGATGCACTCCACCACGCGGCCGTTCTGGATGACGGAGATGCCGGTGGTGCCACCGCCGATATCCACCACGGCGCCATCGCGCGCACCGATGAGCAGATTTGCGGCCGTGGGCTCGTCAAAGACGGCAACCACATCGAGCCCCGCTCCCTCGGCGACATTTTTGACAACGCCGCCGTCGAGACCCTCGGTTCCCGGAGGAAGGGCCACAGCACAGGGCTCAAGCTCGCGCCCGAGCTGTTGCTCGAGCTCTTCTTTGAGCTCGCGCGCGATATCGACCGCACCCATGTAGTCGACGACCATGCCGTCCTTGACCACGCTGGCAAAGCGATATGCGCAGGCAACAGGCTCACCCGCCGCGTCAACCACAGCGAGCACGATAAATGCGGTGCCCACATCGAGACCGCAATACAAGGGCTCGTCGGCGCTTACCGGGCGCGGGCTGCCCACACGGTCGAGCAGATCTTGAAGGCGAGCGTTGGCGGCCTCGAAATCAACCATGGCGCGCCTCCCCTGCGACCTTTTCCAAACACGTAGCCAGGCACGCACGGCAGCGAGTCACGCTTTGCGCCCACGCGTCTACGCTGGCATGGCCCTCGGCCGTCATCTCGCTTGCAGCCTGCGCCCAAAAGCGCTGCGTGCGCGCGAGCTCGACTTCGAGCAGCGCCATCTCGTAATAGAGCGGGTGCACTGCCGCGGAAAGCGGCGGGAGCACGGGCACTTCCAAAGCCTCGCCTGCGGCTTCGCATTCGGAAAGGAGACCGCCCAGGTCAGTGTGGTTTTGCCACAGGGTTCCCAACGTGTCGCACACATGGGCGATATCGTTCTCGATTCCCAGGGCGTTGCGGCCCAGCATGCGCAGCCGGGCGCCCAAAACGGCGATATCGTCGTAAAACGATGTCAGGGCATCCTCGGCGCGGGCCGCAGCGGCGGCAGGATCGTGCACAGAGGTGTCTGCATTGCCGCAAGCAGCCCCGTAGCCCTCGTTAAAGTCGATGTGAAAATCGATGAGGAACTGACGGGCACTCGGGGTGAGCTTGGCGTCCTCGGGCAGCGTATAGCTGGAAAAATGTTCCCGGTTGTACGCGCCGCGCAGCTCGTTTTCGGTTACATAGAACATAGGTGTCTCCTCCTTTCTGGTTATCGGTCACTCGTTGGGTGCGACGTTTCGCACCCAGTCCAATAATTCGTTCACGCCCTCGCCGGTTGTTGTCGAAAGGCAAAGTGCCCTATCGACGCCGGCATCCACGAGCCTGGCCAACCCTTGCTCGCGTTCCTCTTCGCTCAGCAGGTCGCACTTGGTAAGCACGCCCAAGCAGGGCTCGTTGAACGCACGGGCAAAACCGCTCGAGTAGAGCGTCTCGCCGCTCGCCCCGTCGATCAAAAGGAGCACCCCAGAAGCCTGGTTTTGCGACAACATGATCACGATGCTGTGCATCCAGTGGTTCTCGATATAGCTCCCCGGAACCTCGAAGCTGCGCGAACGATACAAGCAATCTTCCCGATGCTGGTGGTCGGAGGACTCCCCCTCCACCAGATCGGAGATCGTCGACTTACCCGATCCGGGCAAGCCGATGATCATAAGGCGATCTCCCATCACGACCTCGTGACCTCATGGGCGCGAAATCCCAGGCCGTCATGGAGAACGCGAACGACCTCCTGCATCGACGTCTCGACGCTTTGCACGTCGCCCAAGATCACCACAGCACCGGTAAAGCGATCGAGAAACCCGATGCTCACCGGAGCCGCCTTCGCGGCGATATCGGCCGCGATAATGGAGGTCTCCTCCGGCGACAGCGTGAGGATGCCGATGGATTGGCCATGCGGCACGCCGATGCGGTCATAGATATCCGGCGCGGGAGACGCGATGACGTGCGCCAACACGACTTCCTTACCGTCGACCGACTCTTGGATGATGCGCTGAAGATGCTCCATGCCCCACCCCTAGTGCCGAACGAGGCTGACCTTGAAGTCCGCCTCGGAGACCCAGCCCTCGATGCGGTTTAGGTCGTCCTCGGAAAGCGACGGGTCGCCTTCGATCTCGTAGTCGCGACCGAGCTGTGCGTACTTGCCCACGCCCAGCTTGTGGTACGGGAGCAGGTCCACGCCGTCGAAGTTCTTCTGGTAGCGATACGGCGTGAAGAACTCGATCATGGCGTCTATCTCGGCCTTGTCGTCGTTCACCCCGTGAAGCAGCGGCATGCGCACGCGCACGTTAAAGCCGTTTTCCAGCAGGGCGCGGATGTTGGCGAGAATCTGCTCGTTGTTCACGCCGGTCCACTGCTTGTGCTTGACCGGGTCCATCTGTTTGATGTCGAACAAGAACAAGTCAACGTAGCGCGCGATATCAAGAATCGTCTCGGTCTTGGTGTAGCCGCATGTCTCGATCGCCGTGTGGTAGCCGCGGTCCTTGCAGGCCGCAAGCAGGGCGCGGGCGGCCTCGGGCTGGGCCAAGACCTCACCGCCGCCCAGGGTCACGCCGCCGCCGGACATGCGGTAGAAGTCCGCATCCTGGTCCATGAACGAAACCAGGTCGCAGATCTTGCGGTCCTCGCCCATGATGGAAAGCGCCTTTTGCAGGCAGGCCTTCTCGCAGGCGCCGCAGCCCAGGCACTGCTTGGTGCGGTCCACCACATGCTCGCCATTGACGAGCTGGTGAACCCCTGCGGGGCACGCCTCGACGCACGCCCCGCAGTTCACGCAAGCAGTCTGCTTGAACATGACCTCAAAACCACGATGCTGACTCTCGGGATTGGAGCACCACTTGCAGCGCAGAGGGCATCCCTTGAAGAACGCGATGGAGCGAATGCCCGGGCCGTCGTACATGTTGTACTTCTGCGTATTGAAGATGCGCGCGCGGCGCTCGAGGCTCTCTTCCAGCTGCTCGCTCATATGCGTCCTCCTTTCCGTTGGGGTTGCGCCCATTTGGGCTTGAGTGGTTACGTGTTTAGAGCTTGGTCAGCATCGTGCGGCTGATGATCTCGTCCTGAACGTCCTTGCACAGCTCGACGAAGAACGCACTGTAGCCGGCGACGCGAACCACAAGGTCGCGATGCTCCTCGGGGTGAGCCTGGGCGTCGAGCAGCGTCTGGTTATCCAGGTAGTTGAACTGCATCTCGCCGTTGCCATACATGCAGGCTGTGCGCAGAAGCGTGACCAGGCCGTTTTCGCCCTCGGGGGTATCCAGCAGGCCGGCCATGAGCTTGAAGTTGTGCACCATGCCGATGTTCATGCTGTCGTTGCTCATCTTGGAGACCGACTTGATGATGGCGGTAGGACCATTGTGGTCGGCACCCTGGGTGGGGCTGATGCCGTCGGACAGTGGCGTCCAAGCCTTACGGCCGTTGGCAGAAGCGCCGGTCATCTGTCCAAACGGGGTGTTGTTGGAGATGGACAGCGTGCCGTGGGACAGGCGCGAGTACAGGGTCTTGAACTGGCTGTGGATATGCTCGGTAAAGTAGACGATGTCCGCCACGAACTGATCGGCATAGTCGTCGTCATTACCGTACTTGGGGGCGTCCAGGCAGTCCTGACGCATCCTCTCATAGCCCTCAAAATCGGCCTTGAGGCCCTCGTTGAGCTCGCACAGTGTGTACTTGTGGTCGTCAAAGACGAGCTTCTTGATAGCGGCCATGGAGTCGGCATAGGTAGCAAGACCGCTCCACACAACGCCGGGTCCGAAGTTGTACATGGCGCCGCCGGCAGAGACATCCTTGCCGGACTCCATGCAGCCCTCGAACATGATGGACATGAGGGGCTTAGGAGCCATGTCGCGATGCACGCGCTGCGAGATCACCGTCATGACGCTCGTCCACTTGGTGATGTAGTAGATGGTGCTCTTGACCGCAGCCTCGAACTCCTCAAAGGTGTGGTACTGGTCGAGGTCGCCCAGGTCGGGGGTAACCTGCTTGCCATACCACAGGGGCACGCCGTGGTTGAGCGTGAGCTCGATGGCGATGGGCCACTGGGTGTAGGAGGTAGAGGTCCACTGATACAGGCGGCCGGACTTCTGCGGCTCGACGCAACCCATCATGCAGTAGTCGCGCGCGTCCTCAACAGAAACGCCCTTGGCAAGCATCATCTTGATGTGCGTGTCATCAAAGTGGCAAGCGGGGAAGCCCATACCGGAGCGAACAACGTCGACGATCTTGCGCAGGTACTTCTCGGGGCTCTTGTTGTGAATACGGCAAGCCAGGGAAGGCTGATAGATCTTGACGTGACGAACGGCGTCCATCAGCAGGTACGTGAGGTCGTTGGTGGCGTCGGCGCCGGAGCGGGTCACGCCGCCGAGCGTCATGTTCACGAACGGCTGATAGCCGGCGAAGAACTTGGAAGCGTCCTCGGAGGTAGCCCACATCATCTCACTCATCTTGATGAGCATGCAGCCGGCGATATCAAAGGCCTGGTAGTCGGTCAGGCGGCCAGCCTCTTTGTCGGCCTTGTAGAAGGGATACATATACTGGTCAACACGGCCGATGGACATACCGGTCTGGTTCTCCTCGACCGGCAGCAGGCTCTCGACAACCCATACGGACTGCACGGCCTCCCAGAAGGTGCGCGGCTTGTGGGCAGGCACGTTCTTAAGGTTCTCGCAGATCTGCAGGAGCTCGGCGCGGCGCTTGGGATCGCTGCACTCCTGGGCCTTCTGGCAAGCGAAGTCGGACAGACGGCGGGCGTAGATCATAACGCCCTCGGTGGTGTCGATAACGGACTTGTAGAAGTAGATCTTGTCCAAGTCATCGGGGTTTGCATAGTCGAGGTGCTTGAGATACTCGCGAGCCTCGTCCTGGATGTCCTGCATGCCCTTCTTCATCAAGATGACGTCATAGCCGGGGTTGGAGTCGCCGCCGCCGTTTACCTGGTGATAGGAGCAGTCGGAAACAAAGGACTCGCCGGAAAGCTCCCAGCCGCCGCACTCGCGGTACTGATCCTCGCAGACCTCGTCGAGCGACTTGCCCTCCCAAAACGGGAAGAGCTCCTCACGCATGTACTTCTTGTCCTCTTCGGAAATGTAGAAGGGGTCCTGGGCACGCGTGCCGATGGTATCGAGCTCGTCGCGCAGCCAACGCCAGGCGATATCGGGCGAGAAGGCGCCAGCGCGCGGAGCACCCGTGGGGTTACCGACAATAAGCTCGTCATCCTGGATAACCAGCGGAGCGGTCTCGCAGCAATACCGGAAGCACTTGGCACGCAGCTCGATCTTGGGCATACCCGGGTTCTTGCGGGTAAACTCGGTAACGGCGCGAGCGCGATAGGTGGTGATGGAGGGAACCTGCTTGAGGAAGTTCTGCTTCAGGCGCAGATGACGCTCGGTAGGTCCATTGGGCACCTCGGTGCACTCGGTGTGGGCGACGGTGCTGTTCATGGGACGATCAAGCTGGTCGGCAACCTTGCTGAACATCGCACGGACGTTTGCACGCTGCTCTTCGCTCATGTCCTTGGTGGCGTCGGACAGCTGCTTGGCAAACTCTTGAATATCCATCAGTACTCCTTTTCTTCTAATCGGTCATGTTTTTAAGCAGGCTTGCAAACCATGTGCTGTCCTGCGGGGCAACTTCTGTTGCAGGCTGCTGTTCGGTCATATGTGCGACGATCTTCCGATCCGGCACCCGGTTGAGACCGGCATCCTCGAGAAGAGAGAGGTCAGAAGACTCGAGGCTGCACCCAACCTGGCGCCGGCGGATAAAGTCGCGATAGGTCACACCCAGATTCGAGGTCGTCGCGCTTTCCCAGCCGGTAACGGTGAGGGTCTTGGGCAACGTGGAATGGCAGCCGGTGGCTCCCATGCCGGTGCCCACGTTCACGAGGATGCGTCCCACCGGCTTTTTGAGCACAAACTGACGAACGACTTCGCCATCGCGCGAGAAGATCGAAAGCGCATTGCCCGAGCCGCTGTTCAAGATCAGCTCGATGCACTTCTCGCAGGCGTCACGCCAGTTTTCCTCCACGTAGTAAGACAGCACGGGGCCGTACTTAGTGCGCGAGAAAAAACTGCGCTCGGAGACATAGGGCTTCTCGGCCACGAGCACGCGCGTAGAGGCAGGCACCGCGATGTCTGCGCGACGAGCCAGGTCGCACGCCGATTTAGCAATGAGCTCACGGTAGGTGCGCCCGTCCTCGCGAAAACACACGCGGTAAAGACGCTGGCACTCCTCATCGGAAAGGAAGTAGCAGCCGCGGTGCTTGAGCTCGGTCTTAAAGGCCTCGTCCACAGCTTGCTCGACCACAACCGACTGCTCGGCACCCGGCAGCATCCCGTAGCAAAACGACTTGCCGTACACAACTTCCTCGGCGCACAGGGCCAAATCGGCGGTTTGCTCCACAAAGACCGGGTTGTTGCCAATCGACGCGCAGTACACATCCTTGCCCGTGGTATCGGCCACGTGGATGTGCTCGCACTCGCGCGAATCAATAAGCATGCGAACGGCCGGCTGAGCCGCCAGCCACTCTTCACCCTCGGGGGCATAGAGCTCCAGATACGTGAGGGCGTCGAGCGGATAGTGGCACTCGGCGGCAACATGGCGCACGTCCTCGATAACGGCCTTGCAGGTGGCACGTGTACGCTGGCGGGCCGAGAAGATAATCGGGCTCTTGGATGCAACGGCGCACACAAGCTGCGAAAGCATCGTGGGGATGCACAGCCAGTCGGGCAAAAGCGAGACGACCGTACCCTTAGAGATGCCCACCTCGACGGAATGCGTGGTGCTGCGCGAGTAGAGCTCCTGCGTGGGCATCTGGGCGTACACGTCGTCCAGAAGCTCAGTGAGCACCCACTCGATGAGGACCTGTTCGTCCTCAGCGTTGCCGTAGTCGCTCTCGTCTACGGCAAGCTGAGCATACGAGGCAGCATGCGGAAGCAAGCGCTCGCGCAGAGCCTCCAAAAATCCGTCGACAAGCGTGCCGGGCAGACCCTCGAGGACTTCCCTCGACTCCTCGGCGTGCTCCAAAAGGATACGCGCCTCCTGAACGGAGCGAAGATCGGTGTCAACAAGGGACATGGCACACCTCCTTAGTAGGGAAGCAGGTTCTCAAGACGGTAGCGATCGGTGATCTTCTTCAGATCGGGATGCGGGCGCGGGATGACAACCGAGCTGTAGACCTCGGCGCCCAGGGCCTCGACGGCCTCGACGCCCGCGTGAACGGCTGCCTCGACGGCCGAGACATCGCCCTCGACAAGAATCGAGATGTAGCCGGAGGCGGTGTTCTCGTAACCAATCAGGTTCACATCGCCGGCCTTGCACATGGCGTCGCCAGCTTCGAGCACCCACACGAGGCCAAAGGTCTCGATGGCACCGAATGCGTTGCCTTTGCTTTCAGACATCAGGACCTCCTAAAAATCCACGTCGTGGACGGAAACAACATCGCCAATAGGCGGAACGGGGCGCTTCATGACGTTGTGCGCCGTGACCTTGCCGATAGCCGATGCGGCCTCGACGCCTGCCTTGACAGCGGCCTCGCATGCAGCGACATCGCCCTTGACGATGACGGTGACGAGCGTGGAGCCGACGTTCTCGTAGCTCACGAGCTCGCAGTCGCCCGCCTTGAGCATCTTGTCGGCGGCTTCCAGAGCCGGAACCATGCCGAGGGTCTCAATGAGGCCGATGGCCTCTTCGCCGGTATAGCGCATGGGGTAGCTCCTTTCCTATTTGATGTAGGAATTGATGGTGTCGCGCTGCTCTTGATCAGCGCTGTAGTAGACACGGACCTCGCCCGCGCCGTCCAGGTCAAAGCGGGACTCGCTGATCAGACCGTTCTTCTCGGCGGTCATCAGGGCCTCCTGCATCTTGGGCTTGGTAAAAGCGGTAAACGAGGAGTACTCGCCCTTAAGGGCCTCCATGACGTCGTCGGCGCAAGCCTCGTCATGGCAGGTAAAGTACTTGAGCATGGCATAGTTCAAAGGCAGCACGTTACTCACCGTCCTTCTTCAGGAGGTCCATCGGGTTCACGGCGATCAAGAAGATGCCGATAAGGTTGACGATGGCAGCGACCCAGGCGATGGGAGCCAGTGCGTAGCCGTCAAAGCCCATGATCAGGCCAAGGATGATCCAGGTGGCAAGCGGCGCGGTGAAGGTGTAGGTGCCGTTGATGGCCATACCCAGGGCGGTGCCGCACATGGCGTTGGCGCGGTACCAGCTCATAAAGGAGAGGTAGGCAGCGGCGCCGGAGACGGCGAAGAAGATGACGGAGGAGCCGTCGGTGAGCGCCTGGGCAACATAGGTGTAGCTCTGGGCAAGGGTGCCACCGCACACGAGGGTGAGGATCGGCAAAACGATGATGAGGTTGCCGATGCCAGAGACGAGCTGACGGATATTGATGGCGATCTGCGAGTCGATCATGCAGGTAGCGTAGCCGCCCACGCAGCCTTCAATACCCCAGCACAGGGCGGCGAGAAGAGCCAGGCCCAGACCAAGTGCCATACCCGGTGCAGCCTCGCCGGTGAGGCCGGTGCTACCGATCATGACGCCTGCGATGACGCAGATCACGATACCCGTGATAACACGGGGGCCAAGCGGCTGCTTGTAAAGGATACGAGCGAGGATCGCGCCGATTGCGGGGTTTAGAGCCGCGATGGGCACGGCAAGGGTGCCGGCCTGAGAAAGCGCAATAACGTAGGCAGCAGAGGCAATGGGGCCGCCGATGAAGGCAGCGAGGATCACGATGCGACCGGGCTTGGAGGCGATGCAGCGACCCAGGTCGGCGATCTTGCCCTGCTTGAGGGTAACGAGCGTGGCCCAGATGGCGCTCAGGGTATCGTTGATGCCCGAGGCGATCGTAGGCAGGATGAAAACGACGACCAGGCTGGTAGACGCGAGCGCACCAAACCAATTGCCCCAGACGCCAAAGAGCTGACCGCCGGTAACGAAGGCAGTGTACAGCGCGTACATAATGCTGGAGAGCGCCGCGATAGCGATGCCCTTCTTGAAGAAGCTTGCGTCGAGCGCCTTCTTCTTTTTGATCGCAAGCGCGCGATCAGTTGGAGCTGTTGCGGTTGTTTCCATGCAAGCAGTCTCCTTTCCATCATTGATCGTTTGTTGGACACAGGTGTCGACTCCCATGGCGTTCAATGATTGAAATGCTAGAAATTGACGCAGGCGTGAAAGAAAGAAGCATGCCGTTAACATTCTGCGAACGGCCTTCGGCGGTACTTTTAGACCACTCGGCGCGCACGAGCGGTCGAAATACGCCCGCAAACGGCATTTAATGCTACATTGCATATAGCACTTGTAGGTATGAATGGTTTGTATTTCAGCACATTTGGCATTTATTCAATCCCCTATCGCCGCCCGTAGTCGCCCAAAGCGTTTTTCAGGATCTTCCCAGCTCAAAGGGATTTTTTATTGCTGTTTTGGGAGCTTTTTCATCCGCAGTACGAAACAATTTTGAAACAATTACCTAACGTTAAGGTCCCGATTTTCGACCCCATATGACAACAAGTCCTCAGGTTTATTTTGTCATATTTCGCCACTCACCTGTATAAAACAGACGTTCACCTTGCGGCGCGCCAAGAAAAACGCCGGCATATACCGGCGCTTCCCTAACGGTTGTGTGTCAAAAAGTCGACAGGTTTATTATGTCGCATTCTGTCATTCACCCGGATAAAACAGCCGTTCACCTTAGTTACCCTTTATGACGTAAAACCATCCCCGCACGTTCATGAGTCGGCTTACCATCACGAACCGCGGCAACGCCGTTAACCAAGACGTGCACGATCCCCTCGGGATATTGAGCTGGATCGGTAAACGTCCCTTTGTCAATAATGGTTTGAGGATTGAATATCGTGACATCGGCATAGTTTCCAACAGCCAGCCTACCGCGCCGCTCGATTCCATAATGCTCCGCCGCGCGCAAGGTCAGACGATTAACGCCCTCCTCCAGCGTCATAACGCCCTCTTCGCGTACATACTTGCCCAAAATACGAGGAAACGCTCCGTAAACGCGCGGATGCGGTTTACCACCCAGCAAACCATCAGTGCAAGCGTTCATTTCCGGTCGCGCCATAAAAAGCTTGACATGATCTTCTAGCCCGTAGAAATCAACCATGCCTACAGCGTTTTCCTCTTCGAGGAGCAGATCGAACAGAGCATTGTATGGATCGGTGCCGCGCTTTTGCGCAAGCTCGGTAAGCGAGAGACCGACGGCGTCTGCATTCTTTGCCGTCTTGACACTTGTGCAGTAGATATTATCGAAACCGGCAAAGTCAACAAAGTTGTCCCATCCCGGTATCCCCCGCTTGATATCCTCCACCATGCGGCAACGCAATTCAGGCTGTGCCAGACGCCCCAGTGCACAATCGGTACCGCCGTCGTGCACCCACGGCGGCAAACACGCGCCCATCATGGTTGACCCGGCAACATAGGGATACTGATCAAAGCTCACGGGAATGCCCTCTGCCTCGCCCTTATCGAGAATATCGAGCATCTGCGGCACGTACTTCCAATTTTTCTTGCCGCAAACCTTGAAATGCGAAAAGTGAACATGCACGCCAGATTCACGTCCAATGCGCATGATTTCATGCATGGAATCGATAATCGCATCGGCTTCAGAGCGCTGGTGCGTCACGAAAACGCCTCTGTGCGACGCTGCAACGCGACAAAGCTCGATAAGCTCCTCAGTCGACCCGTAAGCGCACGGAATATAAATCAAGCCCGTGGAGAGACCGAAAGCCCCCGCATCCATCTCGCGATCGACGATTTCTCTCATGCACGCGACCTCATCTGACGTGGCAGGACGATCTTCTAGTCCCATCGCCTCCATGCGCACGTTGCCATGAGGAAGCAGATATCCCTCGTTTAGACCGGGTCCCGCCTGCTCAATCATCGAAAGGTATCTCTCGGTTGTCCCAAACGTCCAATCGATGTCATCGCTATCGCCATCAAGACCCGCAAGGTTTTTGTGCCAAGAATCGATATAGTGCACGGGCAGTGGAGCCATGGAGACACCGTCTTGGCCCAAGATCTCCGTCGTGATGCCCTGCATCACCTTTGGCAAAACCTCTGGCTCGACAAGCACCTTCAAATCGGAATGGCTGTGTGTATCGATAAATCCCGGTGCGACAACAAGACCGGCAGCATCGATGACCTCCATGTCGTCTGTCGCAGGAATGCAATCCTCGATCGCACGTATGCACTCATCCTCGATAAGAACATCGGCGCGGTATCGTGGAGCAGGCGTACCATCGACGATGGTTCCGTTTTTAATCAATAGAGATCGCATTTTCGGACCTTTCGACGTTATGGCCTGAAGCTATTTGCAAAGTGCACGCATGATGCCCATGTAACAATCTGCAGCACCGATCAGCTGATCGATCTCAACATATTCATCGACGGTGTGGGCGAGGTTTTCTTTGCTGGGCCCAAGGCCGATCGTCTTGATGTTGGACTCGCCTGCATAGCTCGATCCATTCGTGCAGAAGTTGTACACGCGCACGGCCGGGTCATAACCCATCCCTCGAAGCTCCTCAAGGGTCGCCGCGACAAACGGTTCATCCTCGCTATAGAGCCACCCCGGAAAAAAGCGATCGGACTCAATGACCTCCCCCGTATAGCACTTCTGCTCTCCATGGGCATAGTGAACGTCCGCACGAACCTCCGGGTCGCTCGCCTCGATTTTCTCGATAACCTTCTTGATGGGATCGAGCACACCCTCCTGCGTTTCGCCCACTAAAAGTCGCCGATCATACGTCACGCGACAGCGGTCGGGAACCACTGACGCTCCCGGATAGGGGCTCGAGATGATGTCTGTCAATTCGAGGATTCCCTTACCGAGCTTCTTTTGCTCCGGCGGCACAATTGCACGAATGGCCGAAATGAGCTTGCTCATGGCATATACCGCATTCGTGCCCTTTTCCGGATTGGCGGAATGGCACGAGACCCCGTAGGTCTCGACTACAATCTCCGCACGGCCACGCTGCCCGATCTTCACATCGAGATTGGACGCCTCCCCGATCACAACGATATCGGGCTTGACGTTTTTCGCCACCTCACGTGCGGCCACGCCCTCAAAGCATTCTTCATGAACGATACCGGCAACATAAATCTCGCCTGCAAAATCCCGGCGGGTATCGGAGCCAAAGAACCCGGCGGCGCACGCCATGGCGCCAAGGGCACCTTTCATATCGGATGTTCCTCGACCGTACATGCGCCCATCTACGATCTGCGCCGCAAAGGGGTCGTATGTCCAAACGGAAGGATCGGGCACGAGCACGGTATCCATATGGCCATCGAAAAGAATCTTGCGACCCGGTCGATTTCCGCGCAAAACACCGACAACGTTTCCGTATCGATCTTTCAGCACCTCATCAAACCCGGAATCCTTAAAAATTTTTTCGAGAAAAGCCACGACATTCCCCTCTTCGCCCGAATAGCTCCGACGTTGCACGAGGCCTTGAACGCTCGAGATGACCTTCTCTTTGCGCTTTTCGCTTAGCATAATTCACTCAACCTCTTCCATGGGATACGCGCCCTTCCATGTGATGTCTCGGTAGCCGGCGCGATCGGTTGCGCCTTCGGTCGAGAAACACAGGCAAACGCTCGATTCATCGAGCCCCAAACGCGCGCGGACCGTCTTCAGCGACGGCTCGCTCATAATGGCAGCGAGTGTCCCGAACGTCACCGCACCCGATTCTCCAGAAATAACCCGTGGGTCTCCCTCCATGGGAGCGCCGAGCATACGCATGCCGAGCGCGGCGAATTCATCGGGCACGCTGCAAAAATGGCGTGCATATGCGCGCAGATAGGGCCAGCCCACTGTACAGGGCTCACCGCAGGCAAGGCCCGCCATGATTGTGGGCATGTCTCCGCCAACGGGATGCAGTGCACCGTCGTCCGCCTGTGCGGTACGGAATACGCAATCGGCAAGACGGGGCTCGATTACGCTGATAACCGGCGCATTTTCTGGATACGCAGCCGAAAAAAAGGCAGTAACGCTCGTAGCGAGGCTGCCCACGCCCGCCTGCACAAAAATATGCGTCGGACGTTGCGGAAGCTGCTCATATGCCTCGAGAGACATAGTCGAATAGCCCTGGATAATCCAGCGAGGAATATCTTCGTATCCCTCCCAAGCAGTGTCCTGGACCATAATCCATCCGTTCTTCTCCGCCTGCTCAGCAGCGAACCTCACCGCATCGTCGTAGTTGTATATGGTGATACTCGCTTCGGCACCGGCGGCACGGATGTTCTCCAATCGCTCCACAGCAGAGCCTTTGGGCATATAGACCACGCTTTTTGCCCCCAACCGATGCGCCGTCCATGCGACACCGCGGCCGTGATTGCCGTCTGTTGCGGTCACAAACGTGAGCTTTGAAATCGCATCGCGAAGCGCAGGACTCCTCAAAACCTCAAACGACAAGTTGCGCTCGTCGATGTCAAAACGCTGAGCAAGGTATCGGGCTATCGCATAAGATCCACCCAAAACCTTGAAAGCGTTAAGCCCGAAACGATAGCTTTCGTCCTTTATATACAATCCTGAAATACCAAGATCGGAGGCCATATTCGAAAGGGCGACCAACGGGGTCGGTTTGTACTCGGGAAAACTCGCATGAAATGCGCGTATTGCACTGGCCGTCGAGAGATCCAAAAAGCCTTGGAGTGGCAGGCGTTCACTCGCGGGGAGCGGAGCAGGCGAGGCTATGTCGACGCTCGTCATGCAACCAGCTCCCGGCACAGATCATCGAAGTTCACAACGCCGCTATGGGCACCACTTGGATCGAGCTCCTGAGCGATGCGCGTCACGAGCGGCGGCTTTACGCAACCTTCCATTAAGCGCCCAGGTTGACTAAAGACTTCAGCCGGCGTTCCATTCATCAGGATTGCGCCCTTCTTCATCACGATGATTCGGCTCGCATACTGGGCCACGATGTCCATCTCGTGCGTGATGATCAAGATGGTGTTGCCCGTCTTCTCGTTCATCCTCTTAAGGAACTCCATGATCTCGAGCGATTGTCGATGATCCTGCCCCGTCGTCGGTTCATCGACGATGATGAGCTTGGGACGCAATGAAAGTATGGAAGCGATTGCGATGCGCTGTCTGATACCGCGGGCAACGAGCATGGGTGATTCCTCGAAAATCTCTTCACGCACACCTGCAATAGCAGCAGCCTCGCGCACGCGCGCATCGACCTCATCCTCATCCAAGCCAACGTTGCGCGGCGCGTAAGCGATCTCATCGTACACCGAGCTGTTGAACAGCTGATGGTCCGGGTTTTGAAAAACATACCCGATATTGAGCACCAAGTCCTTGATGGAACATCCGGCCGATACATCGAGCCCGCCGACAACAATCGATCCGCTCGTTGGCTTCAATATGCCGTTCATAAGTTTTGACAGGGTTGTTTTGCCGCAACCATTCTGCCCGATCAAAGCCGTGATAGAGCCCTTTTCTAACGCAAGATTGATGTCTTCAAGCGCAACGGTGCCATCTGGATAAGCAAACGTCAGGTTGTGAATCTCGACAATTTTTTTCTCGTCCATGGCTTCTTTAGGCCTCCCCAAAAGCAGCGGCAGGGCAAGCAATGCCGGCCTCGTCCCACAGTTTCTTATTGCCGATAAGCGATTTGAGCTCTGCAATCGCCTCATCGAATCTAACCGGAGCCACACGGTCGATTCCCAGGCGGGCATACAAGTCGTATTCAAGTCGAACCGTCTCGGGCACCTTAAGACCGTTTTTCTCCAGCAAGTCAACCGCCTGGAAAAACTCCCGGGCGGGCGCATGACGCAGAACCTTGCCATCGCCCATAAGCACGATTTCATCGGAGAGCTCCGCGATTTTCTCGATATTGTGCTCTACCACGACAACGGTCATCTTGAGGTCGCGCTTGATAGATTCGAGAATAGAGAAGACCTCATCTTTACTCTTGGGGTCGAGCATGCTGGTCGGCTCATCGAGAATGATCATACGTGGTTTAGTCGCAAGAACCGCCGCGATGGCAACGCGCTGTTTTTGACCGCCCGACAAATCAAATGGCGGCTTGTCAAGCAGGCCTTCAAGATGGCAAAGACTGCTCACCCATGCAATTCGCTGACGAATTTCATCGATTCCCACGCCAAGGTTCTCGAGACCAAAGGCGATCTCCTCTTCGACGCTCATCGTCGTGAACTGTGAGTCGGGATCAGAAAAGACAATGCCGGCAAGGTCTGCCATGCCATTGGCGCCGTCTTCGGCAACAGCCTTACCGAAGAGCCTGACCTCACCCTTGTAGACGCCCATTAAAGAGTTGGGAATGATACCCTTCATGCACTCGACGAGCGTCGTCTTGCCCGATTCGTTGCTGCCCACAATGCCGCAAAACACACCCTCGGGAATCGTAAGGCTCAAGTCATCGAACAAAAACTCGTCAGCGCCATCGTATTTCCAACATAGGTGGTTGATTTCCACTGCATTCATTATCGGGCACCTCCCGCAAGAGAGCAAAAGAGCGATGAAGGCAGGGTAAAGGCGCCGTGCATCGATGCGAGAGCACACGCGAGGAATGCAAGGATCAAAAGGCCGACGAGCACGTAATCCTTAACGCCCGCGGAATACAGCGTGCGCATATAGTCGGGACGCTTCGTGCTCTTGTCCTTTTCAAACAGAACCGTCCCCTTTGCGTACAAACCCACCGAGATGTCATCGGAGCGACGAATGGCGAGAGTAAACAGCGGCACCATATACATGGGAAAATGCGTAATTTTCGTCATCAAAGGAGCTGTCGACATATCAAGACCGCGTGCCTTCTCGGCTTCCTTGACCACGTGGTAGTCATCCAAAAACGTGCCGGCGCTCCTCAAAACCAGACCGATGAAATAACTTACGACAAAGGGGACATGGAGGGTGCGCAACGCAACAAGGATGTCGCGCTCACGATTGGTGGAAAAGTAGACGATCGTTGCGAATAGCAAGGCGACAACGCGCGTGTAAACCAGAAATCCGCGTAAAAGCGAACCTCGATAGACCATAAGCGGGCCAACGGCAATAGGAATATCGCCCATCGCCTCCGTTGGAAAAAATGTATATGAGAGACCAATGAAGCAAAAGACCAGAACCATCATCGGAGCATACATTTTTAGATTACGCGCTGGAACGCCGCTGCCGACGTACATCGCTATCGAGACACCCACAAGTGCAATCTCGAGTTCCGGAGTCTGAAACAGAAGCGGCAGAAAGCTCATGAACAGATAGATGCACAGACGCGTTGCCGGATGAAAAGAGTAGATGGGAGACTCAGCAGGCACAAATCCCATAACCGTTTTCATCATCTTGCGCGGCGGACGCACGACGGGAGCGGAAATAGGGGCCGCACATGGTGCGGAAATCGTTGCAGAGGACATGGTGCACCTCGATTAAACGGGGCGCCTGAAGCCCGAGTTTGGCAGCAGGCGTCACATGGTTAAAGCGTTAGAGAAATGCCGGCGGCAAGCAGCCCTCGCCTAAGCCCAAATGCCCTTGCAGAATGTACGGGTCTTCATGACAAGCGGGCTCAAGAACTTGAGCATGATGACACCGAGAATGGCGGAAGCAACCGTATTGCCCAAAAACCATCCAAAGAAACTCAGGGGGATAGCCTCGGCGGTAATCATGCCAAAAAGATAGAGCACAAGGTTTCCCTCAGCCGCACCGATAGCATTGGCAAGAACGGTGCCAAAAAGCAGGAAGACGATCCAGTCCTTTGCGCTCTTGAGTCGAGGGTCGCAGTCGAACTTTCTAAACGCCCACGCACCGATTGCCGCTTGCGCAAGATTGCCAGGGATATAGCAGATGGAAATAGGCAATGCGACCGCACCGGAGATAGAGTTGGAAATCATCGGGAACACGATGCCGGCAATCATGCCCCATCCGCCATACCAGATGGTGCCGACGCTCTGAATAGCCTGTCCGGGCCAAAATGCCGATACAGGACCCAGCGAAATCGCCAAGCTGCCAAAAGTACCGACAACCACGCCGACGCCGGCAAACAGGGCCATCATAACGAAATGCGCCAAAGCGGGCTTGCGGACTTCTCCCTCTTCAAGCTTCCAAACGCTCTTCTTCTCAGTCATGGTGTTGTCCTCCCCTTCATAGACGGAGCACGCGGCTCCCAACATGTTTTCCTACACGGCTTGACGCCATATCACAAGCAGGTGCACCTGCAGAATTTTTATCCGGGTTGCGTGGCATACAGGCCCGCACGCGACACCCGTGCGCCATCGACAACAAGGGATATAAGCGTAGATAGCCCGCAAACGATGGGGTCGATGATTGCGATTCCGTGCTTGCGCTCTAGCTCTCCCGCGTCGAGCTCGGTCATTCCCGCACATCCGAAAATCAGAACATCACATGTCAAACCCCCATGTGTGAGTGCCTGATCAACAAAGCCTGTAAGCGCTGCAGGCTGGCCAAGAAAACTCTTGATTGGGGCACGCAACGAGACAGTTCCTGCACTTCGAGCGCTCATTCCGTACTCATCTACCAGGCGATCCATCATCGGCGCCGCCTTGGAGCTTGCCGCGAGAATCGAGAAACGGCCCCCAGCAGCAGCGCGCGTGACATTGCAGCTTCGGCGATACCGATGCACGGCACATCGAGCAGCTCCTTGCAGGCAGCCAAACCCGGATCGCCGAAGCAGGCGATGAGCACGCCATTGTAACCGTCGGCTTTTCCGCTCTCGATAAAAGCAATCATGCTGGCTGCAGCTTTGGTGTAATCCCGGTAGCTTTCAAGGACCTCGGGAGAATCAGGCATGCTCACCACGTCGACCTCAACATCCGGCCCCGGGGCTTGCATGACGGCATCTTTGATATCCTGGGTCATCTGATGTGAACTGTTTGGGTTGATAACAAGCAGGCGCATAGGTCTTACACCAGCCTTCGATACAGGAACTCGCCGCTCGCGGGCTCGGCGCAAAATGCGCCCTCACGGGCGATAACCTCGCCACGGCGCAAGGTCATAACCGCGCGACCGCGCACGCGCTTGCCCTCATACACCGAGCTATCGATGCCGTAGTGAAGCATCTTTGCCCCCAGCACCCATTCTCGATTGAGGTCCACGACAGCGATATCCGCGTCGGCACCCGGCTGAATCAAACCTTTCTTGGGATAGATTCCAAATATTTTCGCGGGATTGGTCGAGGTGATCTCGACAACCTTCTCAAGCGTTAAGCGACCGGCGGCCACGCCATCGGTCAAGAGCAGCGGCAGACGCTCCTCCAAACCCGAAACGCCGTTCGCGACGCGTTTGTAATCGTGAATCGGGTTTCCCGCCGCGTCTCGCTCAAGACCGCTGAGCTTCTCTCGGTCGTCATACAGACAGTTATCCGAGCTGACGACTTTAAGTTCGCCAGCAGAGAGAGCTTTCCACAAAGCGTCCTCGTCCTCGCAATCGCGTAGCGGAGGCGAACAGATAAAGCGATAGCCCGTCTCGAAATCATCCATCGTGTGCTTATCGAGCTCCAGGTAGTGAACGCAGGTCTCGGCAAGAACATTCTGTCCGCGCTCGAGGGCGACCTCGAGTTCCGCCAATGCAGCACGCGAGGTGAGGTGGTAGATGTACAGGCCGCTTCCAGCTTGCTGGGCAAAATCGATCATCTTGCGTGTGGCCAGGGCCTCGACCAGTGGCGGTTTAGACAGATAGTGGTATTTCCAATCCGTCGTACCTGCCTGGTCGAATTTATCATCGTTGTATTCGGAAATCGTGTTCTCTTCGGCGTGAACGCCGGGGCGAGCTCCCCATTTAGCGCATTCGGCCATCACCTTGATAATGTCGTCGTCCTCAATCATGACACCCGCACGACGATATGTGGTGAACATCTTGATCGTGGGGCAACCCTCTTCGACCATGCCAGGAATTTCGTCCAAGATCTCGGGCGTCGCCTGAACGATTTTTGAGTGGCAGCCATAGTCGACGGCGGCGCACTCCATATCGGCTTTTCGAGCGTGAATGCGCTCGATAACCGAATCGCCGGGCATGGTGTTGGTGAAATCGATGATGCTTGTAACACCACCCAAAGCCGCACATTTGCTTGCCGAGTAAAAATCGAGCGGGCCCGTACAACCCATGAACGGTGCCGCGATATGAACGTGGGGATCGATTAAGCCGGGGAGCAAATACTTGCCTTCAACGTCTAGCACTTTGGCGGCAGGACCCAAACTCTCCGCATCGCCCAAGGCGGCAATCTTTCCGTCTTGCACAGCGACATCGGTCTTACAACGACCCGAGGGGGATACCACGCATCCGCCCTTTAACACCATATCGAACATCGCTTTTCCCTCATTTCGATTAATCGCCGCGTCTATTGGCACGAAATGATGCAAGCCGCATGTTTCGGTTAAATTTCAAATTGTAAGCAGTTAAATTAATAGCCCGTTTCACTTTGATTCAATACGGGGGTTCAAATTTAATAACGAGGATTTACGGCCGCTTAAAACTTGAAACCAACTCAAAATATTAGCTGGTAAATTGGTATTAATTCAAACTGAATGCAACTGAAAAAAGAGCAGAATAGCAACATTTGCTCCTCGTTGCGCTTGTCTAGCAAATGGATTTATTTATCCCATACACAACAGAGGGGTCATCGCTCTTTCCCATTCATTTCCCCTTACGACAAATTTGCCAGACCAGCCCTGAGCAGGGAAAATACTACATGAGTCCGTAAAGAAGTGCGTAATCGGCACCGACATGAACGAGAAACATTGAAATCTTAGGCGCCAGACTATATTTCTCGTTTGTATCGAAGACACCAGCGGTAACGCAATGTTCATGTATCTGTTACCTAAATACATCAAAAGGCGCCAGCAAAATATGCTGGCGCCTCTGCTTGGTGGCCCGAGAGAATCTGAATGGGCGTATCTACTTCCCGGTGTCCTCGCGCCTAGCATCAGCCTCTTCAAAGGCGGCCTTCATCGTAGGGTTGCCGCGCGTGAGGCGCTTGATAGTCAGACCTTCCGCCTTGTTGTTCGCCAGTCGCAAGTTATTCTCAGACGAGAGCAGCGCATCCTTGGTCTTTTGCAGGTGCGTGATGGTCTTATCAATCTCTTCGATCGCCGTTTGGAACTTTCGGCTTGCAATGTCGTAATTGCGCGCAAAGCCGGTCTTGAACTCCTCCATCTTAGCCTCGAAGTTGGTGACGTCGATATTTTGCTGACGCACCACAGCGAGTTCCTGCTTGTAGGAAAGCGAGTTCAAGGCGGCATTGCGCAGCAGCGTGATGAGCGGAATGAAGAACTGCGGACGGATGACATACATCTTTTCGTAGCGATAGCTCACATCGACGATGCCCGTGTTGTACAGGTCGCTATCCGGCTCGAGCAGCGTGCAGAGCACGGCATACTCGCAGTTTTTCTGCTTGCGGTCATGATCGAGCTTCTTAAAGAAGTCCTCGTTCTTATGCTTGCTCGCCGTAGTATCGTTCTCGTTTTTCATCTCGAACATGATGGAGACAATCTCGTTGCCCATCTCGTCGCACTCGCGGAAGATAAAGTCGCCCTTAGTGCCCTCGGAGGCATCGTTATCCTTCTCGAAGTACGCATTGGGAAACGCCGTCATGCGCAAGCGGTTGAACTCCGTCTCGCAATGTTGCTCCAAGCTCTCGCCCACCATCTTGGTGGAAAGGCGTGCCTTCATGTCGCGCAAGCGCTCGATTTCTTGGTCCTTGTAGCGAATGAGCTCTTCGGTGGTCTTCTTGGCCTGAGCGAGCTCGAGCTCGTGCGCCGCCGCAAGTTGCTGCTCGCGCGAATCGCGCACCGCAAGTTCGCTGGCGAGTTTGGCACGAGCCTCATCGCGCTCGCGCTCGGCCTGGGAAACTGCCCGTGCGAGCTGGGCAGCCGCCTCGCTCTTTTGCTCGCGAATCTGCGAACGCAACGCATCGATCTCGCGCTCAGCATCGGATTGGGCCTTTTGGATGGCAAGATTGCGTGCCGAATCGGCAGCATCTAGACGAGCCTGGAGCTGGGCAATCTGAGCATCGCGCGTGGCAAGCTCGTCTTTGGCAGCGGCCGCGGCACTGGCCCGCGCCAGCTTGACCGCATCTGCCTGTCGAGCAGCCTCCGCACGCAGGCGATCCACCTCGCGCTGCAACTCAGCAGCTGTCTTTTGCGCATCGGCGCGAGCCTCGGCCGCAGCTTCGTTCCGAGCGGCCTTTTGGGATTCCGCGGCGGCGGCGAGCTTGGCCTCAAGCTCAGCAATGCGCGCTTCGGACTCGCTTTGAGCTTTCTGCACGAGAGAGCTCGTCTCAACTCGTAGATCGGCCATCTCGGTATTGTGGGCGGCCAGGGCTTCTTGCAGGCGCTTGTCCGCCTCGGCGCGCGCAAGCGCCACGGCGCTTTCGGTCTCGCGCCTGGCCGCGGCTTCGCGCTCGGCAACATCGTGCGCAAACTCCGCAGTACGTACCTGACTGACGATATCGGCATAGCTCGACTCGTCGATCTTAAACATCTGGCCGCAGTGCGGGCACTTGATCTCGTTCATGGAGCTCCCCTTCGCTGGCTTGCTTTGATAAGACAGCATACCGCCCCAAAGGGACACAGCCGCGCACGATGACCCAAATGGAGGCGGCAACATTACCGTAGTATCGGACCCATGTGGCATCGAAGTCCTCGTGGCGCCAATCGTGATCGTGCCCGCTGCGGCGACGTCGGGCGCGGTCGCGATGGATGCAACCGGTGACGGAAAATCGCGCATTTCCGAGCCCAAATTCAACGAGTGGCGGAAAATCGCACGTTCCGGGTCCTAAACGCCCTCAAAACGTTTCAATAGCCGCCACTCATTTCAAAATGCATGTTTTACCGCCACAGGATGACGCTGCCGAAGGAACCGCCAGCAACTCCACTTGAGCTCGTCGGACGCCGCGCCGTGTCAGCGCCAACACACCAGTCGCGCTACGTTAACCCAGCCGCACTGGCCCCGTCACTGCACTATGCCAGCTGCGCCGGCTTTGGCTCAACACCATCAAAGAAGGCCAGGATATCATCGCGGCTCACAGGGCAATACTCGTTGGCATCAACACCCACGTCGTAGCGCAAAATGCCGCGCTCGCGATTGCGCTCGTTATAATCGGGCCCCTCGGTATGAATGTGCCCATGAAGGTGAATGGCCCCGCGCCATTTGCCGTTCCAGCTCAACATGGGGTAATGGAACAGGTCCAGGCGGACGCCCTTGGCAAACCCTGGTTTGATCTCCAGATAGTCTTGCTCGGATTCAAAGGCGTCTGGGAAGGGGCTATCAATCCAGTGCTTGTCGTGATTACCGTGAATGAGATGCACATGCTGGCAAACGATCTTTTTGCGGATAGCGTATGCCTCTTCGACCGTCGTGCGAAACGAGAAGTCGCCCAGGATGTAGAGGGAATCGCGCGCGCTCACACGGTCGTTGATATTCGCAATAAGGCGACGATCCATCTCTTGGACCGACGAGAACGGACGATGCGTGAGCTCGATAATATTCGAGTGCCCAAAGTGCGTATCTGCCGTGAACCACATCATGGTGCGTCTCCTCCGCCCTGCCGTCGCATATAAAAGCCGCGGCCCCGACCCCACCCTATGGGCAGAGCCGGAACCCGGTGAATCCCCTGTCTATGCATGATAGACATGATAGAGCAAGCTGAGGTTTGCTCTGCGGCGCTCATCTAGCGAGCATCGGTTACATACAGGCCAACGCGCACCTGCTCCCATGGCTTTTGATCGGGAGAAACCTGCAAGACGCGCAGCTCAAAGCCATCGGAGTGGCCATAGAAGAACATGAGGGCGAGGAGCTCGTTTTCCGATCCGGGAACAAAGCCCATCTTGGTTTTGCCGCGATAAATTGCCATGGCAGACGAATCATGCGGATTGTCGAACTCCGGCACCAGACGCAGACGCTCGCCCACCTTGAGCTCAGAAAGCACCAGGGCTCCGTCCCAGTACTGGAACCCGGCGATGTAGAACGAAGAAATCTGACGTGACGGCTCGTACATGGTTACCCCTTCCAACCTCCCGCGGCGCCGCGTGCAGGCCTCTCGCCCGCCCGCGCCTTCGGGCTTTTTGTTGATTAGAAGGTACCGCCTCGTGCGGACATGGATTGAATGGACCAATAGTCGTAGTCGTAATCATTCCATTCCATACCGCCCCAGCACGGCGTACGACGCGTATACTAAGCTGCGTCAAAGTCTCGAGACGGAGCGGGTTATTATGAAAACCATCAATGTAGCAGCGGCAATCATCCAAAAGGATGGCAAGATCCTCAGCTGCCAGCGCGGTTACGGTGAGTTCAAAGATGGATGGGAGTTTCCTGGTGGCAAACTGGAGCCGGGCGAGACCGGCGATCAGGCCATCGTTCGCGAAATTGAAGAAGAACTCGAGGTCACCATCGGCAACCTCGAGTATCTTTGCACCGTCGAGCATGACTACGAAACATTCCACCTCTCGATGCAGTGTTATCTCGCCAGCATTATCTCCGGCAAGTTTGTCGAGCATGCTCATGAGGACATGAAATGGCTTGAAACCGATAACCTTTGGGCTGTCGACTGGCTACCGGCCGACATCAAGGTGGTCAAAGAGCTCGAAAAGAAGATCGATGCATAGCGTTGATAAAAACTGGTCCCAACGATCAGCCTTCTCCCAACTCTAGTTTTCGCTCAAATCACTCAACATGAACTCATAAATATCCTGGCGAATGGGGTTCTTAAGCTGATACATAATCTCAACTGCCGGATCTCCGCCCTTGGTAGTTACAGAAGCAAACTCACCCGTGGGAGCCATCTCGCCCAAGAAATAGAACTCCTTACCACCTTTATCGTTCTTGTTCTTACGCATGAACAGATACGTTTTCATACCGTTACCAGGCCACTCTTGCAAGCGCTTGATCTCAGGGGAATTCATTGATCGATGGCCTTTTGAAATCGCTCTCAAGCGCGCATCCGTCAGCAATTTATCTTCATATTGAATAGATTCACTGATATCAGAAGGCTTGTCGTAGTTGATGAAGACCGGATAGGTATTGGTTCGTCTATCGTAGAAATAGCCGCCCAAATTCTGCGGCGTCTGATTCTTTTCCCAGTTGAATAGCCTACAGATCTCCTCATAGGTATATTTCTCATTCAGCACGAAATTCGTATTTTCATAGAGATCCACGTAACGTTCCCGGTTACGTTTAAGCCCGAAGTCGATCGCTTCAAGAATCTGGCGTCTAAACTCTGTATCTCCGAGCATTTCAGTAAACTGACGTGTAAGCCTTCGCTCGCCGTTTTCTTCAATAACCATCGAAACGAAATCTTTCGGCGAGCTGAACGAGCCATATAGGACCGCAGTTGCCGATTCGACCGTTTGGCGCGTCGAGCGTGTCAACGTACAAGCACGATCGAGCGTCAACTGACGTGCATTTTGATCAACTATCATGTCTTTGAGCATCAGTAACTCAGTGGAGCGTTTTCCGTTTGCCAGTTTCTGCGACACATATTTGAGAGCGGCACACTGGCCAGCACGGAAACGCGTCGTGTACTCCGAGTCCACCTTTTCCAAAAATGCGTGATACGAACCATATTTCTTGAAGATGAGCAGCGGGTCAATCGAACCGTTGCGGTCAAATTCTTGTAGCGATGGAATGTGTCCAAGCTTACGACGCAAATCGGCATACTCGTTCTTCAAAAAGCGATTTGCGGTGAAGTCCCCGCCATCGATCGCACGATAGATGCGCGATTCCGCCACACGATCGAAGGCAACCGTTGAACAGCCTGGAATGGCCGAATCGCCTTCCTGCACCAGACGACGCAGTCGATCTTTGTTATAGGTCTTGTCTCCCGTCAAGGCGACAGGAACCAAATAGTTACTCTGATAATTGCCAATGAAGTCAAGTACCAGCGTATATTCCTTGCCGTCGCATTTTCGCAAGCCGCGTCCCAATTGTTGAACGAAGACGATCTCGGAATCCGTTCTTCTTAGCATGATGATCTGATTGAGAGACGGAATATCAACCCCCTCGTTCATAATGTCGACCGAGAAAATGTACTCAAGCTCACCCGATTCCAGACGGACAATGGCGGCATTTCGCACTTCATCGGAATCGGCACCGCTAATTGCAAAGGTTTTATAGCCAAGCTCATTGAACTTGGTCGAAAGTTCAGCCGCTTCTCTATTTCGATTGCAAAAAATCAATCCCTTGCGATTCGATTTAGAAACCGAATACTCTTCGATTTTTGAAACGATATGCCTCACGCGCTCGTCCGAAGTCAGCCTGTTAAACAGGGCGGGATCGTCTACGGACTCATCGTCCAGTTCGATATCGGAGATACCGAAGTAATGGAACGGCGCGAGCATATCGTTCTCGAGCGCATCCTGAAGCGTGATCTGAAATGCGATGACGTGATTGAACAGTTCAAACACGTCGTAGCCATCGGTTCGATCCGGAGTCGCCGTCATACCAAGATAAAACTCAGGCTTAAAGAAGCCCATGATCTTCTGATAGCTGGCAGCACCCGTGCGATGAGCCTCGTCGATAACGATGTAGTCAAAGTCATTTGGCGAAAACTCGTCGAGGTGCGGCGCCACGCTCGAACACATCGCGAAGAGGCAACTCGTGTTGGTCAGATTCATACCAGGACGATAGGAGGCAAACGTGTATTGATCTCCCAGCAGCTTTCTATAGCTCTTGAGCGAAGCATCGAGGATGCGCTGCCTATGGGCGAGGAAGAGTATTCGCCTGGGGCTTTTTTCGAGAATGTCAAAGGCGGAAAGATATGTCTTTCCCGTACCCGTTGCAGAAACCAGCAGAGCACGAGGCTCGTTCCTTCTATGAATCGTCGCCAACGCCTCCAATGCTAATTTCTGCATCTTATTTGGCTTGATCTCATCTTTGGAAACAGCTGCGGTTGCTTCACCCGTATAAGTTTCGCGCCGCACGGAGACAGACGGGCTTTCCTTTCTCGCGCGCTCGTATTCGCAAATCCACTCCGAGGAAAGCCTTACGGTGCTTCGATCATTCCACAGTCTCTCGAATTCACTCTTCAAGTCGTTAAGGAGGGCGCTTTCACCGAATGTGTGGTATAGAACGTTCCATTCCCTGTTACATGTCAGTGCCATCTGCGTCATGTTGGAACTTCCAACAATCACAGTGCTCGTATTACCTTCGTCAAATACATAGCCCTTAGCGTGCAGGTTTCCCTGGAAAACACGCACCTCGATATTGTCATATTCAAGCAGTTTTCTGAACGCGTCCGGAGAATTAAAGCTCAGGTATGTTGAGGTCAGCAATCGCCCCCGCACTCCGCGCTTTTTCAACTCGTTAAAGGAATCAACAAGAACCTGCAGCCCACCATCAGCGACAAACGCAACGCAAAAATCAAAGGCTGCGCAATCTGCTAAGCGATGTTTAATCTCCCCCAAAAGAGTTCCACCCGCAGCTTTTGAATTGGCGATAAGCCGCGGTTCCTCAGCCGTCTGAGCAAAGTGCCGCTCAGGATAATTCGCTGTTTGCCCAATCATGAAAAGACCAATCTCGAGGTATCTGCTGGGCCCAGGATATCAGATTGGACGGACAAGGCTTTGAGCCCATTGGCAAGAAGGGACCGCCACCCCTACCCCATGCAGCTCTCCCAATAATCAAACGCATCCTGCCAGGGGTTCGAGCTGCCGTGGGCGGCAAACTCCTCCTCGCCAGCATCGGCATACTCATCGGGAGAATCGTAATCGGAAGGATCTTCGTAAGGAACAAACTGCGTACTCCCGCTATCAACCCGCGCACCCGAGGCCGTGCGGTCGGGCAGCACGCGCATCGTGCCAGCCGCATCGCACCAGTAATTCTTGGCCAAGTTGTATTTGCTCACGTTCACCACGACACCATCAACAACAATGGCATCAAACAGCAGGTCACCACTGCCGTTTTGCGCATTCCAGTAATATGGCGTGCCGTCCTTGAACTTACCGCCGTCAATAACCTCGCCCACTCGGTCCGGAACGCCAAGCCATGTCTTATCGATAAGCGACTCGGGCAGGCCAATATACGGCAGGAGCTCGGCCACACTCTCGGCGGTAGCATCGGCATCGACCTGCGTGGCGACCGATTTCTGCGGGTGCTGCGCATCCAATGCCTCCAAGGATTTTTGCACGTGCTCGACGTCATACCGAACATCGCTGCCTTCCGTGGCGGATGGCGCTGTCGTCGCATTCGAGCAGGCAGCGAGCATCACAGTCAGAGCGGCTACAAAAACGCACATTATGCCCCGTCTCGACTGTACCGTGTTCACGCGAATCATCGCAAGCCCGTCCCTCAGCTCAAAACCCTACTTGTCTCTCATTGTATCCGCCCGTCCGCACACGAACCTCCCGCGCCGCGACTCAATGGGCTACACTCACACCCAGTTACCCGCGATCAATCCACAAGGGGAAACCATGGTTTGCAACATTGTCACCTCGCCCATCATGCTGCGCATGCCCAGCGTGCCGGCCACGCCAGAAGATATCGCCATCGGGCGCGACCTGGCAGACACGCTTGCCGCCCATTCCCATGAATGCGTGGGGCTTGCCGCAAACATGATCGGCAAGCGCAAATGCGTGATCGCCGTAGCCGAGGGCTCTCGCACACTTGTAATGTTCAACCCCCGCATTATCGAGCAGCACGACGAGTATCAGACCGAGGAAGCCTGCCTCTCGCTCGAAGGCGCACGCCCCTGCACGCGCTACCGCAGCATCCGCGTAACCTACCGAGACGATTCCTGGCACGAGCATACACGCAGCTTCTCGGGCTTTGTGGCACAAATCATCCAGCACGAGTGCGACCACTGCGAAGGCATCGTCATCTAGCCAGGCTCTCGATTTCCAGGTCCATACGCCCCTCATTAAAAAAGCTGACGCGCCCATGAACAGCGCGTCAGCTTTTACGTGTCAACCCTAAAAAAATGACAAAATAAACCTGCGGATTTTTGTCATTAGTGCACGAAGAATCGAACGAACGTATCCTTCCAGCCCGCATAGGGTGCGTAACGGAAGGGGACATCAAAAAACGTCGCTTTAGACACGATGCTCTTCTTGTGGCTAAAAGTGTCAAAGCTCTCGCGGCCATGGTACTGGCCCATACCGCTCGCTCCCATGCCGCCAAAGCCCATATGGCTTGTGGCAAGGTGCATGATGCAATCGTTCACGCAGCCGCCGCCAAAGGGCACATAGCGGGTAAAGCGCTGCTGTACTGCACGGTCCTCGCTAAAGATATACAGCGCAAGCGGCGTGGGGCGGTCCATAATAAAACGCTCGACTTCGTCCAAACTTTTATAAGTGATGGCCGGCAATACGGGACCAAAAATCTCTTCCTGCATCACGGCGTCAACGCTTGGATCCACACCATCGAGAATCGTTGGCTCGATCTTAAGCGACGCCTCGTCCGCGCGGCCGCCCAGCACAACCTTGGCAGAGTCGATAAGCCCGCGCACGCGATCGAAGTGCTTGGCGTTGATCATCTTGCCGTAGGCGGGGTTACTCAGCGCGTCCTCGCCATACATGGAGCGAGCGCAACCCTTGAGGGCCTCGAGCAACTCGTCGTGCACGCGCTCGTCCACCAGCAGATAATCGGGGGCCACACAGGTCTGACCCACATTGAGCCACTTGCCAAAAGCGATACGACGCGCCGCCACTTTGATGTTTGCCGAGGCGTCCACGATGCAGGGGCTTTTGCCGCCCAGCTCCAGCGTCACCGGCGTGAGATTGCGACTCGCCTGCTTCATCACAAGCTTGCCCACATTTACGCTTCCGGTAAAGAAAATCTTGTCCCAACGCTGCTCCAGCAGGGCTGTATTCTCGGCACGACCGCCCTCGACTATGCGCACCAGGCGCGGGTCAAACGCCTCCTCGCAAATCTGGCGCAAAACGGTGCTCGAGGCCGGCGCGTAGGCGCTCGGCTTGAGGACCACGGTATTGCCCGCGGCAAGGGCACCTGCCAGCGGCTCGAGCGTAAGCAAAAACGGGTAGTTCCACGGTGCCATAACAAGCGTCACGCCATAGGGCATGGGCTGGACCTTGCACACGCTCACGGCGTTCGCGAGGTTGCAGGGACGCAGGCGCAAGCGGCTCCACGACGCAACATGGGCGATCTGATGACGAATCTCGGCAAGCGACGTGCCGATCTCGCACATATAGGCTTCGCTATGGGTTTTGCCCAAGTCGGCGTGGAGTGCAGCGGCGATGTCATCCTCATGCGCTCGCACGCTCTCCAACAACGCGCGCAAGGCTGCCTTGCGTGCGGAGACATCAAACGTAGCGTGCGTCTTGAAGTAGCGACGCTGTTCCTCGACGATCGCGGCTATTTCTTGCTCGACCATGCGGCAACCTTTCGTTCGGCGGTGCGGGCAACTCGCGAGGGTCGCTCTGTGCTTCGACGTTGTCCCTCGCCTGCGCGCACTGCGGGCTCATCGGCAAAATGGCCGCCCGCAATCACGCGATACATGCTCGCGAGCTGCTCGGCGCCCATCAGCCTAGGTACAGGATACAGCGGATTGGATTCTGCCGCTGCATGCGCTGCCATCGGCGGTACGTCGGCAGCGTTTATGCCCTCGAGATATCGCGGGATTCCCAAGCGCGCATTCATGTTGTCAATCCACGTGATAAATGCCTGCGCCGCCGTGTGGTCATCTGCTTTTGCAGGGGCAATGCTTGCATCGCACGCCAGCTCGGCAAGCTTGGGCTCTGCGACCGGGCCGTATGCGCGCAACATATGCGGAAGGATTACGGCGTTTGCAAGGCCGTGCGGTATGCCATAGCGGCCGCCCAAGCTGTGGGCGATTCCGTGCACGTACCCCACGTAGCTACGCGTAAAGGCTATACCAGCTTGATAGGCGGCCTGGAGCATATTGGCCCGCGCCTCGATATTATTGCCGTTTACATGCGCCTCGAGCAGGTTGTTATATAGGCACTGCGGCGCGCAACGCAACTTCCCAGCCATTCGTTGGCCAATTAACATTCAAATCATCAGTTCTATCTCCACTCCCATGAAATTTGTTAACTCATTAACATTTCACGACATTCTTAAAAATCTTTTTGAGAATTATTCCTATTACTGTTTAAATCTCACTGAAGTTGTGCATAATGGAATCGTCAAGCGGGAGCCGGAGAGGAACCTAACAGGGCCGGCGAACGCACTCTGTGACCAAAGGAGATTATTATGAAATTCGTATGCCCCGTTTGCGGTTATGTTGAAGAGTTCGATGGCGATCAGCTGCCCGAGGATTTTAAGTGCCCCCAGTGCGGCGTTCCCGGTTCTCGTTTTCTGAAGCAGGATGAGGGCGGCTTTACCTGGGCTGCCGAGCACGTTGTAGGCGTTGCCAAGGAGGGCGTGCCCGAGGACATCGTTGCCGACCTGCGTGCAAACTTCGAGGGCGAGTGCTCCGAGGTTGGTATGTACCTTGCTATGGCACGTGTTGCTCACCGCGAGGGCTATCCTGAGGTTGGCCTCTACTACGAGAAGGCCGCCCATGAGGAGGCAGAGCATGCTGCCAAGTTCGCCGAGCTTCTGGGCGAAGTCGTGACCGACTCCACCAAGAAGAACCTCGAGATGCGCGTTGAGGCCGAGAACGGCGCCACTGCTGGCAAGACTGATCTTGCCAAGCGTGCCAAGGCTGCCAATCTTGACGCCATCCACGACACCGTGCACGAGATGGCTCGCGACGAGGCCCGTCACGGCAAGGCCTTCGAGGGCCTGCTGAAGCGTTACTTCGGCTAAACCAAGCAAAAAACAACGCCGCAAGCGTTGATGGGGTGGGTTTCGAGCATCGAAACCCACCCCATTTTTTCAAAACTCTTCGAAGTGCGTACCCCAGTTCGAAACGTCAAAGTAGACTAATTATTAAACCCCCTCATTTCCTGGGGTTTTGTCATCAAAAACCACGGTCTACTTTCCAAATTCAAATTAGGGTACGCATTTCGAATTGTTTTATTGTAGTTGCATTTATTTTCTATCCTTCAGGGTCTAAAACTCCCCCAATGTCGCCCAATCAATGAGCAATTCGCGCCTCAGGTCGCTTTCACGAGCCTTCATTGCCTCCGTTTTAGCCCTATAAGGGTATCCAAGCTTGTTCGCAAGCATCTCTGCCACGGTATGGAAGCTTTCTTTATCGGACATCTTCTTGAACGTAAGCAAAACTACGTCATACCCCATACTTTGCAGCGCGGTCACCCTGTCCGCGTCTCGGATACCCGCATCAACTTTGCCGTGCTCGGTGGCACCCTGACATTCAACTATCACCGAACGGTCACCATCCGCCGACACAAAGTGCAGATCGGCATACACCTTCTCTTTATCCACGATCTTTTTTGCCTTCTGGTCTAAGGCAATCTCATAGTTGTTTTCAAAATAAGAGAGACCTTCGCCGCCCAGGCGACGCGAAAGACCAAACAACATAGAAGCCTGCACCTCGAACGGAGAAGCCGTAATGCCACTCACCCGCCTCGCCGCATTGAGCAGCTTCTTTCCTCCGCGAAGACTCCGATTGCTTTCCGCATAATCCAGTAGATCGTCTATCTGAATAAGAGGCGGACGCTGCCACAAATCAGTTACTTCGCCCTTCTGATTAGTTGAGCGCTTCCAGCCAAAATCCCCTGGCAGCTGATGTGATGCATAGGCATCTTCCAGCGCTTTTTCCATCAAGTCGGAAGGTTTAAAGACTGCGAAGGTTCCACACATCTCATATGCCATCATGAGAAGCTGTGTCTCGCTTACATACGGGGCAACCGTAAGCAAAGTGAACAGCGGCGATGCGAGCTGAACTCCATGATCCGTCTCCCATATTGCCTTGGGAGGAAGCGAGGAAGACCAAAGATGGTGCTCGATAAGGACAGGATTTGTTCGCTCTTTTCGATTGAGCACCAGCGTATGCAGCGGAAAACCCAACACATGGTTAACGAGCAGATCCTGTCGCAACAAATGACGCTGACGGTCGCAATCTTCATCGGGGATGGGCGGACACAGTGCAAGAATCTGCGGCGGAATCCGATGAAAGCGAAACGCGGATATGTTGGAAAGAACGTAGGACATGGCACCAAGATACCCGCCTGGCCCGCACTATTTTTGTCGTATTTGGGTTTTCGACAGCAATTCGAGCAACGGCAGAATAGTGCCTCTGAGCGGCGAAAACCTTACAGAATTGTCCTTAATTTTTCTGCAAGTTCTCCCCCCATTTCTTTCTCGAGCGCCAAATACTGAACCACGAGGCGGCGAAGCCCGTCATCGACCCCATGTTCTGCACACCAAAGGTGGTCGGCGAGCGCAGAGACACAACCTGCGGGCATCCCAAGTACCCGCAACAACTCTCGCTCATCAAGATCCGTCTTGATGGCCAAGACCGCATGGAGGCCGGCGTCGGCGCCCTCAAGGCGCACTCGGTCCTCCAGGTCCGCCTGGGCGATCGCGACCACCAGAGCGTCGCGCGCATCCCGCGCGCGCTTGCGCACGCGCCGCACATGCCGTTCGTACTCCCCCGTCTCCAAGAGATGCGCAAGCACGATTTGGTCGATAGAACTCACCGTCGAAGCATAGAATCCTAGCTCTTGCCGATACCGCCCCATCAACCGGTCCGGCAGGACCATATAGGCCAGGCGCAATGCCGAAGAAAGGCTTTTGGAAAACGTGTTGGTATAGATCACGCAACCTGGCGCATCGATAGCTGCAAGCGGTGGGATCGGCTTGCCAGTCAGACGAAACTCGCAGTCAAAATCGTCCTCGATAAGGTAGCGGCCCGAGCGCTGCGAGGCCCATCCAAGCAGGGCATAGCGCCGCGCGATGGAAGTCACGCGGCCCGTAGGGAACTGGTGCGATGGCATAAGGTGCAAGACATCGGCACCGCTCTTTTCGAGTTCGCGCAAATCCGGTCCTTCTGCATCGAGCGGAATATGGCACACATCGCAGCCGCACGCCTGGTAAATGCGCGTAAGGCGAAGATAGCCCGGATCCTCGACGGCGTAGGCCTTCTCGCGGCCCAAAAGCTGCACCAACATGGTATCGAGCAGCTGTGCACCGGCGCCAATCACGATAGCCTCGGGGTCAACATCCATTCCGCGCGATCCGCGCAAATGCGCCGCAATCGCGCGGCGCAGACGGGCCGTTCCCTGCGGCGGCGCCGGCGCAAACAATTCGCGCTCGCTCTCGCTCGCAAGCACAGTCTTGAGCGCACGCTGCCAAAGGCGGGCGCCATCGAGCGACGTTTTTGGCAGGTCGGATACCGGCACAAAAGCACGGCCGGGCGCAACGCCCCCGGCATCGCAATCCGTCACATCCTTGAGCCGGGACACAGTTGCCGCCCGCGGTAGCTCGCTGGCAAAATATCCACGGCGCGGCACCGATCGCATGAACCCCTCGGCAACAAGCTGATCATATGCACCCTCGACCGTAATAACGCTTATGCCCAAATGCTGCGCGAGCCCGCGCTTCGAGGGCAGACGCTCGCCCGCCACAATAGACCCCGAGAGAATATCATCTCGAATTCGCTGGTATAGATACTCGTAAAGGCTGACAGACCCACGTTCGTTCAAGTTGTAATCGAGCATGTATCCTCCATCTGACCTTATACGATTTTACAAACTGACCTTATTCTGACCTTAAAAAACAATTGCACACCTGGTCATGTTTATTTCCCTAGAAACCTTATAGGATATTCGCCCAAGCAAGCACCCAATCCCCCGCAGCATTCCGCGCGGACCCAAAGAAAGGAACCGCAATGCCTCAAACACAAACCACGGCCGAGCGCGTCAAGCTCAACCGTCAGCTCGCCCAAATGCTCAAAGGCGGCGTCATCATGGACGTCACCACGCCCGATCAAGCACATATCGCCGAAGAGGCGGGTGCCTGCGCCGTCATGGCCCTCGAGCGCATCCCGGCAGACATCCGCGCCGCCGGCGGCGTGAGCCGCATGAGCGACCCCGCCATGATCCACGGCATTCAAGAGGCAGTGTCCATCCCCGTGATGGCAAAGTGCCGTATCGGCCACATTGTGGAGGCCCAGGTGCTGCAGGCCATCGACATCGATTACATCGACGAGTCCGAGGTCCTCTCCCCCGCCGACGACGTGTACCACATCGATAAGACCCGGTTCGACGTGCCCTTTGTGTGCGGCGCCCGCGACCTGGGCGAAGCGCTGCGCCGTGTGGCCGAGGGCGCCACGATGATCCGCACCAAGGGCGAGCCGGGCACCGGCGACGTTGTGCAGGCCGTACGGCACATGCGCAAGATTCAAAAGCAGATTCGCGCCGTTGTGGCCCTGCGCGAGGACGAGCTGTTCGAGGCCGCCAAGCAGCTTGCCGTCCCCGTTGAGCTGCTACGCGAGGTCCATGCCACAGGCAAACTCCCTGTTGTGAACTTTGCTGCAGGCGGCGTTGCCACCCCGGCGGATGCTGCGCTCATGATGCAGCTGGGCGCCGAAGGCGTCTTTGTGGGATCGGGCATCTTTAAGAGCGGCGACCCCGCCAAGCGCGCTGCCGCGATTGTCAAAGCTGTGGCAAACTTCACGGACGCAGCTATGATCGCCAAGCTCTCCGAAAATCTGGGCGAAGCCATGGTGGGTATCAATGCTGATGAAATCGAACTCATCATGGAAGAGAGGGGCAAGTAAGCCATGGCATGTGCCGTTCTTGCCGTTCAAGGCGCCTTTATCGAGCACGAGCAACGTCTGCACGAGCTGGGCGAAGACTGCATTGAGCTGCGCCAAGCAGCAGACCTTGCCCGTCCCTTTGACCGCCTGGTGCTGCCCGGGGGCGAATCCACCGTGCAGGGTAAGCTTCTGGAAGAGTTCGATATGCTCGAGGGCCTACGCGCCTGCATAGAAGACGGCATGCCCACGCTTGCCACTTGCGCCGGACTCATCTTACTTGCGCGCAACCTTGCCGCTCACGACGATCGAGGCACGCCGCGCCTGGGCACGATGAACATCACGGCCGAGCGCAACGCCTATGGCCGCCAGCTGGGAAGCTTCCATGCACAGGCCGAATGCGCAGGCATGCCAGACGTTCCCATGACATTTATTCGCGCCCCCTATATCGCCAAGGTGGAGCCCAGCGTTGAAGTCCTTGCTCGTGTGGACGGACGCATCGTCGCCGCACGCGCGGGCTCACAGCTCGCCGTCGCCTTCCACCCCGAGCTCGACGACGACCTGCGCATGCATCAGCTTTTTCTGCAGATGTAAAACCCGCGGCGTGAGCCACGCTGCACAGATACTAAAAAAATGGCGCCCTCGGTTGTTACGTACCGAAGGCACCATGCGTTTACGCTCGAGCGCTTATGTCGCGAGGCGAATTAACGATCGAAACGACCGCCGCGGTTGCCGCGGAAGCCGCCGCCGTTACCGCCACGGCGATCGTCACGACCGCCACCGAATCCACCGCGGCCACCACGGTCGCCACCGAATCCACCGCGGCCACCACGGTCGCCACCGAATCCGCCACGGCCACCACGGTCACCGCCACGACGATCGTCACGACCGCCAAAGCCACCGCGGCCACCACGGTCGCCACCGCGGTCACGGTCGCCAAAGCCACCGCGGCCACCACGATCGCCGCCAAAGCCACCACGGCCACCGCGATCGCCGCCACGGCCACCGCTGAAGCCCATGCGGGGAGCACCATGGCTGCCGTGGCTGCGGTCGCCGCCACGGCGATCGTCACGGCCGCCACGCGGACCACGGTCGTCGTCCAGGCCCATCTCGACCAGCGGATCGATAACCTGATCAAGCAGAGCAAGCAGCTGCTCGACGCTATCGGCAGAAATCTGCGGAACGAGCTTCTTGCGCCTCTTGGCCTGAGCAGCGATCAGTTCCTCGGCATCCTCGCTCGCCATGACAACAACCTTGCGCATATCGGGCTCTTCGGGCTCAATACGAGCAACGATGTCGAGCTTCTCAGCCTCGGCAAGAATGGCGTTGAGGTCGCGAAGACCCATGCCCATGAGCTCGGCCATCTCCTTCTGCTCCATCTTGGGCTTGAGCTCCAGGAGCTTAAGGGCACGCTGCAGATCGCGACGGCGATCGGCCTCGGCCTCGGCCTCCTGGGCAAGAGCACCGCGACGGTTACGCAGCAGGCGAGCAGCACGGTTCACCTTATCAAACAGCTTGTCATCCAGATCCTCGGGAGCAGTATGGTTCTCAGCGTGCTCGACGACTTCGTTGTCCTCGGCAACCTCAGCGTCGGCCGGGGCGGCCTCAACATCTGCATCCTCAGTCGTAGCGACCTCGGCCTCAACCTCAGCCTGCTCGACCATATCCATCGTCTCGTCCAGTTCCATGTTCTCGTTCTCGGACATGTGTCTCCTCCCGCGCTCTAGATGCGCTTTTCAATCATGCGACCATACCTGGTCGCCTACCTGCGACGTGGCGGCCTTCCGACCCGTTTTTGCCACGCTGCCTTTGCCGTTCCCGGCAACCTGTGCAAGTTTACGCATGTTGATGCCAAAACCCGTGCGCAAACTCATGTCTTCACAGGTTACGCACGTACAAGCATAAAAAAGGGCACGCATCTTGCCGATGCATGCCCCCAGAAAGAGGATAACGAATACACTTTGGCGCTCGTCCAAGTCCCATATCACGCTCAACGCAATACCGGCCTGCACCTGTACCCGATTGACGCCTTAAGCCAGCAGCTCGCGAATGCGCTCCACCTGCTCCGGCGTTGCCTGCACGGCAGGCTCGAACACCTTAGTCGATACGGGCAGGCCCTTGACCATAACGGCGACCTTAATCGAAGAGATAAACAGATCGCACACGTCATAGACAGCCATGAGGTGCGAAATGCGCTCGGCGGCCTCCACGGCCGTAGCAAAGTCGCCCTCCTGGTAAGCGCGATGCATGCGCACGAACGTCTCGGGCTCGACATTGGTAAGACCGCTCAGGACGCCATTGCCACCCGACACGCGATTAACCAGGTAGTACTCGTCAAAACCGGAGAATACGGTGAACTCGGGGTTCACGGCGCGAGCGGCACGAATAACCTTGCGCGTATGGCTGATGGTATCCACAGTGTCCTTGATACCGCAGATGTTGGGGTACTGCGAAGCCAGACGCGCCACCAGCTCGGGGCTAAGATCGGTGCCCGTACGCGCCGGGAAATTGTAGAGGATCACGGGCAGCTCCGTCACCTTGGCGATACCGCCAAAGTAAACCTCCGCCGTAAGGTCAGTCGGGCCAAAATAATACGGGGAGACCGCGAGCACGGCGTCGGCGCCCACTTCCTCAGCATAGCGCGTGAAATCGAGGACGTTGGAATACGTCGTATCGCCCACTCCAGCAAAGACCTTCATGCGGCCGGCAACACGGTCGACGGCGAATTTCAAAGCCTCCTTCTTCTGGTCGAGGCTCACGCTGTAAAACTCGCCGATGCTTCCAAACAGCAGCACGCCATTCATGCCTGCATCGGCCAGATGGTCAAGATGCTTGCCCCACAGGTCGAAATCGATTTTCCCCTCATCATCCGTAATAGTGATCGTCGGGCAAAAAACGCCTTCAAACATGTTTGCTTCTCACTTTCCCGGACAGGCGCAGTCGCACAAATCCTAACGTAATCTAACGGGTAAACACGAAACCCGCCTTCGCGGAAAAGCGGCTCGCGGGCTTCGCCATATATATGAGTTATTCGAGCGGTCTCTAATCGATCTGCTCGTTTTCAAACACCACGCCCTTTTGCAGGATGATGTTCGCGTACTGAGCACGCTCGCTAGTCGCGATCACGGCATAGGCCTTTTTGGCCTCGTCGTAAAACGGGAAGCGATCAATGGTGCCGATAACGTCGCGGCCGCGCCCGTCGATCTTCGAGATCAGCTCAGCATACGTATCCCAAATTGGAGTCGCGCAGTCATCGCCCGGCACAACATCCATCAACGTGACAGGCTTCTCAACATACTGATCGAGCGGATAGAGCTTCAAAACAGCCTCGAGAATCTCGGGCACCCCATGTCCGTCGCAACGCACAAGACGGCTCCCCTGGGCAATCGATGCCGCAGGAAAATTACCATCGGCGATTACGAGCGTGTCTCCATGCCCCATCTCGCACATGATGGAAAGGAGCTCGGGAGGAAGAATTGGCGAGATACCTTTGAGCATGCTCGTTTCCCTTTTCTCGATATCTAAAAGAACCTGCGCGCTGCCTCACGCAGCGCGCAGGAAAAACAACTAGAGCTTGAGGCCGTAGGCGCGCACGGCGTTGTTCATGAAGAAGTCCTCGTCGTCGCCGAACTCATCGCGCAAAACGCTGAAGTGCTCGTCAAACGTCGAGTAAAGCTTCACAACTGGCCAGTTAGACGCATAAAGCAGCTTATCAGAATCAAAGGTCTCACGCGTAAACTTAAGAAGGTCGGAGACGAACTTCTTATCTGCCGTCGGGAAGCCCGAAACCTTAAGGTAGAGGTTGGGCAGGCTCGCCATCTTCTTCATAACGGCCTTGTACTCATCGGAGAGTTCCTCCACATTGCCAAGGTGGTTGAGGATGACGGTCTCTTCGGGAGCCTGGGCAAAAGCCTCATAGGCGTCTTCGAGCTCATTAACGCGGTTGCAGGACTCAAAGGGCAAACCCTTGGCAGCCATTGCATGCAAACCATCGATAAAGCTGGGCTCGAGGCAGCGACCCTTAGGCTCCGAGTCGATATGAAGCGGCTCGCGAATGCCCGCGGCAAAGGCCGGAACACGCATCCAAGGCGAAACATCGCTGCGCAGCATGCAAGCTAGCATCTTCGGATCGGCAGACTTGATGTCATACGCGATCTTGTCCTCGGCCTCATGGTCGGCGCAGTCGACCTCGACGTACACGCCGCCCACAAACTCGACGCCTGCCTGGCGCGCATACTCTGCCTCAAGGTCTTTGAGGGTATAGGTATGCGTGATGGTACCGTCGGTACCCTCAAGCCAGGGGAGATCTTGGGTATCCAGGTTCCACACGTGGAAGTGCGAATCGATTACTTTAAGAGCCATAGTGGCTACTTCCTTTCCAAACCGATCTTGCAGCCAAAAAGACCGTACCAGGCAACGTACAGGAATCCCGGAACCGCCACAAGCAGAGCAACGTTGATGCCGGCGGCATCGGCGATAGCGCTCATGAGCAGCGGGATCAAGGCCGCGCCCACAATGGACATGACGAGCGCGGAAGAGCCGGTCTTGACGGCGGAACCCTGGAAGCCGGTGAGCGTGAGCGAGAAGACCATGGGGTAGCCAATGGAGACGAAGAGGTACGAGACGATCATCGCAACAACGGACACCGGACCCAGGCCCAAGAACGCCACGAAGAACAGCACGGCAGAGGCGATCATGTAGACGCCCAGGAGCTTACCCGGCTCAACCTTGGTCATAATCGGGGTGGACACAAAACGGCCCACGGTAAAGAGCAGCGAAAGAATCGAGAGATACGCTGCGGCAGTGCCGGCCGTCATACCCGGCCATTGCTGCATGGCAAAGCTGGAGAACAGCGACATACCGGCAACCTGCAAGCCGATGAAGATGAACTCGGCAAGGACGCCCAAGGCAAAGTAAGGACGCTTGAGCATGGCACCGAAGGAGACCTTATCGGCATTGCCAGCCGCTGCCTCCTCCTCGTCACCGGGAGGCGTGGGGAGCTTGACGAAGACAAAGACGGCAAGCACAATCGCAAGCACGACGGCGATGACAATGTACATACCGCGCATGCTGGAGAGGAAAGCGAGCTTGGCCTCGACAAAGCCCGGATCACCCGCGGCAACAGTAGAACCCAGGAACTGAGAGAGAATGAGCGGGCCCACGATGTTGCCTACGCCGTTAAAGGACTGGGCAAGGTTCAAACGCATAGACTCATGCTTCTCGTCACCCAGCTTGGTGATGTAGGGATTGCAGTTGGTCTCCAGGGTAGAGGCACCAGCGGCAATCACGAACATGGCGAGAAGGAACATGCCATAGGAAGCAACATTGGTGGCAGGAACCGTGACGAGCGAACCCAGAACGAACAGGGCAAGGCCCATGATGACGCCGCCCTTGTAGCCAAACTTCTTCGCCACGATAGAAGCGGGGATAGCCATCACAAAGTAGGCACCATAGTAGGCAACCTGCAGCAGGCTTGCCTCGGTACCAGACAGCTCGAGGTAGTTGGCCATCGGGCTGTTGAGGGCGTTGACCAGATTCATGGTCAGGCCCCACACGAAGAAGAGAGAGGTCACGAGGACAATGGCAACTGTAGCGGCCGAGCCCTTGGACGAGTTCTTTTTGCTAGAAGCAGTCATAAACCAGCCTTCTTTTTAGCAGCATTGAATTAGTCCAGAAAAGTTAGTCCAGAGCGCGGTCGAGGTTGACATAGCCGCCGTCGACGTTGCACCACTGGCCGGTGGTGTGGCTGGAGCGATCGGAGAGCAGGAAGCACGCGGTGTCGGCGATTTCCTCGACAGAGGTCATGCGATGCTCCAGAGGGATGCGGTCGGTGATGAGAGACAGGCGCTTCTGCTGAGCCTCCTCATCACCAAAGGTCTTGATCCAGTTGGCGTACAGCGGGGTCCAGGCCTCAGCGACGACAATGGCGTTGACGCGCACGGAATCGTGCACGAGGGCAGCAGCCCACTCGCGGGTAAGGCCGAGGATGGCGCCCTTGGCGGCAGCGTAGGCGGTCGTCTTGCCCTGGCCGGTGAGGGCGACCTTGGAAGCGATGTTCACGATCGAGCCCTTGCTCTCCTTGAGGTAAGGGCAGCAGCAGTGAACGAGCTCGAAGTAGTGAGTAAGGTTGCCATGGATGGACTTCTCGAAGTCACGCCATGCAAGGGTCTCAAGCTCCAGGTTGTCATTACGGCCGGCGTTGTTCACCACGCCGTCAATATGACCGTACTTCTTGTAAACTTCCTCGACGATAGGCGCGATGGCGTCGGTGTCGTTGAGGTCGATGTAGTACATCTCAAACGTCTTGGTGATCTCGGAGATCTCGGCGCGGAACTCGTCCTCGGCGCCGTCCTTGCGGTTGAGGACCACGGGAATAGCGCCCTCGCGAGCAAGCTGCATTACAATGCCCTTGCCAATACCCTTGAAACCACCCGTGACGAAAACTACCTTGTCCTCGAGATGCAAATCCATTTCTAAAACCTCCTTGTTACGCCGCATCTTGCAGCGAATTTGCCTCATGCCGTCCTATTTCGGCATGTAAGAACCAAAACCTACTATGTGACCACGCGGCAATGCCGCGACATGTCCTACATGTAGTTGCACAGGTGGGGCAGCGCCGTCTCCGTGTAACCAAGTGCCTCGGCGCATGTGGGTTCGCCGTTGCAAACGCGAATAATCCGATCGATCAGCTGGTCGCGCAGCTCCTCCATGGTCTGCGGACCATAGATGGTGGCCTGAGCATCGAAGTCGATGTTGTCGGCCATCGTTTTTGCCGTGCGACCGTTGGCGGTCAGGCGCAGCACGGGAGCGATTGCGTTACCCGTGGGCGTGCCCAGACCGGTAGAGAAAACCACGAGCTGGCAGCCGCCTGCAATAATGCCGCCCACGGACGAAGGATCGTTGCCCGGCGTATCCATGACAACAAGACCCTTGTGCGCATCGAGCTGCGCGGCATACGGATACACTGCGTTGATAGTGCTGTGACCAGCCTTATGAATGCAGCCGAGGGACTTCTCCTCAAGCGTGGTGAGGCCGCCCGCCATGTTGCCGGGGCTCGGATTGCCCTCGCGCATCTCGGCGCCGAATTTCTGAACATACGCCTCGTAGTCATAGACGATCTTCAGCAGCTGGTCACCGATCTCCTTCGTAGCGGCGCGACGCGCCAAAATGTGCTCGCCGCCAAACAGCTCGGGGGTCTCGCACAGGACCGTCGTGGCACCCTGCGAAACCATCCAATCGGAAACCTCGCCAATCAAGGGATTGGAACCAAGGCCGCTCGAAGTGTCCGAGCCGCCGCAATTGGTGCCAAAGATCAGCTCGTCGATACCGCACTCGGTGCGCATCTCCAACGAGGCCTCGCGCACCAGCTCGCGTGCGAGCCTCGTGCCCTCCTCGACAGCTTTAATAGATCCACCCACCTGCTGGATGATGAGCGTCTCGATCCGCTTGTTCGTACGTTTGCGAATCGCGTCGACAACCAGGTCGTTTTGGCAGCCTTCGCAACCCAGCGACACTGCCAACACGGAATGAACATTTGGGTTGGAAGCAAGCCCTGCCAGGGTATCCAAAGTCAGCTGCTGGTCTGCATCGACCTGAGAGCAACCGTTTTGGTTATGGAACGTAACGCATCCGTCGACCGCCCGGGCAATGCGCTCGGTCGTATCGGATGCACAGATGCTTGTTGGCAAGATCAGGACGTGGTTACGAATGCCCACGCGACCGTCACTGCGACGATAGCCCATAAAGGTGCGAGTGCACGCCACGGGAGCCGAAGGACGCGCCGCCTCGCCCTGCACATCGGAGTCAACATCGACCGCGTCTTTTAGCGCGTCGCTGCTTGCGCAGTTATGAACATGGACGTGGTCGCCTGCTTTGATATCGCACGTTGCTTGGCCAATGAACTCGCCGTATTTGACAACCGCCTGGCCTGCCTTGATATCCTGACGTGCCACTTTATGGAACAGAGGCACATCCTGGTTGGCTACCACATGGGCGCTCTCCCCTCCGGGCAGGGCGTATGTCACCTCATCGCCGGCATGAAGCGGGCAGATAGCCACGATCACGTTATCGCGGTCGTCGATAATAACGCCATTCCTCATTGGCTGCCTTCCTCTCGTTAGACTACGGCCGTCTAACATCGTAGTGTATTCCATACATACCCTATGCGCATCGGCATCGATTTAGTGTTCATATGCCGGAAGTTACTGTTCTAATTCCGGACTCTATATCAGGTACAAATATCGACTTTTTTCCCTTAATTCAAGTCAAAGGGGCTTTATTTCTCGCGAACGGTGGTCCTATATACGAACGCTTTAAAGACAGCAAACAATTGACGTAGCTTAGTCGGTACCTCTTTGCCTGCTATAAAGCGTTTTTAAGCCTTATGTCAAGCTTTGGTAATGAGACCGCTCACCCGTTAATGAGACCGCTCACTCATTTATTCCGTATTTCGTGCTCAATTCGTAAATACGAACAACTAAACTACTTCTGGTCCGTCATGTGGCTGACAGTGATAAGGAAAGGGTTACTATGCCCACGAAGACTACCGATGCCCCGCATCGTTCAACGCAACGCGCGCTCAATATCCTCGATGTGCTTTCGCACTCAGACGACGGCCTCACCATGGCACAAATCTGTCGCACACTCCAGGCGCCCAAGAGCAGCCTCTTTCCCATAATCCACACCATGGCGGAGGAAGGCTACATCTGCTTCGACGAAACTTCGAATCACTATCGCATCGGGTTCAAAACATATCTTGCAGGCAAAGCCTACGTGCGTGGCAAGGACGCCGTAAGCATTTTGTCATCGCAACTCCAACGCATCGTTCATGCCTGTGGCGAAACATGCCAGGCGGGAATCCTTTCGGGCGACAAAGTGCTCTATATCGCAAAGGTCGACTCGCCACAGCCTGTGCGCCTGTTTTCCGATATCGGTCGAGCGCTCCCCATCCATTGCACGGCCATTGGAAAAGCGCTCGTATGCGAACACGAACACGACGAGCTGCATGCGTTACTGGGCGATGATTTTCATCTCTACACCCCGCGCACGCACGCCACTTTTGAAGACCTATGGGAAGATTTGCAGGTCATACGCCAGGGGGGCATCGCTCACGACCGAGGCGAAATGACCGATTCGATCGAGTGCATCGCCGCGCCCGTGCACGTTGACGGCCGGGTTCATTACGGCATCGGCATCTCCGTGCCGTCGTATCGTCTTACGATTGAAAAATCCGCCGAGCTTACCCAGCTCCTCGAAGACGCCACCACCTATCTCGAAGCGGTTCTCTCCTAAATATGACAAAAGTCCGCAGGTTTATTTTGTCATTTTTTGCCATTCCACGGCCCTTTTCCACCGCGCATCCCGCAGCGCTTGGCAGTGCCGGACGAACAGCCAATGCCACCTTGCCCGATTCCGCCACCCCAGGCACTGCGCCCGTCATCACGCTCCGGCCTTCTTCACGCCCCCAAGAGGAGCACCGCGTTGAGAACCGTGACGATAAGCGCGATGACCATCAGCGTTGCTTTTAGCGCGGCACCGTTTGCGTACTTTCCCATAACGCGCGGAGAGCTCGTAAGCCATATCAGGACAAAAACTGTGATAGGCAGCTGCAAAGACAAAAGCACCTGGCTCCACACAAGCCCTTGAAAGGCGTCTTGCACGAAGAATATCGAAGCGGTCGCCAGCAAAAACGTGCATACAACGCCGACCGAGCTGTGCCGGTCGCGCACATCGTAGGGCTCCCCTGCAAGCCCTGCAGAGATGGTCCCCGCTGCCATACCGGCAGTGATGGACGAAGACACGCCCGCAAAGAGCAATGCAAGCGCGAACACCGTTGAAGAAGCAGCGCCCAGCATGGGCTCGAGTGTACATGCCGCCTGGGCAAGATCGGTCACCGGCGTGCCGGCGTTCCAAAATACCGAAGCCGCCAGCAGCACCATAGCGCTGTTGATGGCCCACCCTACCACCATGGAAAAGAGCGTGTCGACAAACTCACTTCTCAAACGCTTGGCAATCGCTTCGTCCCCGCGCTCATTGATGCGCTGGCTTTGAATAATCTCGGAATGCAAAAAGAGGTTATGCGGCATCACGACGGCACCCAAAACCGACACGATAATGGCCGGCGAACCCAGCGGGACCGTGGGTGCAATCCAGCCTGCCGCAGCGCTCGCCCAATCCACATGCACAAGAGCAATCTCGAATAAAAAGGACAACCCAATCAGCGATACAAAGCCGATAATCCAGCGCTCGACACGCATGTACGAATTGGTAAGAAGCATGACAAGCGATACGACAGCCACAATGATCGCGCCCGCTCGCAGCGGCAAGCCCAAGAGCATCTGCAGGGCAACGGCTCCGCCCAGTATCTCGGCCATGGCCGTCGCAACCGATGCGGCAAGGGCCGTGAGCAGCACGAACCTAGAAAGAAAGCGTGGCATATGGCGCGTTACCGATTCGGCCAGGCACTCGCCTGTCGCGATTCCCAGATGCGCGGCATTGTGCTGCAAAACAATGAGCATGATTGTCGACAAGGTCACAACCCACAGGAGGCTATAGCCAAATTGGGAGCCGGCAGCCATATTCGACGCCCAGTTTCCGGGATCAATAAAACCTACCGTTACGAGCAGGCCGGGGCCAATCGCTCGCAATATGTCGAGCCCTCCGGTGTGTCCGGTATGACACGACCCAAACAAGCGTCGATGCAATTGACCGCATATTTTTGAGGTTGATGACGGCGTTTGATTCATAGGTCCTCGCTTTGTTGTTAACTTTGGTTAACTTATAGCGATACGGCCACCGATGTCAAGCTATATCAAGCGGTATCAATCACGCTGCGGGCGCGCAAAACCTATACATATGAATGAGCTGCGAAAATGTGACAAAATAAACCTGTCTACATTTGTCATGTTTTTTAGGGGAGTGGGGTGAGGATGCCGGTGTTTTGCATGGCGTCGGCATCGCTCATGCGGCCCAGGAGAATGGCCGTAACCGGGCGCAGGTCCTCGGGGACCGTCACCTTAAGGTTGTCGCGCGGGCTGTCGACGCACAGCACGCGGCCGCCCATACGCTCCACGAGCGAGGAATCATCGGTGCCCACAAAGCCATCGGCCAACGCCGCGGCATGGGCGCGCCGCATGGTCTCGAGTGCGAAGATCTGCGGTGTCTGCGCAGCCCAATAACGACTACGCGGGGGCGTCGCCACAATGCGATTACCATCAACGACCTTGAGCGTGTCAATTGCCGCCTGACCGCACACCACGCCGTCGACTCCCGACTCGCAGCGCAGCGAGCAGATAGCACGGTCAATAACCTCGGCCGTGATAAGCGGGCGCGCCGCATCGTGGATAGCCACGTACTCGTAGCCCGCGGGAACGGCCTCGACACCGGAGCGCGTAGAATCTTGACGCGTCTTGCCAGCCTCGGCAAAGGTGATAGGCGTGACAAAGTTGTAGGGATCAATCGCCTGGCGGCGCATCTCGTCCATCTTCTCGGCCGGGCACACCACCACGATGTGGCTCACAAACGCGGAGCGATCAAACGCCCTAATGGACCAGGTCATCAGCGGCTTTCCGGCAACGTTTACCAATTGCTTGCCACCGGGGTTTCCAAAGCGAGCACCACAGCCGCCGGCTACGACCACCGCACATACCGAACTCATCTTCTAGCCCTCCCGCTTGCCATGCATACGTGCGAGCGAATCGGCAAGAATCGCCGGGTTGTTGACACCAAAGTCGCCCAAGCGCTCCGGGTCCTTTTTGATGTCGCCCATCAGCTCCTGCAGCGAACCGTACTCGTCCACGATCTTCTCGGCAACGCCGTCGCGCACCACAGAGACGCGCGAAAGCGTACGCAGACCCAGCGGAGTCATAACCGAGTCCTCGTCCAAGTCGTCAAAACCCAAAACCTCGGCAACGCGCTTGGGGTTGGAAAGGTCGGACGCAGACATCTCGGCAAAACGTTTGCGAATGGCACGCGCGTTTTCCTCGGAAGACTCAGACGCATAGTCACGAATCATCAGGTCGTACTCGGTATCGATGGTATCGCCCGCAAGCTGCTCGAGCTGCATACGCACGAGCTTGCCGCGCGTGCCCAGCTTTTCGATGCAAATCTCCAGCTCCTGCTTTGCCTGCTGCAAGATTTCGAAGCTCGAGAAAATGCCGGTGATGTCTGCAAGGGTCACGTAGTCGTCCAGCTCGAGCGCCGTCAAGCGCAGCAGCGAACGATCAAGCGAGCTACGCGTGGTCTGCAGCGTACCCACCAGCTGGCTCACCGAACCCATCAGGTCGGGGATAGGCTCGATCTGATACGACTTGCCGTGTACGTAGACGTTCACCACGGCGCGGCGCTCGGATACGGAAATGACAATCGAGTCGGTGAGGATAGACATGCGCGCTGCCGTACGGTGGCGCATGCCCGTCTCGCTCGTAGCAAGTGAAGGATCAGGATTGAGATGAAAGTTTGCGCGCAGAATCTGCGTAAGGTCGCCATCAATAACGATGGCACCATCCATCTTGGAAAGCTCGAACAGGCGGTTGGAGGTAAACGAGATGTTGAGCGGAAAACCGTCGTTGCCCGCATTGAGCACGTTTTCGGAGTCACCCACGCAAATAAGAGCGCCCAGATGGCCTGCGATAATCATATCGAGTGCCGTGCGTAGCGGTTGTCCCGGTGCCGTCAGACGAATCGCGTCTTTCAGCGTTGGCTTAAACGTCTCGTTTTCCAAAAGTCCGCCTCCATGTTCCGGCAGAAGTGCTGTAGAGCTTGCGCCGGATGGCGATTCCGGCATACGAGCCTATTTTTACACGAATGCCGTCGCTGCCCTACTGCCACCCACAAATACCATGCTTTTCTTCTTAAAAGCTTATGGCATGGGTCCAGGGTACGAAACGATGACAGGCGCCAAGCCATTTCCTATCACAAAAAACAGGCCTCGAGGAAGCACTTCCTCGAGGCCTGTCTCATAAGGAGCGGGTGGCTAATGAGCACCGGAGCCCGTCTGCATCATGCCTCCGGGACCAGCGGTCACGCCCGTGCTCGGCGCAGCACCAGACGTGTGCGGCGCCGCAACCGCGCTGCTGCCCAGGGCGCCCAACGCGCGCGGCGCGGGAATCTCTCCCGTACCATGGCTAAAGACAAACGCGCCATCCGTAACATCGCACAGCACGGTATCGCCTTCGCCCCACTCGCCTGCCAGTAGCTCCTCCGAAAGCGGGTCTTCGATGAGGCGCTGAATGGCGCGACGCAACGGACGCGCGCCGTTGGTGAGGTCGGTTCCCTCTGCCACAATCTTGTCGATAGCGGCATCGGTAAGTTCGATGTTCATGCCGTTGGCAATCAGACGCTGGCGCAAGTCGTCCACAAGCAGCTGAGCGATGCTCTTCAGGTCCTCACCCGTCAGCTTCTGGAACACCACGATGTCATCGATACGGTTGAGGAACTCCGGGCGGAACAAGCGCTTAAGCTCGCCCATCGCACGGCTGCGAATCTCAAGCGAACTCAGACCGTTCTCACCCGTAGTGCCAAAGCCCACGTTGGACTCCTGCGCGATTTCGCGAGCACCCACATTCGACGTCATGATGACCACGGTATTGCGGAAGTCGACCGTCTTGCCCTGGCCGTCGGTAAGGCGGCCTTCCTCGAGCACCTGCAGCAAGATGTTGAAGATGTCGGGATGTGCCTTCTCGATCTCGTCGAACAGCACGACCGAGTACGGATGGCGACGCACGGCCTTGGTGAGCTGGCCGCCTTCGTCGTGGCCCACATACCCCGGGGGGCTACCGATGAGCTTGGAAACCTCGAACTCGCTGCCGAACTCCGACATGTCAAAGCTGATGAGCGCATCCTTGCTGCCAAACAGATACTCGGCAAGCGTCTTTGCAAGCTCGGTCTTACCGGTACCCGTGGGACCCAGGAAGATGAACGAGCCACTGGGACGACGCGGGTCTTTAAGGGGCGAACGACTGCGGCGAATAGCCTTGGCCACAGCGGAAACCGCCTCGTCCTGACCGACGATGCGCGTTTTGAGCACGCTCTCGCACTGCAGCAGGCGACGCGACTCGCTCTCGGTAAGCGAACTCACGGGTACGCCCGAGGTGATGGAGACGATATCGGCAATCTGCGCGGTATCGATCACAAGCGGATCGGCATCCATCCGAGCGTTCCAAGCGGCGCGAGCCTCGCCAAGGGCGATCTCGGCGGCCTGCTGGTCCTGCTTGAGCTCGGCGGCACGATTCATGTCATCGTCGTTCGAGGCGGACTCCACAGCATCGGAGAGCTCGGCCACGCGTTTCTCGGCATCACGCACTTCTTGCGGAGCGCGGTTCGCAGCGATGCGTGCGCGGGCACCGGCCTCGTCGATAAGATCGATGGCCTTATCCGGCAGATAGCGATCTTGGATATAGCGGTTCGACAGGCTCGCCGCCGCCTCGATGGCAGCCGGCGTATAGCGCACGTGATGATGCTCCTCATAGCGCGGCACCAGGGCCTTTAGAATCGTGATCGTATCCTCGACGCTCGGCTCCTCCACATCGATGGACTGGAAACGACGCTCGAACGCGGGGTCTTTGGTGAGGTACTTGCGAAACTCCTCGGCGGTGGTGGCGCCGATGATCTGGAAGGCACCGCGCGCAAGCACGGGCTTGAGCATAGAACTCGCGTCGATGGAGCCCTCGGCGGAACCGGCACCAATCAAGGTATGCATCTCGTCGATAAACAAAATCGCGTTATCGGACTCGGTGCACTCGGCGATAACGTTTTTCAAACGCTCCTCGAACTCGCCGCGGTACTTGGCACCAGCCACAAGACCGGGCAGGTCAAGCGCCCAGATATTCATGTTGAGGAGGTTTTCGGGCACATTTCCGGCAACAATCTCTTGCGCCAGGCCCTCCACCAAGGCGGTCTTGCCCACGCCGGGATCGCCCAGGATAAGCGGGTTGTTCTTCGTACGGCGGGAAAGGATCTCCATCATGCGCGAGATCTCTTTTTCGCGGCCGATAACCGGATCGAGCTTGCCCTCGCGAGCGCGGCGGCAAAGATTGATAGCGAACTGCTCCAGCGTACCGCCGGCAATCTTGGCGCCAGCAATACCTGCCTCGCCCGAGAAGAAGGGCAAACCGGCACCAGGGCGTCCCGCGCCCGCACCTGCCATGGGGCGCTTGCCGCCTTGGTCTTTGGCCGTAAGCCTTTCCACCGAAGCGCGCACAGAAGCACCAGACACGCCCAGGCGCTGGAAGATATCCATCGCAAGACCGTTGCCCTCGGAAACAATGGCAAGCAACAGATGCTCGGTCGAAACATATGTCTGGTTGTTCTCGCGTGCCAAGCGGAAGGACCGCTCCATCACCGAGATCACAAGCGGCGTAAAAGCGAGCTTTGCGGTCTCGGCGGGCTCATCCTCGGCAGGAACCGTAGTGCGAATCTCCTTGAGCTGCTCCAGGATGTCGTCATAGGAAATATCGAGGGCGCGCAGGGCCTCGGCGGCGATACCGTCCTCCTCCTTGGCAAGCGCAAGCAGCAAGTGCTCGGTGCCCACCTTGGTGGACTTCAGATCGATCGCCTCTTGTTTTGCAAGCGACATGACCTTGCGGGCGCGGTCGGTGAATCTATCCAACATATACAAACCTCTAACGTGCTAGAAGTTATAAACGATAAACAAGCACCGCTCTCGGCGCTTGCTGTTCTTTACCCATACCCTGATTAATGATAACGGAATCCGATAGCTCATCTTTCGCAGCGTAAAAAAAGCCACCCTCGCAGGTGGCTTTCTGGGCAAATTGCTCTATGCAGGCGCTTGCCGTCTGCGCAAAAGGCGAGCGAGAAGAAGGCATCTTGCCCCATCTCGCCTGCCCGCCATCGGATCCGTCAAAATATGTGACAAAACAAACCCGTGGACTTTTGTCATGGTCTAGCAGAGCTTGGCGCCTGCAGGGATACTCGGATCGAGCTGCAGGAGATTCAGGCGCTCTTCATCGCCCTCGGCGTGCACAGCGCTGATGAGCATGCCGCACGAGTCGATACCCATCATCTTGCGCGGAGGGAGGTTGGTAATGGCAACGAGCGTCTTGCCCACCAGATCCTCGGGCTCGTAGTAGGCATGAATGCCGGAGAGGATAACGCGATCGGTGCCAGAGCCGTCGTCGAGAACAAAGCTCAGCAGCTTCTTGCTCTTCTTCACCGCTTCGCAGGCCTTGACCTTCACCACGCGGAAATCGGACTTGATAAAGGTATCAAAATCGACCATGTCCTCGTAAAGCGGCTCCACAACGACCTTGGAGTAATCGATGGTGGAGACCTTCGGTGCCTCGACAAACGAGCCCTCGGCAGAAGCCGTAGCGGGCTTGGGGCCCTTGGAGCCGCCCTCGGGCTTCATATGCGGGAACAGCAGGACATCACGGATGCTCGCGGAGTTGGTGAGCAGCATGATCACGCGGTCCATGCCAATGCCAATGCCGCCTGCAGGAGGCATACCGTACTCAAGGGCACGCACGTAGTCCTCATCGTACTCCATGGCCTCGTCGTCGCCGGCAAACTTCTCTTCCACCTGTTTGCGGAAGCGCTCCGCCTGGTCGACCGGATCGTTGAGCTCGGAGAAGGCGTTGGCGTACTCATGGCCGGCAATGACGAGCTCAAAGCGATGCGTCAAGCGCGGATCGTCCTCAAAACGCTTGGCGAGCGGGCTGACCTCGATGGGGTAATCGCACACAAAGGTGGGGTTGACGATGGTCTCCTCACCCAGCTCGTCATAAATCTCGGCAATGAGCTTGCCGCTCGTCCACTCGGGTTTGACCTCGATGCCGCGCTCGCGGGCAGCAGCAGCGAGCTCCTCAGCGGGAGTATCGATGGTCACCTTGTAGCCCAGCACGTCGGAGACGATATCGGACATGGGACGGCTCGGCCAGGTACCGGAAAGGTCGATGGTCTGACCCTGATACTCGATTTGCTCGGAATCGTTCACCGCGGCATTCGCAGCCTTGATAACGCCTTCGCACAGCTCCTTCATGCCCTCAAGGTCAGAGAAGGCGCGGTATGCCTCCATGGTGGTGAACTCAGGGTTGTGCGTAAGGTCCATGCCCTCGTTACGGAAGATGCGGCCAATCTCGAACACGCGCTCAAAGCCGCCCACAAGCAGGCGCTTAAGGTGCAGCTCGGTAGCGATGCGCAGGTAGTTCTCTTGGTTCAGCGCATTGAAATGCGTGATGAACGGCTTGGCCGTGGCACCGCCCTGGATGGTCTGCAGAATCGGGGTCTCAACTTCCATGAAGCCGTCGGCCTCCATGTAGCGGCGGAAGGCCGAGACGATAGCGGAACGCTTGCGGAAGGTCTCGCGCACGTCCTCGTTCACGATCAGGTCGACATAGCGCTGACGATAACGAGTCTCCTTGTCGGAAAGGCCGTGGAACTTCTCGGGCAGCGGACGAACGGCCTTGGCAAGAAGCGTGAGGCGACGAGGCGCCACGGAGAGCTGGCCACGCTGAGTGCGAACCACAACGCCCTCGACGCCCACAATATCGCCTAGGTCAAGCTTGCGCAGGCGCTTCCAGTCATCCTCGTTCATATCATTGATACGGCAGAAGAGCTGGATATCGCCCGTCGGGTCGCGCAGCACGACGAACATAATCTTGCCTTGGCCGCGCTTGGCAACAACACGGCCACCGATCTTCACGATGTCGGCTGTGTCCTCGCCATCGGCAAGGTCGGCATACTTGGCCTCGATGTCGGCCACGTAATCCTCAACATCAGAATGCTCGGGATACGGGTTCTGGCCAGCGGCATACAGGGCCTCGCGGTCGGCAAGGCGGCGGGCACGCTCATCATTAAGCGTGTCGGCAACGGGGGTTTCGGTCTGATTCTCTGACATCGGCTGCACTCCAATATAACGCGAAAAAGCTCCCAAAGGATCGGTATCCCCCGGGAGCCATTACATACTGATGCCCGCGGTTTAGCGGGAAATCTTGGTGATGGTGTAGGTGCGGGTCTTGCCGGACGGGGTCACAACCTCGACGGTCTCGCCCTCGGCATGGCCGATGATCGCACGACCCACAGGAGACTCGTTGGAAATCTTGTGCTCCAGCACGTTGGTCTCGGTAGTACCCACGAGGGTGACCTCGGTGGCAACGCCGTCGGCATCAACCAAAGCAACGATGCTGCCAATGGAGACGGTCAGGCCGTGCAAAGAGGTGCCAGCATCCTGAGCGTTGGCAAGAATGGCCTGGATCTCGGCGATACGGGCGGCATTCTTTGCCTGCTCTTCCTTAGCGGCATCGTACTCGGAGTTTTCGGAAAGGTCGCCAAAGGCGCGCGCTTCCTTGATGTGCTCGATGATCTCCTTGCTCTTATCGCCCTCACGCCAGGCGAGCTCCTCCATGAGCTTCTGGCGGCCTTCGGCTGTCAGTACGATCTCGCTTGCATCCATGCGCACAAACTCCTTGCATCTCACGTGTGGCAGATCAGCCACCCATACACAGAAAAGACCGGCTGGCCCTAGGGGTAAGCCGGTCGAAGATCACCCCGTGATAACAGGGCGGAAATTACTCAGCGTCGCCGTCTTCCTTCTTCTTCTTGGCGGCAGCGAGCTTGGCCTCGAGCTCGCGAATCTCAACGTCGTCATCCGCGTCTTCCTCGGCGACAACGGGCTCGTCGTCCTTGGAGGCCCCGTCGCTCTCCATGCCCTCACGGATGTTCTTGACCGTGGAGCCGAGGGACTTGCCGAGCTTCGGGAGGTTCTTAGGCCCAAAGATCAGCAGTGCAACGATGAGAATGACGATCCATTCCATACCCTTAGGGAACATATGGTTTCCTCCCAGTGTTTTGCAAACAAGCAGATGGAAGTATACCGCGCTTGGCGTCGCGGAACAACAGCCCCATATTTCCCCTACCAGATTCTTCACGCGACATTACGCACGGCTTATCAACCGTCTTTGGAATTGAGCACAGAAAACGGGGCAGTGTGGGCGCTAGGCCACCGCAGCCGCCGGGCGTGCCAGGTGATTGCGTACAAAAAACGTGAATACCATGGTAAGCAACGCGTTCACAGCAACGCTTACGGGGTAGACCATCAACAGCGTAAATAAGGTGTGGTCGGCCGAGAAGATAAACGCAACCCACAGCACGCGCAGAACGCAAATGGAGATGAGGGCAATGATCGTTGGCGGCAGCGAGCAGCCGTAACCGCGCAAGTAGCCAGACATGATCTCGACCACCATCGTAAAGAGGTGCGTTGCCAAAATAAACTGAATGCGCAGTTGTCCGGCATCGATCACCGCGGGGTCGGTGCTAAAGATCGAAAGCAGTTGCCTGCTAAAGAGCAACAGAATCGTTGTAAGGATCGCATAGGCCGTATAGCCTTCGATAAAGCAGATCTTGAGGGTACGCAGGCAGCGATCGTGACGGCGGGCACCGTTGTTTTGGCCCACAAACGTGGTGCACGCTTGCCCAAAGGCATTGAGGCTATACCACGAGAAAGCGTCGATATTGTTTGCGGCGGAGTTGCCCGCCATAACAGCGGTATCCAGACTGTTCACGGCCGCCTGGACGATGACATTCGACACGGAGAACAGCGCGCCCTGGATGCCCGCGGGAAGGCCCACGATAAGAATGCGCTTGAGCGAGGGCCAGTCGATTGCCAGCTCGCGCAGATTCACACGGATGACGGAGTCGCTGTGCGTCAGGCACCATAGAAGAATAATCGAACTCACGGCGCTGGAGATTACCGTTGCCGACGCAACGCCGTCGACGTCCATACCCAAAACCAGCACGAACAGCAGGTTGAGGCCCACGTTAACCATGCCGGAAATAGTGAGCGCGACAAGCGGCGTGCGCGTGTCACCTTGGCTGCGCATGATGGCAGCTTCAAAGTCATACAGAAAGAGAATGGGAAGCCCCGCAAGATAGACGCGCATGTAGAGAAGCGCCATCGCCTCGACCTCGGGATCCTTGATGCCCATCGCGGCCATGATGGGCCCAATCACAAGCTCGCCCGCAAGGCCCAAGATAATGCCCCCGCCCACTGCGGCAAGCATCGCGGTGTGTACAGCGCGACGCACGGCATCCATCCTGCCCGACCCGATGTTCGTTGCAATGGTCACATTGGCACCCAGGCTCATACCCGTGCCCAAACTCACCACAAAGCTGCACATGGCACCGCAGCTGCCTACGGCCGCCATGGCGTTGGTGCCCGCAAACTGTCCCAGCACGGCAACGTCCGCGGCATTAAAGAGCTGCTGCAAAAACGCCATGAGCGCGACGGGTATGGCGAAGAGAACGATCTTGTCCCAAAGAGGGCCCTGCGTCATATCAACTTTTACGCCCAACGCCATACGCATTCCTTACACTCCGCTTGCAAACGGTCATATGCTAGCACTCCATATAAGCAAGGTAGCGTGCATCTTGCTGTGATTCTAAAGCGGTTGGAATTAAAGCGTGGACATGCATAAAAAAAGGCCGCCCGAAGGCGACCCTCTAACGTGCAATGGTCGGGTTGACTGGATTTGAACCAGCGACCCCTGCGTCCCGAACGCAGTGCTCTACCAAACTGAGCCACAACCCGATAGCCAAGCTATAGTAACAAAAGATTGAGACAAATGCTAGCAATCAATGAGATTCGATCCGGACTTTTCCATCCGAGTTGCACATGACCACCATCCGCGCTCACTTGAAGCCACACTTGCAAGGCTCTGAGCAGCCTCCTTGCTCTCGCACAGGGCAAAGCAGCAAGAACCCGAACCCGAAACGTCCACCACGCGCACGCCCGGCCGCTCACGCATCCACGCCAGCACATCCACGATCTCGGGCGCGATAGACATCGCGGCGGGAGCCAGGTTATTGGCAAGTGCATCGGCCACGCCTTGCTCGTCGCCAGCGCGCAGGGCCTCAAGCATGGGCTCGATAGGAGCCGCGGGCTGCGGATTTGCGTCAAAGATGCGATAGGCCTCCCGTGCCGTAACGCCCTTGGAGGATGCTCGGACAAGCGCCACAGGCATGCCCTCGAGTGCGTCGAAGGTCTCCTCCATCACGTCGCCCGCGCCACTGAGGTATGCAGGCGATTCGTAGAGGAAAAACGGCACATCGGCACCGATACTGCGCGCAACGGCAGCCACGCGCTCGTCATGGATGTCGATATCCCATGCTGCACACAGACCGCGCAGGGTTGCAGCAGCATCGGTAGAGGGGCCGCCAAGGCCTGCGCGAATGGGAATGTGCTTTTCGATATGGATATCGAACAAAGGCTCTCGGCCATACGCACGGCCGAGCTCGACAGCGGCGCGCCAAGCGCTGTTTTGCTCCATCGGGAAATCCGCCGCGGGATCCATGGTGACCGAGAGCTCCTTTGCAGGTGTAATCGTCACCGTATCGCCCAGGCCGACAGCCGCCATAATCGAATCGACGCGATGATAGCCGCGTTCATCTTTCGTTGCGTACACGCCCAGGTATAGATTGACCTTTGCGAGCGCGGACACGGTGAACGAAAGAAAAGGCATAACTAGTGCTCCTCGAGCTGATTGCCCAGAGGTGTGAAGAGATGTTCGCCCGACTCGGGATCAAACAGCTCAACCGTGCCAGTAAGCACGTCAACGTACTGATATGACTGACGCGACTTGCGGCCGCGGCGCTCGTCCACCTCGACGATAAACACGGCGGGATGTACCGTCTTGATAGTGCCCATGCGCTCGACGACGCGCGTACGGCCCATGTTGGCGCGCACTTTAACGCGCTGGCCGATCATGCTCGTCAGCTTCTCGTGGATATCCTCGACGTGATTGACTTCCAGCTCTTCCATTAGGCCTCCTGAAGGCAACTGCAAATGCGGCAGACTTGCCCCAATTTATCTACAAACGTACAAATTGTAGCAGGCTCAGATGGAAATTGCACATCTTGTGGAGATGCTGCGAAGATGGATGCAAATTGACAGCGAGTATGGCCCTGGAGACCGAGGTGCCTTCTACAGCTCGTCGGTGTCGAGCACGATGGTGAACGGGCCGTCGTTTACAAGCGAAACGCTCATGTCGGCACCGAAGCTGCCCGTCTGAACATTACCCATATCCGCACGGACCAGCTCGCAAAAGTACTCGTAAAGCTCGTTAGCCAGACCAGGGGCGCCCGCCGCGGTAAACGAGGGCCTGCGTCCGTGGCGGCAATCGGCATACAGCGTGAACTGCGACACCACGAGCACCTCGCCCAACACGTCTGCAAGTGAGCGGTTGGTTTTCCCCACGTCATCCGGCATGATACGCAGGTCACGAATCTTGGCCCAAAGCTTTTGCGCCGTCGCGCGCGTATCGCCCTCGCCTACGCCCAGAAGGATGAGATACCCCTGGCCGATGCTGCCGATGGTCTTTTCTTCAACAACAACCGATGCGCTCGCTACGCGCTGGACGACGGCCCTCACGCCTCGTCTCCTGTAATCTGAGATGACAGGTCCTGCAGCGCATGGAAACGGTGACTGATAGCGTTTTTCTCCGCCGGCGTGAGCTCGGCCATGGTCTTGCCCGGCGTATCAGCAGGCAAGAACAGCGGATCGTAGCCAAAGCCATTCTCGCCACGGCCCTCGAGGCCGATCGTGCCCTCGCAGGCGCCCGTGCCCGTGAGCACCATGCCCGAGGCATCCACAAGCGCCACCACGCTCATGAAGCGAGCGGTGCGCTTGGCCTCGGGCACCTCGGCCAGATTCTTAAGCAGCTTTGCATTGTTTGCAGCGTCATCGCCATGCACGCCCGCATAGCGCGCGGAATAGACGCCAGGCTCGCCATCGAGGGCATCGACCACAAGGCCGGAATCGTCTGCGATGGCAGACATGCCCGTTTGCTCCACGGCGGCCTCGGCCTTGATAAGAGCGTTCTCCAAGAAGGTGGTACCCGTCTCCTCGGGGTCATCGAAATCGCCCAACTGGCCCAGCGCGACAAACGTCACGTCGGGCAGCACGCGCGAAAGAATGTCCTCGATCTCCACGAGCTTGTGGGCATTGCCCGTGGCAACCACAATGGTGCGCGCGGGATCGAGAGTATCGATATCGATTTTATTGAGAGCCATGGTCGCCCATTCCTTATCGTTTAGCAAAGAGACGTGTATGCGCGATTAGTCGTCGTCGCGAAACGCCGTAACCTCGTTTTGCAGGTCGATCAACTGCTTGATACCAAGGTCGCCCAAGTCGAGCAGGTTGTTCAAGCGCTTGCGATCAAAAGGCGTCTGCTCGCCGGTGCCCTGAATCTCGACGATCTCGCCCGTATCGGTGGCAACCAGATTCATATCGATCTCGGCATGGCTGTCCTCGGCGTAATCGAGGTCCAAAAGCTCGTTACCGTCCACCACGCCCATGGACACGGCGGCAACCTGGCCCGTCAGGGGCAGACGCGGAATCTTGCCCGCCTCGACCCACGCCATCAAGGCATCGTGAAGCGCCACCCAGGCGCCGGTCACGCTCGCCGTGCGCGTACCGCCATCGGCTTGCAGAACGTCGCAGTCGATCGTAACGGTGTACTCGCCCAACGCGCGCATATTGCAAACGGTGCGCAGACTGCGACCGATCAGACGCTCGATCTCCATGCTTCGACCCTTGCGCGCATTCGTCTCGCGTTTGGTGCGCTTGGAGGTAGCGGCGGGAAGCATGGCGTATTCGGCGGTGACCCAGCCCAGTTTAGAAGCGCGGCGCCAGGGCGGCAGGCCATCTTCGATCGTGGCAGCGCACAGCACGCGCGTGTCGCCAAACTCCACCAGGCACGAGCCCAAGGCGTTTTTCATAACTTCACGTCTGATTGTCACGGGACGCATCTGGTTGGCAGCACGGCCGCCAAAACGGCGAATCTCGTTCAGTTCCATCGGTATTCCTCTCTGTTCGTGCGGCGCGGCACTACACAAGCTCTTCGAGCGAAACGTGTTCGATGCTCTTGAGCGGCTGGCCAAAGATAAAGCTGCCGGCAGCGGCGAACTCCGCCAGGTTATCGGACGTTGTGGCAAAGCGGTGCTGAGGCAGCGCGTCTTCCGGCGCCAGCTGCTCACGACGCTGCAGGATGTCCACCAGCTCACGCGTGGTTTCCTCGGCAGACGAGACCACACGGATGCCCGGGCCCAATTCGTGACGGATTGGACCTACAAGCAATGGGAAATGCGTGCACCCCAACACGACAGTATCGATATTGTGACCCTTAAGCGGCTCGACCACCTGACGCACCGTGGCGCGCACTTCGGGCGTGTCGAAGATATCCTCGTCCTCAAGCCAACGCTCCTGCAAGTGAGCGCCGGTCGCAAGCTCCTGTTCGACAATCTCGACAAAGCTCGAGGCGGGACAGCCGTATACGTCCACGCCCGCATCCAAATCTTGAATCGCACGCGTATAGGCTCCAGAGCGCGTGGTGAGATTCGTGGCGAGCACACCCACCTCGCGCGTGCGGGTGCTATTGATAGCAGCGCGAGCACCGGGCACGATCACGCCGATAACGGGAACGTCGAGCGTCTGCTGGCACACGCGCAGGGCTGCCGCCGTTGCCGTATTGCATGCGATAACGATAATCTTGACGTTATGACGCGAGAGCCAGCGCCCTGCCTGCAGAGCAAACGAACGAACCTCGTTTTCGCCACGCGTGCCATAAGGGCAACGCTTGGTGTCGCCAAAGTAGTACACCGACTCGTGGGGCAGCGCGGTAGCAATGGATCGAGCCACAGTCAGACCGCCCAAGCCAGAGTCGAACACACCGATAGGGCAGGTGTTTTTCTGCGCCATCATCAAATCCTATTCCTTTGCTGCCAGCAGGCATTTCATAGTCATAACCCAGCCGTCAACGATACGGCCCTGGCTCACAAACGCATTATCGTGTGTGGCCAAGAACTCGTCGGCACCGGGATTCGCCAGTCCATTCTCCACCAAAACGAAGGTCCCCACCGAATCCGCCATCAAGAAATCGGACGAGGCGTCACCAATGGCAAGGGCTTGCATGGAGTCGATACCGCGTAGCTCGCAGAACTTGGCGACAGCCCGGCCCTTGTTAAGGCCACGGGGACTCACGTTAAAGGCACGTCCAGAGACGCCCTCGGGAAGCTCGAGCGTCGTGGGCTTAGAGATGTGATTGAGAAAGCCGTTGTCTCCCCAATCGAGATTGACGCCCGAGGCGTCGAGCAGGGCACGCGCCTGCTCGTCGGGAATCTCGCCGCGCATAGCAACGGTGACCTCGCGATATTTGTATCCCTGCTGCATATCATTGTGGTACTCGAGCAAATGCGGCCAGGAGTTGACGAGCTTATCGCACACACCCGTGCGCTCGATTACCTGGTGGGGCGTAAGGCCGCAGGAAGGGTCGTAGTCCATATCGGCTGTGAAGTAGCGCCAGTCGTCCTTGCCGTGGTCGAGCATAAGCAAGCCGCCCATCTCGCCAATATAGGCATTGAAGCCCAAGATGCGGGCGTCCTCGTGCAACATGGAGCGATTGCGACCCGAGCACGGGATCACTTCGACGCCGACCTCGCGCAGGTCAAGAAGCGTCTGCACGCAGGCAACGCTGGGGTTTCCTGCAGCGTCGGCAAGCACGCGCGAACCAGGTGCGAGCATGGTGCCGTCGAGGTCGGTAAATACATAGCGAACGCCGGCGAGGCGCTCCTTAAGTTCGCCTTTGGGCACGACGGGCAACACGGAGGAGGTCATTGGTGCTCCTTTTGCAAGTCGGATAAAAAACGAATCCCATTGTAGCTTCAAGTGACAGGTTTCGATATACTATGTTCTCGCGGGCGATTGGCGCAACGGTTAGCGCAGGTGCTTTACACGCACAAGGCTGGGGGTTCGAATCCCTCATCGCCCACCATAGTTTTTGAAACGGCTCCGACAACGGGGCCGTTTTTGTTTGCGCCGTGTGCGGGGGATTCGAACCCGAGAGGGCGCGAAGCCGGGAAAACGCGCAGCGTTTTCCCGGCGCAGCGCGCAAGGCGCCGAGAGGCGCCGCAGCGGGGCGCGGGCGGCGCAGCCGCACGCATCGACCCCCTCCCTCACATAAAACCCAAGTCCCTCCTCCATTCGAAACCCGCGCACAAACGTCAACTTTTTGCCAAAAATAAGGAAAAGTGAACGTTTGTGCGCTGGTTTTGAATGGCGAACGCCAAACCAATCAGTCGATAGCATCCCGCAGCCGCCCCGTGGGCAATTTGTGCCACCAAATGAGAGATAATTACAGCAAAAGACAAGGGAGGGTCCATGGATGCACCTATCGTCCTTTCGCATAAGACGGCATGGCTGTATTACCAGGCTTCCGGCATGGGCGCTCTCAACGAAAATCGAGATATTCCCGCACTCACACCCGCGCAAAGAACCCCCAGGTCCTTCGCCAAATCCATTCGGAAGACGCTCACAGCGTGCGGAGTTGACGAGGACGAACTAGAAAAGCTCGATATCCTTATCTCTTTCCCTTCAGAGCGAACCCACTCACCCGCCTTCCGCCCTCATTCTCATGGTGCGATTATCCCGGCAAGCGAGCTTATCCCCATCGCACCCGGGCTTCTGGCCGTCTGTCCCTCTCTGTGTTTTCTTCAAAGCTCCTCGTGGATGAGTGAATATGAACAACTGGAATTTGCCTACGAGCTCTGCGGGAATTATGCAAGACCACAACCCGATCGGTCAGGCTATACCGTGCGCCCGGCCGTCAGCAACGTCAATCAACTGCGCGAAGCCGCCAAAGCTCGTCCGAACATGAAGGGAATAAAACAAACCCGTAGGGTTCTACGCATGGCAAAAGACAACTCAAAGTCGCCCATGGAAACCGCACTCGCCATGATGCTTGCAGAAGATCGAATGCGTGGGGGCCTTGGATTCAAGTCTTTCGACCTTAACAAGCGCGTCGACATCCCCCTTAAATACAAGAAATGCTCCGCGAACGGTTACTTTGAAATCGACCTCTTGGCCCAAACGCAACGCTTCGCCATCGAATACGATGGTCAGTATCACAACGATTTTCTTCGACGAGCACACGATGCCGAGCGCCTGAGCGTCCTGCGTTTGATGGGCTATCAAACGCAGACAATCACAGCGGCACAGTTTTCCTCGCAACTCAGTCTAAATCGCTCTCTTAATGCCATATGTCAGACCCTTGGCCTTAGCATCAATTCCTCCACTGGGTTTCAAAAGGCGCAAAACGAGCTGCGAAAGTTCGTGATTCGAAACTGGGAAGCTCCAGAAGATGATGACGCGAATGCAGAAGGGGCTTCCTTAATGCAAGATGATTCTCACGCAGAAGCATCGGCATCATAGTGGGGCGCACCCTCGCTCAGAAAACCCGCGCACAAACGTCAACTTTTTGCCAAAAATAAGGAAAAGTGAACGTTTGTGCGCTGGTTTTGAACGAAGAAGGATAGGGTGGCCGCAAAAGGCAACCACCCTATCCCAGAACAAGACATGCATGCAAGCGCGAATTACTCGCGGCTTACCCCAAGATCTTCGTCAAGCCAGCAATGAGCGCGTCGACATCGGCCTTTTGGCAGATAAGCGGCGGCAGGAAACGCAGGGTATGCGCGCCGGTCGCGTTGATCACAAAGCCAGCGGCCAACGCCGCGGCGACGACATCGTGCGCGTCGGCCACGGTATCGTCCAAATCACAGCCAAGCATCAGGCCACGGCCGCGCACCTCGGTAACATGCGGTACCCGAGCCAGCTGCTCGGCAAAGTATGCACCAACCTCATCGGCATGGGCTGCATAATCGCCGCGGACGAGTTCAGACAAAACGGAAGCCGAGGCTGCCATCGCGAGGTTGCTACCACCAAACGTCGAGCCATGGTCGCCGGGGCTAAACGCGCTCGCGACCTCCTGCTTGGCAAGCACAGCGCCCATAGGCACACCACCGGCAACACCCTTGGCAAGGCTCATGATATCTGCCTCCACGCCATACGTTTGTATGGCAAACGGCTTGCCGGAGCGAAAAACGCCCGTCTGAACTTCATCGGCAATGAGCAGGCCGCCGTGGGCATGGGCCAAGTCGCGCGCGGCCTCGATAAACTCCTGCGTAAGCGGATGCACACCGGATTCGCCCTGGATGGGCTCGATCATAACGGCGCAAATCTCGGAACCATATGTGTCAAAAATGCTCTTGAGCTGCGCGACATCGTTAGGGTCGCATGCCACAAAACCGCCGGGCAGCGGCTTGAAGCTATCCTGCAGCCAATTCTGCATGGTCGCGGCGATCGTCTCGAGCGTACGGCCGTGAAAGCCGCCACGCAGCGCCACGATCGTGTTGCCGCCGTTGCCCATGCGCTTGGCATACAGGCGTGCAAGCTTCATCGAGCCCTCGTTGGCCTCGGCTCCAGAATTGGAAAAGAATGCCTGCCAAACCTGTTCGCCCTCGGCAGGGGCGGCAGCGGCCAGGAGCGCCTCGTCATCCTTTGCGTCAATAGCCTCGACGATCGCGGCGGCCCCGGCAAGATCATCGTTGGCGAGCTTGGAAAGCAGAGCCGCCACCTGACCGCGATGCTCGATATAAAAATAGTTGGACACATGGGTAAGTTCATGGACCTGCGCGTCCACGGCATCAACCACGGCGGGGGCACCATGGCCTAGGCAGCACACACCGATACCCGCAAGGAAATCGAGGTACTCCCGGCCGTCGTCGCCCACGAGCGTCATGCCGTGCCCACCGGTGAACTCAACCTCAGAGCGCCCAAAGGTATGCATCATGTAATTGGATTCAAGGGCCTTTTGTACGGTAAGGGACATGGTTTAACCTCTCGGTCGAAAAGAATGTCTACAACAGATTAGACGGCGCGTCCGCGCCAAACGCTACGAAAGCGCCTGCAACTTGGAAACCTCATCGAGATTCTCAAACAGGCGTGCCGCAAACGTCGAAAGCGGATGCGGATGTGTGTCGTACTCGTAGGCCGTCTCGCTCGAATGAAGCACCGTGCCCACGCCAGCATCGGTAAGCAGCTCGAGCAGAAGCGAATGCGGCGTGGTGCCGTTGATGATATGCGCGCGGAACACGCCAGCCTTAACCGCCTCTATGCAAGCGTTGAGCTTGGGAATCATGCCCGTGTCGATCTCTTTGCGGTCAAGCATTCCCTGGCACTCATCCAACGTGAGGTTGGAGATGAGCGAACCCTTGTCCGAGAAATCCTCGTACAGGCCATCGACGTCGGTGAGGAAGATAACCTTATGCGCACGCAGAGCGCCTGCAATGGCACCTGCGGCGATATCGGCATTGATGTTGTAGAAGCCGCCGTCCTCGCCTTTGGCGATGGTGGCGATCACGGGAATGTACTCGCCGTCGATGAGGCGCTCGATGTAGTCGACGTTCACGCTCTCAATCTTGCCCACGCGCTGGAGCTCGGGGTCAAGCGTGGATGCGATAAGCGTTCCGGCGTCGCTGCCCGATACGCCCACAGCAAGGTTGCCATGCTGGTTAATGGCGGCAACAAGCTCTTGGTTAACCTTGCCGCCCAAGACCTCGCGCACGATATCCATAGCCTCAGGCGTCGTTACGCGCTGGCCGTTCTTAAACTCGACCGGCAGGTCGTAGTGCGAGAACGCCTCGTTGATGGCCTTGCCGCCGCCGTGAACAATCACCGGTCGCATACCCATGATCTTGAGCAGGACGATGTCGCTCATCACGTCCTCGCGCAACTTGGCATCGACCATGGCCGCGCCGCCGTATTTGATGACGACAACCTTTCCCGTCAGGTTCTTAATCCACGGCAGGGTCTCGAAAAGCACCTGGGCGGTCTGCTCATTGAGCAACGAAGGCTTCGCATCGCGTGCGTATTTCATAGCTACATCCTTATGAAGTTTGCCGCAATGCGTAAGCACTGCGGGATGGGAGCATTAACCGACGTGCGATTATGTGCGGTAATCACCGTTGATGGTGATGTACTCATGCGTAAGATCGCAGGTCCAAACTGTCGTGGAGCATTCTCCTGCGCCCAGATCGGCATCGATTACGATCTCGGGCGCCTCGAATCGTCGCAGAGCCTCGTCCTCATCAAAGGGAACCGTCAGACCCTTGCGGCACACGGGCATACCCATAATGTCGATAGACACGTCGGTCTGTTCAAAGACCACGCCGCACTTGCCCAGTGCCATGGCGATGCGGCCCCAGTTGCAGTCGTGACCAGCAATGGCAGTCTTGACCAGCGGAGAGTTGGCAACAGCGCGGGCGGCGGTGTCGGCATCTTCCTCGCTCGCAGCACCCGTCACGTTGACGGTCACGAGTTTCGACGCGCCCTCTCCGTCCGAGGCAATACCACGTGCCAGGGCCTCGCATACCGAATACACGGCGTAACGAAGCTCCTCGTAGGCGTCGCTCCCCTCCTCGATAAGGGGGACGTCGATGGCGGCGGCTCCAGAAGCAAGCATGATGCAGGTATCGTTGGTAGACGTATCCGAATCAACCGTTACCTTGTTGAACGTCTTGTTGACGCAACTGGTTAGCAACGTATGAAGAGTCGCGGGCGCCACGGGGGCATCCGTCGTGATGATGCAGATCATCGTTGCCATGTTAGGCATGATCATGCCCGAACCCTTGCACATGCCGCCTACCGTGAACTGGCAATCGGCATACTCGAGCTCGCCGCTCGCATAGGTAACGGCATACTCCTTAGGATGCGTATCGGTGGTCATGATGGCCCGAGCGGCATTGGCGCCGCCTTGCTCGGAAAGCTCGTCATATACCGCCGGAATACCCGTCTCGAAGCACTCGATACCCAGCTGCTGGCCAATCACGCCGGTTGAAGACACGAGCACTTGCTCGGGGGTGCAGCCCATTATTTGCGAAGCGATTTCGCAGCTCTCGCGGGCAAGCGCCAAACCGGGCTCGCCTGTAGCAGCGTTGGCGTTGCCAGAGTTAATAATGACGCCCTGAACCTGGCCGTAACCACAGTCGTGGCCTCCCAGATGCTCACGGCACACCTGAACCGGAGCCGCACAAAAACGGTTGGTAGTAAAGACACCGGCCGCGGCAACAGGTGCCTCGGCGGCGACCATGGCGAAATCCAGGCGCTCCGGGTTCTTGCGAAAGCCAGCGTGAATACCTGCGGCCTTGAAACCCTGAGCACTCGTCACGCCGCCGTCCGGCACGGCGCGCAGGCGAAGATCAAACGAATCGATATCAAACACGAGAAACTCCCCAACGATGGCATTTGTTTTGCGTACCAGTTTAGCCAGCCAACGTCGTGCATACAACGATCTACACAGGCATGGCAATAAGAGGGAGGCCTCGTCGCTCATCCAGGCCAAAGACCACGTTCGCGCATTGAATCGCCTGGCCCGCTGCACCCTTGCAGAGGTTGTCGATTGCAGAGGTCACCACAAGCATGCGCGCGGTCTTATTAAGGGCAAGACCGATCTGGCAGGCGTTGCTGCCAGCAACCGAGGATGTCTTGGGCATCTGGCCGGCATCGAGCACGCGCACGAAGGGGCGACCCTCGTAAAACTCGCGATAGCGCTCAACCACCATATCGAGCGTCAGCTCCTGAGCAGGTACCTCGGCAAGCGGAATATTGATGGTCGAGAGCAGACCGCGCTTGAGAGGTGCCAGGTGCGGCGTGAACACAACGTGGTCCGGCAGGCCAAGGATCTGTTCGATTTCGGGCGTATGACGATGCTTGCATACGCCGTAGGCCTCAACGCACTCGTCGGCGCTGCAGTAATGCGTACGGGCGCTGGCCGATTTACCGGCACCCGTCACACCGGAGATAGCGTCGACGATAACCACCGCGCTATCGGCCAGCCAGCCGGCATCGATAGCAGGGTATGCGCCCAGTGAAGTTGCCGTAGGATAGCACCCGGCGCAGGCGACAAGCGTGGCCTCCCCTGCAGCGTGGCGCACGGCGGCACCTGCAAGGTCTTCGGCAAAAATCTCCGGCAGACCAAACGTGCGCGTTGCCAAAAGCTCGGGGCTTGTGTGCGGCGTGGCGTACCACTTCTCATAGATAGCGGGGTCGGAGAGACGGTAGTCGGCCGAAAGGTCGAATACCGAGACGCCCGCAGCAAGAAGGCCAGGTACGGCAGCGAGTGCAGCCGTGTGCGGGACGGCCAGGAACACGGCGTCGCATGTCTTGAGGACCGGATCGTCGTGCGTGGTAAAGGCAAGGTCGCACACGCCGGCAAACGCGGGATACACGCTTGCGAGCGACTGCCCGGCGTCGGCGTTGGATGTGATGGCGGTGAGCTCGAAATCGGGGTGGGAGATAAGCAGGCGCACCAGCTCGACCCCTGCGTAGCCCGCTGCCCCAACGACACCAACCTTGATAGCCATCGATTCTTTCATCTCCAAATGCATATTTAAGCGCATTTAATGCATATTTACGCATCAGCGCCCATCGCTTATCGAATAGCTCGAAAGGATAGCACTCTAATATGAAAGAGTTTCCGGCATATACCGACGTGACCGTTTGGAAACAAAAGAGGCATGGAGAGCTGTCTGCCATTTGAAATATGTCAGAATATTTTACGTAATATATTTCGAGCTATCTTTCGATTGGGGCGAACAATGCCTGCCATCAAACCTGTTTCTGATCTGCGCAGCTATAACGAAGTCCTTTCCGATGTACACGAGGGATCCCCCGTCTTTTTGACTAAAAACGGACGTGGGCGCTATGCGATTTTGGACATGAAAGACTTTGATCGCCTCAATGCCGCAGGGACGCTTATGTCGCAACTCGAAGCCGGCAAGGCATCGGGAGAGCAGTCCGGTTGGCTATCCGAGGAGTCCGTACGGGCGCTTTTTTCGCTTTAAGGAACGGCCGTGTCCCTAGACGTTAAATTCTCTCCCCTCGCCCGAGACGATCTTGAGAGCATCTACAGTTATATCTCCGACGAACTCTCAAGCCCAAGGGCGGCAAAAACAACCATTGGTGAGATTCTGGATCGGATTAGCCTCCTTGCTCGATTTCCCCAATCCGGCACTCCCCTATCCTCAATTTACGCAGTCAAAAGCGAGTATCGCTACGTTCGTTCGGGAAATTATCTTGCGTTTTACCGTGCGTCAGACGCAATCTACATCGACCGTATCCTCTATGCAAAAAGCGACTATCTGAAGAAGCTGTTGTAGCGCGACTACGCTTCTACGCAAAAAGGTCCCGCCGGTGGGGACCGACGGGACCAGGTTCAAGACGCAATTTAAAGTCTCGCCCAAACAATTAACGAGCGCTGATGAGCTCGATACCGGGATGTTTCTTCTGGATAGCCTCGGCAACAGCAGGCTCAAGTGTCTCCTCCGTCACCACAGCGTCCACCTGATCGAAATCGATAAAGCCAGAAAAGGTCACCTTACCGTACTTACCGGTATCGATCAGCATGATGGTTTCAGATGCCGCATGCGCGTACGCAGATTTAAGCTGCGCCTGCTCATAGCTTTCTGAGGTGAAACCGTCTTCGACCGTCATGCCGTTTGCAGAAAGAAAAGCCTTATCAACATGCAGATGCTCAACGGAGCGCAGCGATTCGAGCGAATAGGCGTAGCGATATCCCGAGCGCACCCACCCGCCCAAGAAGAGCAAATCGGCCTCAGGCATTTTCGCCTCGATAAAGGCAGCGACCTCAAAATCGTTGGTCACGATCGTAAGGTCGGAAATTCCCACAAGGTGCTTTGCGAGTTCCAGGGTTGTTGTGCCGGTGTCGATAATGATCGAATCTCCAGCCTCGACAAACTGAACGGCGGCGGCACCGATGGCACTCTTGGCATCGCTCGCGTGAGAGCGCCGCTTTTGATAGTCTTCCACCTTCATGGTCTTTGCCACAGACATTGCCCCACCATGGCAGCGGCGCAACTTGCCTTCGTTCTCAAGCTCATCAAGATCGGCACGAACCGTAAAGGTCGAAACCCCGAATTTACTTGCAAGATCGTTAACCATCACCTTAGGCTGCCGCGAAAGAATGCCCAAGATGGCAGCGCGACGCTCCTCGGGAAAGAGCTTCCGTTCACCAGCCTTTTCTATCGCCGTAGTCATAACGCCACCCCTTTGCGCCACGAGCATTAAACGCCCTAGCGCCAAACAAAGAAGCATCCATTGAATCCATTTTTCACCGATATGCTTCCCTCAATTACACAAATCAAATCATAGCTTATGAACAGCGCCGACGTTGCTCAGTGCCTGAACAATCTCGGCGAGCGCAGCACCTGATTGGGCAAGCACGGTCCCCTCGACAGCACCTTCGACAAAAGGGCAGTCCGCCATGGCGACGGTATCGTCTTCCATATCCTCAAGCACCATTTTGACAGTCATGACCGCGCTGCCCATATCCATAAGCACCACAACGCCATCGCCTTGCTGCGCTTGCTCGATTGCAGTCTCGATCTTCTCGTAGCTCGTACCAAACGTTCCATCTTCCAAACCGCCAGCAGCAACCACCACGGCCTGCGGTGCCATCATATGAGTGTAGCCCACCATCGCTTCGGCCAAAGTCTGCGAGTGCGAAACGAGAACGGTTCCAACCATAAAAGACCCCTCCAATAGTTCGGTCCCGGTCGCATCGATCGAGCCCGCCTCTCCTTCTTAATTCTTGTAAGCTTGCGCAATCGCCGCCATGCAGTAAGCGAAGGAAGCTGCACCGGGATCCTTGTGGCCCACGGAGCGCTCGCCCAGATAACTGGCACGGCCTTTACGCGCAATCAGCGGAATTGTGGCTTCTGCCCCCTCGGCAGCAGCGGCGGCCGCCGTGTCAAGCGCCTCGGCAACGCTTTGATGCTTCTTGACGCTACGCTCGAGCGACCTGATGGCGGGAGCCATGGCATCGAGCATGGTCTTATCGCCCTCTTTGGCACCGGCGAGCTCCTGAATTCCCTTGAACCCAGTATCGAGACCTACGGTGAACGAATCAAGCGTCAGCCCACCCATCTTTTTTGCAGTAATTCCCAGCTTGCGCAAAATGGTTCCGTATAGCGGACCCGAAGAGCCGCCCACTTTCGAAACAACCGTCATCCCAGCCGTGCGAAGAGCTGCGGGGACACCGCCCTTTTCAAGAACGGGCAGCTGCTCACGAACAGCTTCGAAGCCGCGGGCCATATTGATACCGTGATCGGAGTCACCGATAGGCATATCGAGCTCGGTGAGCTCTTCCTTATGGGTACTGAGCACGTCTGCGACCTCGGAAAGTGCACGGCACACAAGCTCCGTCGCTTCGTCGGCAACGCCGCCATCGGCAACCTCAACCTTTTGCTCGCGCACCTTTGCTGCTGCAGGAGCGGCATCGGTCGCCTCGCGCACCACGGATCCCTCGACCCATGCAGGAGCCTGAGCGGGTGCCGCCAAGAGCTCCTTGAGCTCATCGTCCAGGCGCAAAATCGAAATAGAGAAGCCACGCATCTCGAGAGATGTCATATACGGACCCATATAGGTGCGCCAAACGGGGATGCCCCGAGAAGTCAAAACATCGTGTACGCGGTTATTCACAATAGCGAGCTCATAGGGCGGAGTAGCGCCCGAGCTATTGACCATCACTGCGACCTCATGGCCGGAATAGTCGATGTCGCCCAAGATCTTCTCAAGCATCTCGTCGACCATGGCGTCAACGGGCTCCATGGCAGCGCGGCGCACGCCAGGCTCGCCATGAATACCAACGCCCATCTCCATCTCGTCATTCGCGAGCTCGAAGCCAGGCTTTCCCACAGCGGGCACCGTACAGGGCTCAATCGCAACGCCCATAGTGCGGACGTTGGCGATAACCTTCTCGGCAACGCGCTTCACCTCAGGCAGCTCGGCTCCAGCCTCAGCCGCCGCACCAGCGCACTTATGAACAAAAACGGTGCCCGCCACGCCACGGCGGCCAACGGTAAACGTTGAATCCTGAACCGCCACGTCATCATCGACAACCACGTGATCGACGTTGAAGCCGTCCTCTCGAGCCGCCTGTTCAGCCATCTTAAAGTTCACGGCATCACCCGTGTAGTTCTTGATGACCAGCAAGACACCCTTGTTGCCAGGCGCCACCGCTCCAATCCCGACGGCGACCCTGTCCACCGCGGGCGAAGTAAACACCGCGCCGCCCACCGCGGCATCGAGCATGCCAGACCCTACAAATCCAAGATGTGCCGGCTCATGGCCCATGCCGCCACCGGAAACAAGAGCAACCTTATCGCGCTTGGCATGTGCGCGCACGACAATATCGTCTGCCGCCTTTGCGATGAGCGACGGATATGCCTTCACGTAGCCATCGACCACTTGACGCTCGACATCAGCCGGATTGTTGATGAACTTTTTCATAGCAAATCCTCTCGTAAAAAAAATCCCGCGATGGCCCGAGGTCAGCGCGGGATTCGATTGGGGGACAACGTAACAAGCATGTGCATGCGCGAATATGGAAAAGCGAGGTTCCGCTCATCCATGTTCGCGCAGGCGCGCAGGCAAGACGTTCCCGCATTGCGTGCCCGCGAAGGGGCTTCCGAGCTGGCTGAATAACTGTCGTTGGTGCCGCTCAAACCAGTTCGGAAGCAAAGGAGATGATTAGTCCGGATAGACGATTGCGTTCTTGATGACCGCGCCGGAGGCGTGCTCGAGGATTGCCTTCTCGGTGTCGTCGATGGAGTACTCGTTCTGGACGAAGATCTCCTCGGGGAACTGACCCATCTTGATCATCTCGAAGGTGCTGTGGACATACATCGGGGTGGTGTGGAACACGCCCTTGACCGTAAGCTGGCTGTAGTGCATGAGATTGGCATCGAGCGAAACCTCGGAGCCCTTCTTCAGGCCACCGAACAGCAGGACGAAACCACCCGGGCGAGCCATGTGCATAGCGCTCTCCCAGACCGACGGAACACCCGTTGCCTCGATGGCAACGTCTACGCCGCGGCCGTCCTCGGTAAGATTCTTGACCGCCTGAGCCTGGTCCTCGACCTCGTCGACCTTGACGGTATCGACAGCGCCGAGCTTCTTGGCAGCCTCAAGACGAGCGGCGGACATATCGCAAGCGATGACGTGAGCACCGCGCAGGACGCACATGCGCACAAAGCCCAGGCCGATGGGACCGCAGCCGTTAACGACCACGTAATCGCCAATCTCAATCGGGCAGTTGGCCGTACCGTAGACGGAGCAAGCCATAGGCTCCAGAAGAGCGGCCTGCTTGTAGCTCATCTCGTCGGGCATGTGGAACATGTTCATGTTGACGATGGGAGCAGGAATGAGCTGATACTCGGCATAAGCGCCGTTATCAAACTGATTCTGAATCAGGCTCTCGCACATGGACTCATCGCCACGCTTGCAGTAGTAGCAGTGACCGCAGGGCGCAGAGTTGTGAGCCACCACGCGATCGCCAACCTTGAAGTTGGTAACGCCTTCGCCCACGGCTGCGACGACGCCGGATGCCTCATGGCCAAAGCCGAAGGGAGGCTCATAGCGATAACCGCGCTTATAGGTCTTGACGTCGGTACCGCAAGTCAGCGTGACCTTGTTCTTGATGACGACCTCACCGGGACCGGGCTGCGGAACGGGGATCTCCTCAACACGGATGTCGCCGGGGGCATAGAAACGTACTGCCTTCATGGTCTGGTCGCTCATAATCGAATTCCTTTCGAATCGTTTCAGAACTTTTGTCGTTGGTGGCCCGCGCATTTGCTCGAAGCATGCAGCGCGGGCAAAAGTACAAGTCGAGAGAAGGGGCGATTAATTCGCAGACTTCTTCTTACGCTTGCCGGAGAACATCTCTTCGGTCACGCCTTGATTGCGATAGATCTCTGGAATAGGGACCATTGCAGACGTTTTGACCGCGATGAATGCCAAGAAAGCAGCGATTGCGGTAGCGACGAGGTTTCTGGTCGTAAATGCGCATACCAGGTAGTAGACAGCGAGCACAACCATGACGCACCACGCGATCGTTTTGAGCAGGTTCGATGCTTTCTTGGACATTCCAATGACCTCCTAGAGCTAAATACTTGAAGCGATGAGCTTACTTGCCGATGTACTCGACGCCCATGCGCTCGGCTGCGGCGCGCTCTTCCTTGCGCTGAGCCTTGAAGTAAGGGATGCAAAGAGCCAGGTAGCCGACGATGGCTGCGATGCCACCGATGTTGCCGCGGCAGGCCTCGACGGCTGCCCAACGGACCTCGGCGATATCCATGCCCCACCAAGCGAGCTGCAGGCCGCCCTCGGGCAGGGTGCCGCCCACTTCCTGGGCAAGCTGGGTAAGCATCGGAGCAAAGTCGGAAGCAGACCAGCACAGGATGGGGACCATGAGCCAGGAGATGACGATCATCTTGCGCAGGTCGCCCTTGCAGGAAACGAAAGCAGCGGCGCAGACGCAGACGTTCATGAGGTTGCCGAAGGGCAGAACGGTGTTGCCGGGAAGCACGAGGGAAACGGCAAGGGCAACAGGGATGGTCAGGATGATGGCGACCCAGATCTCAGAATTACCAGCGAGGATCGGCCAGTCCAGGCCGACGACCATCTGACGGCCGGGGAAGCGCTTCTGGACCCATGCAGAGGCAGCCTCGGAGATGGGGGTCAGAGCAGTCATGAACAGCTTGGAAACCATCGGGAAGAGAGTAAGGGCGGTTGCGGCCATAACGCCGGTTGCGAATGCCTGCTCGCCCTGGCCTGCGATAAGGCCGATAACGGTACCGAGGATGAAGCCAATGACGTGGTTCTCGCCGAAGATGCCGATCTTGTCCTGCAGAGCAGCGCAGTCGAGCTTGGTCTCGGCGGGGAACACCTTGTCCAGCGCGCAAGCGATGGGATAGAAGATGATGTTCGAGAGGAACATGGGATGTGGCATGCCGATGCCCGGGCAGCCCGTGAGCTCCTGGATCTGATACTTGGTGGCGTCGGAGCTCTTGAGCTCGAGGATGACCTGGATGCCGCCAGCGATGAAGCCTGCGACTACGGAGCCGGTCACGCAGTAGATCAAGAAAGCGGTGAAGCCCTGGTTGGCGACGTTCCACATATCGACGTTGAGGGTGTCGGTCTGGTTGAGCAGCAGCATAACGACGTTGATCGCGATCTGGATAACAAACATCAAGAAGACGTAGCGCCAAGACCACACGAGGCCGAGCGCCGGCGACCAACCCATATCGAGACCGGAGAGCTGCAGGCCGAGCGTCTCGACAAAGCCCTGAACCGGTTCGCCGATGGAGGTCGACATGTAGGTCACAACGAGGTTAATACCCACGATAGCGACGCCGAGGGTCAGACCTGCACCAAAAGCCTTTGAGGGCTTGAGGCCAACGATCAAACCGATGATCATAACGACCAGAGGCATGAAGACGGACGATCCCAGATCCAAGATGGCCTGGAAGAATGATGCGAGGAGTTCCATGTATTACACTCCCTTTGCTAAATCCAACATTCCTGTTGATGCGTTGCTAGATGCATTACTTGAGGCCCAGTGTTTCCACGATCTTGTCGAAGCACGCATCGGCACCCACGCCGGTCAAAAACGGCATACCGTTGATGACAGGAATCGGGGCCTCGATTACCTTGCCGCGAACCGGAGTGATCGAAACGTATAGGTCCGAACCGGAAAACTCGCGGTCGAGCGACTTGATATCGACCGCGTCGCACTTGGCCATGTTCGCCAAACGCGCATCCTTGAGCCTGCTGTTGATCTTGGTGGCCACGGTCGCAGATGTCGCGATTCCACCTCCACAGGCAACGATGATCCTCTTCATTGTTTCCTCCCTTCCTCATGAGACAAATCTGAGTATCTATGGAACGTTCATTTGCTCTTTGCTGCACATGAACAAAATCCCGAAGTTAAAGGACTACTTTTCCTGCCAGGTCAATCAAGGTTGCCTTGAGCGAGACGGGGTCCTCGACGGCCTTGAGCTCGGTCATGAACTCGGGCGTCGCAAACACACTGATAAGTTGCTGAAGCACGGCCAGATGATGTTTGTCGCCCTTAGCTACGAGCATGTAGACCATCTCGACGGGAACATCGTTCTCGCCGTCGCCCATTTCCTTGAAGTCGACGGGGTGCGCAAGCTTACCGACGACAATCGCCGCCTCTTTCACGTGGTCTTGGACCATGGCGTGCGGAATGGCCACCTTCATGACATCGGTTGGCAAACCTGTGGGATAAAGCTCCTCACGCTCGATGACATCCTCGGCATAGCCCTCGACGGCATATCCGTGCTCAATGGCATGACCCGCCAGAATTCGCACGACGTCTTGCCACGTCTCGGCCTCAACATCGAAATAGGCCATATCCTCATGGATAAGCGAACCAAGCGATAGTGCGTCCTGCGACATACGCGCTCCAAATCAAATACAGGGGTTATTAAAAAGCGGTCTCGAGACCAAAGTGATCGGCCAACTCGTGCACCTGCTCATCGGTGATGCACTGCTTGATGTTTCCGCCAACCGAAACGTAGACATGGGCATTCTTGTCGATAGTCTCGATAAGACCGATCGTCTCGTCGAAAGAAGAACCAGAAGCGAAGATGCCGTGATAAGGCCAGACAACCACGCGATAGGTCTTCATCTTCTCGGCAGTAGCCGGACCGATAGGGCCTTCGCCGCACTTCATCCACGGAAGCACGCCAACGCCATCGGGAAACACAAGCACGCACTCCGAGTTGAGCGACCAAAGCGTCTTGGTCAGCGCCTCTTCGCTCATATCGGCAATCGTGCTCATGGCGTTGAGGTACGTGGGATGGCAGTGCATGACAATACGGTTATCGGGATTCTGCGACAGACGCGCTGCATGACACAGCAGGTGAGCCGGGGTCTCGCTCGTGGGCCTACCGGCACCGTCCTCATAGCCCCACACGATCTCGTAAGCTCCCTCGACCACGCGGATGATTCCCATGTCGCGCTCAACGCGATTGGGCAACGTGCGGAACTGACCGCCAGAACGAGTAGCTAGGAAGTAGCGACCCTCGAGGCCACAAGTATCGAAAGCTACGGGAACGCGGATAGGATCGTCACGGAAAAATGGCTTCAAATCAGCCAGCTCTTCTTCAGACAGAAGATAGCTCAGATTGCCAGCGTGGAATTCACCCCAACCGGCCTCCCAGAAGTAATGGCACGATGCGACAGCCTCTTTAAGAAGCGGCGTATCCAAAATCGAGCTCATGCAGGTCCTCCCTCTTCCCAAAAGTGAAAAAGCCGGTAAACGAATCTCTGTTTATCTACTTTTTCTTTTGATAGCACCTATTTTTATCTTCTTTTTCTCAAATTGGAGTCAAAACGAGATATTCGAAGATGAACGGAGCTAATCAGAGGGTGAACGGCAGTGTAAAAGAGATTAATCGTGCACCAACCATCCAAAAGCAAGGTGAGGTTGCACACAACGCTAACGAGAGCGGTCTCTTTAAGGGCTTCGCGGTGAAGGCGAGCGCTGGACAGATCCGCGCCTTTATCCGACGCACTATTTGTTTCTACACAAAAAGGCCCCGCCGGTGGGGACCGACGAGGCCAGGCTCAAGACGCCGCCCAAAATCTTCCTATCAGAGGGAGAATAGCGACGGGTTTGATTTTGAACGGCAGGGTTGATGAATAACGTTGCCGCAACGCGTTATGTACGCAACAGGCTATGCCGCAGCAACCTGCCCAATACGGCGCAGGTGGAAACCGCGGCCAAGGTTGTGGCGCATGACGGCGCGAATCTTAGGCAGCTCATCCGCGGCCACAGCGGCCTTGGGCAAAAGCACCATAAGATTGGCATCGCGATAGATAATGAAGAACTCCGCAAGCTCAAAAACTGCCGAAACTTGACGCCACTCGATCTTCTCGGAGTCGGCACCACCGGCAACCCTGAACTTAAGCCAATCTTCGTTAATAGACACCGAGCGCACGGCATCGGCCAAAGGCGACTTCTTGTAGTCGCGATAGCTATGCTCGCAGGAGAACAGCAACAACGGAACCGCGGCGATGATAACGATGTAGCACAGCTGCATCACGCTTGTCATCTCAACATGAAAGACAAGATTTGCCAGCAGCATCCCCGCTCCCATCACTGCCATAGCGGCGATGATGACCGATTGAATGCGCTGCTTGCCAAACGTGTTGAAATACAGGGCACGTCGAAACATCTGAGGTTCGACCTTAAATGTGTAGGTATAAGTAGGCGATACCGCCATGATGCTCTCCCCCGGTTATTGCCTTTACATCGCGCGATAGCGTCCCCACACTGCCGCGCGCCAATCTTAGTACTGGCCGTACTTGGTCTTCACGAACTCCTGCATGGCAGAAACGTTCTCGGCCGCAATCGGCACGTACGTGCCGCCGGTTGCGCGAATGCGCCAATAAATCTCTGCGACCATCTCAACAACTGTGGAAACCTTGAAGGCAGCGTCCATATCGGCGCCGATGCACACAAGGCCGTGGCTGCGAAGCATGCATGCATTCGCCTTGTCGCCAATGGTCTTCATGGCCTCATCGGCCAGAGCCTGAGTGCCCGGCAGCTGGTACTCGCAGCAACGCACTGTATCGCCCAGAGCCTGGGCGGCTTCATCGTGAATATCGATAGGAATATCCTCGCCCATCGAGGAGAAGACCGTCGAGAAGATAGGGTGCGTGTGAATGCAAGCGCACGCCTCGGGACGAGCGTTAAACATACCGATATGCAGATGGAGCTCAATGGAGGGGCGACGGTCGCCTTCGATATGATTACCATCCAGATCATACACGCAAATGTCGTCCTCGGTGATGGTGGTGTAGTCCATACCGCTCGGCGTAATGTAGACAAGCCCCGTCTCGCGATCGCAATAGCTTACGTTGCCCCACGTTGCCACGGTAAGACCGCTCTCAAGCATGCGCAGGCCGGACTCTTTTACAAGCGTCTTGTACTCGACGTTAACATCGGCAGCGGTTGCCATATGTTGTCCTCTCTCTAACATTAGTGGTTAAAAAAGCGGACCGGCGATTATGTCCGGCCCGCCGCAAGAGCATTGCTACTTCAGCAAGCAGGCTGAATTAGGCAGCAGCCTCGACTTTTTTGGTCGTGTGGTTCAAAGCGCTGTTCTCGATGAACTCGTGAATAGCAGTCATGTTCTTGTGAACCAGGACGTAGCAGATGACGTAGACCACGACAACAGCACCGATGATGATCGGGTTCTGAGTCAGGAAGGCGAGGAAGATGACGGCACCGACAGGCTGGCCAAGGATGACGAGCGAGGTGACCATCGTGGCACCCTGCAGGTCAATGCCCGTGGAGATGGCAACATCGGTAAAGGCGGGACCGGTGAGGGTGCAGAAGTACAGGTTGGCGATCATGAAGATCAGGCCGCCAATGAAGGACTTCAGGATGTTGCCGTTAGAGCAAGCGACGAAGGGCTGGATGATGTAGGGGATGGCGACGAGGTCGAGCATGGGCAGAACCAGGTTGCCAGGAAGGATGAAGGACACAACGAGCGTGGTAGGCATCAGGAGGATACCGGTGATGAGGGTTGCAGCCTCGCCATAGCCGGTAGCGTCGTTGACAGCCAGGTACCACTCGCGGTCAGCGTGACCAGCGGCCTTCATCTTCTTCTTGCCGGCCTCGGTGATCGGCGAGAAGGAACCGGCGAAGATGCCGGAGACCTTGGGGAAGACAGCCATGACGGCAGCGGTTGCGATACCGCAGGTCGTGATCTCGCCCCAGGTAGCAAGGTCGCCGAGCTTGTTGAAGTCACCAACGATACCGATGAACAGGCCGAGGAAGAGACCGAGGGTCATGGGCTCACCGATGAAGCCGAGCTTCTTGCGCAGGACGGTGGGGTCGGCGTTGACTTTGTACAGACCGAGCTTGTCGAGCAGCAGGTTCAGCGGCACGGCAAAGATGCCCACGGTAGCGGTGTGCAGGGAGGCAATGGTGCAGTTGGGATAACCATAGTAGTTAGACCAACGCTTGGCGATAAGCTCGGTGCAGAGCAGGGTGTAGAGCTGCTGGACAACCATGCAAGCCATGGCGAGCCAGAAGTTGCCGGTCAAAACGAACAAGCAGGAGCCCCATGCAAAGTAGGAATAGTTGTTCCAAAGGTCGCCGGCCTGGAAAATCGTGGTGTAGTGCACAAGGTACAGGATAACCTGAAGAGCAATAGCGACCGCGATGTAGATCATGCCAACCTGATAGGAGTAAGCGATGATCGAGGTGGTCTGCCAGCCAAGGTCAACGATCGGCAGGTTGATGCCCACAGCGTTGATCATATTGTCGATGATCGGCGACAGGATCGGGCTGTAGGAGCCGATGACCAGGGAGAAGCCCTCGAGGCCGACGCCTGCAGACAGGGCCGAGAAAAAGGCCTTCTTGGGCTTAACGCCCATTGCCAAAGCAATAACAAAAATAAAGACAGGAACAAATACAGCAGCCTTAAATGTTGTGAAGAACATGTTCAAGGCGCTCAGGAATGCGTCCATGCCATCCCCTTTCATGTAAGTAGCATTCGTAAATGCAAATCAGTGCGGGCAATTACTTGCCGGCAGCGTGAAGAGCCTCAAGGGCCTCCTCTTTGAACTCGTCCTCGCCGAGACCGGTGATCAGACCCATAGCGCTAAACGCAGGCACGCCGTGGGTGTCGTCACCGATGGGGCTCGAGTAAGCGATGAAGTCGTAGCTGCCACGGGTCAGGTAGCCGTCGAGCTCGGAGGGGTTGCACTCGTCAGTGGTGACGTCGTAACCCTCGTCCTCAAACATCTCGACAAGCTTGTTCGCGACCATGTGGGAGGTTACAACTCCCGAACCACAAACAGAGAGGATACTAATCTCAGCCATCTTTCGTCCTTTCTCCCTTTCGATCGCCCACTTTCAGGCGCGACCATGATGACCTTCTATTCAGCGAGTGCCGGAGCGATGAGGTCAAACGCCTCTTCTGCGGTATCGGCTTCGCGAATATCCTTCAAAAGCTGCTGATTCTGGATGATTGCCATCATCTTCTGCAGAGTAGGGACCTGTGCTTTGGGATCTTTGATAGCGAGCATGAAAATCAGGCGAACGCTCAGCGGAGCATCGCCCATGCCGCCCATCATCTCGAACTCGACCGGCTCATCAAGAACGACGGCGCCGATAGCACTCTCGTTCACGTGGTCGCTATCGCAGTGCGAGATCGCGATATCGAACTCGGACGCAGGAAGACCCGTTGGATAGACCGCTTCGCGATCGATAATCGCCTGCGGGAAGCTTTCCTTGACGACGCCCAAATCAACAAACGTCTGCGCAATCGATCGAAGCGCTTCTTCCTGAGAGGCGTACTTCTGGTGAACCTGAACGAGCTCTTTCCTCAGAACCATGCGATATCTTCCTTATCTTTAGTTGCCTTGCGGGATCACATCGGTCCCGTTGATTACCTCTGCATTGCCCTTGGGCATCACGATGGGCGAAAGCCCCATGTTCTGACGAATGCCTGCAAGACCGTCTACCTGATCTTGAGAAAGACCGCGCTCAGAACCGATCTGATTCACCACAAGGGTGACCTTGGCGTAGTTCTCGACCACTTCCATGCGCGCAAGCGCCTGCTCGAGATTAACGCCCCAGGTAAGCACGCCGTGGTTGGAAAGCATGACCGCTGCGTAATCCTTAACGAACGGAGCGATGCTATCGGGGACATCGGTCGTACCGGGCTTTGCGTAGTGCGCAACGGGCACCACGCCAACCTGCAGCATCGCTTCGGACAGGATCGGTTTATCCAACGGCACTCCCGCGATCGCAAATGACGTAGCATAGATGGGATGTGCGTGCACAACGGCGGTAACGTCGGGGTTCTCTCGATAGACGCGCAGATGCATCTTCACCTCGCTCGAAGGGCCACGAAGGCCTTTCGAGATCACGTTGCCGTCCAGGTCCATGACAACCATCATGTCGGGATTCATATCGCCTTTCGAGACGCCCGTAGGCGTAACGACGATGGTATCGGGAGAGATGCGCACGCTGATATTGCCATCGTTGGACACAACATAACCCTGCTCATAGAGCACAGTGCCGGCATCGACGATAGCCTGGCGTGCCTGCACCCCATTCATAAGACCCATTTCTTCAACTCCTCTCCATTGCTGCGTGTTGGTTCGTGTTGATTTGATTTGATTCTATGAGCTGATTCCACACTGTCAACATGTTTATCTCTGACTGTTTTGGACAACTATATGAACGGTATCTATTGAAAGTTAAGTGGTAAAGCCAATGTTAATGAACTTGATCGTGCATTTTGTTTTGTGCTTGCTATATTGATTAGTAAACACGTAAATCAACATCGAGGTGAAACCGATGCTCGCTGCAGAACGTAAACAGCAAATCAAAGAAATCATCATCGCAAAAAAAAGCGCCTCTGTTGCCGCGCTCGCCGAGCAATTCGGTGTAACTGGCGAGACGATTCGGCGCGATCTTAAAGCCCTGGAAAAAGAGGGTGTGCTCATGCGCACCCACGGCGGAGCATTCATTCAAAGCGGTGTCGAAAACCTCATTGACGTTGACCTGCGCAAAGCTGTCTATATTAACGAAAAGGAGCTTATCGCAAAGCGCTGCTACAACTTGGTGAACAACGGCGATGCCATCTTCTTGGACAACTCAACCACCTGCTATCACGTTGCCAAGGCGCTCAGCGACCTCAACATCACGGTAGTCACCAATAACCTAATGATCATGAACCTCTTTGCCCAAAGCGAGAACATTCGATTGGTGAGTGTTGGCGGCGAATTTTCTATTAAAGAGCAGGCATTTTTTGGAACGATTGCGCAACGAGCCCTTGCCGAATACTACGTTGACAAGGCATTTATCTCGTGCCGAACCGTTTCCATCAACAACGGCATCACCGAGTCAACCGACCAGTGGGCGTCCATCCGTCACCTGATGATCGAACGCTCCGATAAGCAGTATCTCGTAGTCGACCACACTAAATTTGGCCAAACGTCCTTCGTGCGCATCTGCGACTTCGACGAAATCACCACCGTCATCACCGACCGTCCCCTCGACGCCAAATGGCACGAGGCGCTGCGCAGCAAAGGTTGCAGCATCATCGACGACGACAGAGAAACGAGTACTCCAGAGCTTCTCGGATGACGACCAGCCCCTCTCTTTATTTTCACATTTTTCAAGCTCGGGGATATTCAACGTACCTGCACATGGCGTTGAATATCCTTGTTTTTATTGTTTCTCGCACATATGTCTTCGATAGATCGTATTACCCCCTCCTAAATCGCCTTTCCATTTACCGAAGGTAAACGGTTTTTCATTGCTATACTTTGATTTGTGTTGATTATTGTCGCTAGTGAGACAATACGTCCACATTCTCCCAAAGGGAACCTTGGAGGCCATATGATTGAATGCGATATCGCCATCGTAGGCGGGGGCATCATAGGCTGCGCCATAGCGCGAGAACTATCGCGCTATTCGCTTCGGGCACTCGTTGTCGAAGCAGCCAATGACATTGCCTGCGGAACCACCAAAGCAAACGGGGGTCTTATCCACTCTGGATACGATCCCGCGCCTGGAACCATGAAAAGCAAGGTGAACGCGCGTGGCAATAAGCTCTACAGCGCTTGGTCAAAAGAGCTTGGGTTTGAGTTCAAGCGCACTGGATCCATGGTGCTGGCGTTTACCCAAAGCGACTGTGCGCACTTGCAAACACTACTCGAAAACGGTCGGGCGAACGGCGTGGACGGACTGCAAATCATTGGCCCCAAGCGAATTCATGAACTCGAACCCCAGGCATCACCCGAGGCCATTCAGGCGCTCTATTGTCCCCATACGGGCATCGTTGACCCCTTTGATGTAGCTATCGCGGCTGCGGAAAACGCCGCCGCAAACGGCGTCGAGTTTTTGCTCAATGCCCCTGTCCGCTGCATCGAACAGCAAAATGACTCCTTTGTCCTGCATACGCCCAAGGGAAATATCTCCGCAAAATGGCTCATAAATGCAGCCGGCTGCTATGCAGACACCATCTCCAACATGGCTGGCGGAGAGCATTTTGCAATCGGTTGGCGTCAAGGCAATCTGCTGGTCCTCGATAAAAACGCCACCGCCGAAAGCATCATGCCCATCTATCCCGTCCCCACCCCCACAACAAAGGGTGTTGTCGTAATTGGAACGGTGCATGGAAACGTCCTTATCGGTTCTACTGCCGTCATGCGCGAAAAGGGCGACCTCTCCTGCTACGCCACAGACATCGACGAGCTCATGGCGGGCGCCACCAAACTTGTTCCATCTCTTGACGTGCGCTCATCCATCCGACAATTCGCCGGCGGGCGTGCCGTTATCACCGATACAAACGATTTCTTTATCGGTCAATCCAAGCTGCAGCCCCGCCTATTCCAGGCAGCGGGCATCCAGTCACCCGGCGTTGCCAGTGCCCCGGCCATCGCGGAATATATGGTCGAGTGCCTTCGCAACGCAGGAGTTCCCCTGCCCCAAAACCCATATTTCAACCCCATTCGTCATGCACCGGAAGATTTCGACATTGCTTCCACCGAGCATCAAGACGAGCTCATCCAGGGCGATCCCGCATGGGGACGCATTGTTTGCCGCTGCGAAACGGTCCCTGAAGCAGAAATCGTCGCCGCCATCCATCGTGCGCCTGGCGCTACTTCTGTCGAGGGGGTCAAGCGCCGTTGCCGTACCGGAATGGGCCGTTGCCAAAGTGGTTTTTGCCAAAGTCGCGTCGTGGACATTTTGTCCCGCGAGTTGGGTATAGCCCCTGCTAAGGTTCTTTTAGAGAACCCCGGCTCCGAAATAGTCCTCGGTCCCGTGAAGGGCGATGATTAGATGAACAAGATTACCTATGACGTCGTCGTTATCGGCGGTGGCCCCGCGGGCATGGCTGCAGCCCTCAAGGCGGCCGACGGCGGCGCTTCTACTGCAATCGTCGAACGCAATGCTCAACTCGGCGGCATCCTGCGCCAGTGCATCCACCCCGGCTTTGGCCTCACCTATTTCAAAGAAGAGCTCACCGGTCCCGAGTACGCCCAGCGCTTCATCGACCGCGTAGAAGACTCCCCCATCAAGGTCTACCTGGGCTCCATGGTGCTCTCTGTTCACCATGACGACGAGTCTGGCACGTCAGATGTCGTCTTCATGAGCGAAACGGGCATGGTAACCCTCACTGCCCATGCGGTGGTCCTCGCCATGGGCTGCCGTGAGCGCACACGCTCCGAGATTAAAATCCCCGGCAGCCGCCCTGCCGGCGTCTTTACAGCGGGCCTTGCACAGCGCTACATCAACATCGAGAACCTCAAGCCCGGAAGTCGCTTTGTCATCCTGGGCTCTGGCGACATCGGCCTTATCATGGCGCGCCGCCTGGCGCTCGAGGGCTTTGAGGTCGAGGGCGTCTACGAGCTCATGCCCTATGCCAATGGCCTACACCGCAACGTCAAAAACTGCCTTGAGGATTTTGGCATCCCCCTGCATCTCTCCACCACGGTTACGCGCGTAATTGGCAAAAACCGCGTTGAAGCGGTGGAGGTCTCGCGAGTCGACGAGCAGCTGCATCCCATCGAGGGAACGCAGCGCACAATTCCCTGCGACGCGCTGCTGCTTTCTGTGGGTCTCATCCCCGAAAACGAGATCTCAGCTGCGGCTGGCGTGAAGCTCAACCCACGTACGCGCGGCGCCATCGTGGACGAATCGCTCGAAACCACCGTCCCGGGCATGTTCTCATGCGGCAACGTACTGCATGTACACGACCTTGCCGATAACGTGACGCGCGAGGCAGAGCACGCGGGCGCCGCCGCAGCCGCATATGCCGCGGGCACGCTTGCTGCCACCAGCGAGAGTGTCCCCATCAACGCCGGAGGCATCGCCAACTATGTGGTGCCGGCACGCCTCACACGCGGCGAGGCGGCAAAGCTGTTCTTCCGCGTTCGCCGTCCCGTCGAGCGCGCGCACGCGCGCATCACCGTCGATGGTGTCACGGCACTCGAGGGCAAACCGCGCTCGTTTATCCCCAGCATCATGGAGTCCTTCCCGCTACCGGCAAAACTTGCTGCCGCGGCAAAAGAATCCATCGAGATCAGCGTTATCGAGGAGGACGATGACCATGAGTAACTGCACGGTCAAAGACTTCTATTGCACGGTGTGCCCATCCGAATGCCACCTTACGGTAACGCTCGACGAGGTCGGCTCCGTAGTTTCCGTCGCTGGCAACAGTTGCCCACGCGGCGAGCGTTTTGGGCGCCAGGAGGCAACGTGCCCCATGCGCGTCCTCGCCTCGACCGTACGCCTTGAGGGGGCACAGACCGGCGAGCCTCTCATCCCCGTGCGCACGCGCGAAGCCATCCCCCTATCGCTGCAGGCACAAGCAATGGATGCCATTCGCAAGGCTCGCGTGACCGCTCCCGTCAAAATGGGCGATATCGTACTTGCAAACGTATGCGATACGGGAGTAGATGTGGTTGCCTCTTGCAGCGCCCGTTAATTCAAGATCTAGCCATCTGGCATGCGAGGGTCCCTTTTCACCCTCCCATTCTCCCCTCGCCCCAGATGCATGCGAACGCGCTCGCGGCTCCATGCCCGAGCGCGTCCGCTTTCTTTTGTCGATCGCCATCATTGGACTCGCCCTCATCGGCTGTCTTCCTTATAGGGACGCAGGCGCGATACGCCCCCTCCCCTCGATTGCCAAGGTCACGGGTGCCCGCGCGGCGTGAAAGCTTTGTAGCAAAATGACGTCTAAACCACGGAATGCCGCCATGCACAACACAAACTTCCTGATTTCAGTACCAGTATTCGACTTTCTCAAGTAGACCGCCTTTTAAAGGCGCTATTTCCTGCTGTTTTTCCTCCTAACAGAAGCCTCTACTTTAAAAAGTGCCAAACTGCTACTGAAATCAGAAACTTTGTTGCCAACTCGGCCTTTGCGGACGTAAAGCTTCCCACAAAGGAGCAAGGCCCCGCCACAAGACCCCGCTGCGGCTCAATCCCAAGCCTCCGTTCCCTCAAAAGCGTGCTCGAAACATTTAAAAACACCGCCGCCTACCTTACGTTATGCACCTTTTGGAAACTCCTGCCGCCCGAACCGAACGCAAACGGGGTTGCCATATGCACGCCCGCGATGCTACGATGCAGTCGCTGTTTCAGGGCGGGGTGAAATTCCCCACTGGCGGTAAATCGGCCGGCGCAATCCCGCGTCGCGTCCCCGGCAATGGTTGCCAGGTGCACATCCGATAAGCCCGCGAGCCTGGCTGGCATTGGGTTGCCTGCCGGCCGATCCGGTGAGAATCCGGTGCCAACGGTTAGAGTCCGGATGGAAGAGGCAGGTGATCTCATGTCTGAGCAGTCTACGCATGTCCAATTTCAAAACACCAACAGGTGGGAGACCAAGCAATTGGTCACCATGGCACTCATGTGCGCCATCGGCGCAATCTTCATGTATGTGCAAATCCCCATTCTTCCCTCGGCTCCGTTTTTGAGCTATGACCCCTCGCTGGTGCCGGCCATGGTCTGCGGCTTTGCCTACGGTCCCGTATCGGGCCTTACCGTTGGCGTGCTCGCCGTGGTCATCCACGCGCTCACCACGGGCGACTGGGTCGGTGGCCTTATGAACATCGTGGCGGCGATCTTCTTTATCCTGCCCGCCGCGCTCACGTACAAGAAGCTCCACAGCTTCCGCGGCGCCGTGACCGGCCTTGTCTTAGGCATCATCTGCGCCACAGCAGCATCCATCGTCTCCAACCTCACCATCGGCGTGTGGTTCTGGTATCCCTCGATGGACTTCGTCATGCCGCTCATCGGCCCGGCAATCATCCCCTTCAACCTCATCAAGACCACACTCAACTCCGTGCTGACGCTTGCTGTGTACAAGGCGATCTCGAACCTTATCACGCCAGAAAAGCAGCAGGTTAAGGGCAAGTAATGATCTCGTGCAAAGACATTTCGTTTTCCTACGACGGCAAGGTCCCCACGCTCTCGAACGTCACGCTCGACATTGCCGACGGCGAATTTCTGTGCATCCTCGGTGGAAACGGCTCCGGCAAGTCAACCCTCGCCAAGCACCTAAACGCCTTGCTCGTGCCCGATAGCGGCAGCGTCGAGGTCGACGGCCTGAACACCTCCGACCCGCAACTGGTCTACGACGTGCGTTCGCGCGTAGGCATGGTGTTTCAAAATCCCGACGATCAACTGGTCGCCACGCTCGTGGAAAACGATATTGCCTTTGGACCGGAAAACCTGGGCGTCCCCACAAACGAACTTACGCAGCGCGTGGCGGATGCCCTCGCAAGCGTGGGCCTCATAGGCTTTGAACAGCACGAGACCCACGCCCTCTCGGGCGGACAAAAGCAACGCGTTGCCATTGCCGACGCCCTTGCTATGCACCCCGAAGTGCTTATTTTGGACGAGGCGTCCTCGATGCTCGATCCGCGCGGCCGCCATGGTCTACTCACGGTGTGCCAGGAGCTCAATCATGCGGGCATGACCATCGTGATGATCACCCATTTTATGGAGGAAGCGGCCCTTGCCGACCGCGTCGTGGTCCTCGATCGCGGATGCATCGCCTTGGAAGGCACGCCTGAAGAAATCCTCACCCGCGCCGACGAGTTGCATTCCCTCAATCTCGAGGAGCCCTTTGCTTGCCAGCTCGCGCTGGAGCTCAAAAGACGCGGACTGGATATCACGCCCCATGTTGACGAAGAATCGGTTGTTGCCGAGATTCGCGCCGCTATGGGACGTCATATCGAAACGTCCTTATGCGATAAAACCACAACGAGCGATGAGGTGCCGCAAAGCAGTGACGCCGCCCCGCTCGTCCAGTTTGACCACGTGTATTACAGCTACGAAAAGTCCACCCGCGAGCGAGCGCGACGCCGTAAGAAAAACGCGCCTGCAGCGCAAGCCGCCGAATGGGGCAACGATCCCAACGCCGTTTGGGCCCTGCGCGACATCTCCTTTGATGTGCACGAAGGCGAAATGCTCGGCATCGCGGGCCACACCGGATCGGGCAAATCGACCATCATCCAGCACATGAACGGCCTTGTTCACCCCACGCAGGGGCGCGTGCTGCTCCAAGGTGCCAGCATGGCGGACAAGCATGTCAACGAGACGGCAAAGACCACCGTCGGCATGGTATTCCAATACCCGGAGCATCAGCTCTTTGCCAACACCGTTTTTGAAGACGTTGCCTTTGGACCTCAGAACCTGGGCTTATCCGCCAATGAGGTTACCGAGCGCGTGCTCGAGGCCCTCCGACTCGTAGGCCTTGATGCCGAGGAAGTTGCGCAGAAAAGTCCCTTTGAACTCTCTGGCGGTCAGCAGCGCCGCTGCGCTTTCGCCGGTGTGCTCGCCATGCGTCCCCGCGTACTGGTGCTCGATGAGCCTGTTGCCGGCCTCGACCCTGCCGCTCGTACAGAGTTTCTACAGCTCATCGATGACCTTCATGCCCGCGGGCTCACCATCGTCATGGTGTCGCACAGCATGGAGGATATCGCCACCCACTGCGACCGCGTCCTCATTATGAACAAGGGCAGCATCGTCTCACTTGGCACGCCGCGCGAGGTCTTTGCAAGCGACCGCGATCTCAAATCCATCGGCTTGGGCCTGCCCGCCCCACAGCATATGGCGCGCCTTCTGCGTGACGCTGGCATCCCCTTGCCCCATCGCTGTCTCTATTCCACCAAGACGCTTGCCGAAAGCATCGTCGATCTTGCCGCCGGAGGTGTTGCGTGATGGAAGCCTTCTCCTTTGGCAGCTACTACGCCGGGCGCTCGTTTATCCATCGCCTTGACCCCCGTACCAAGCTGCTTGCCGGTTTTGGCTTTTTGTTCATCGCCCTGGCCTCGCACACCTTCCCGGCGCTCGCCGTGCTCGCCATCGGCATTGGCATTTCGTATGCCTTGGCGCGCATTCCCGCGCACTACGCCGTGCGTTCCGTGGCGCCGCTCATGGTGCTTGTAGCATTCGTTGCCATCCTTACGCTCTTCACCGAGCAGAGCGGCCGAGTCCTTTTTCATCTGGGCTTTATTCAGATTAGCGAGGGCAGCATCTATTCTTGCTGCTTTATCGCATGTCGCATGTTTTTGATGATGTGCGGGATGAGCCTCGTCACCATGACCACCACCACACTCGACCTCACGCAGGCGGTCGAGAAGCTGCTCATGCCCCTTGCACGCGTCGGTTTTCCAGCGCATGAGATTGGCATGATCTTAGGCATCGCCCTGCGCTTTATGCCCCAGTTTGCAACCGAGCTTTCCCAAACCTATCAAGCACAGGTGAGCCGAGGGGCAAAGGTGGCAAGCGGCCCCATTGGCAGCTTGAAGTTTCTTTCCTCTATCTCAATCCCACTGTTTGCAAGCGTGTTTCGTCATGCAGAGACGCTTGCCTCAGCCATGGATGCACGTTGCTACCATGGAGAGGCGGGGCGAACGCGCCTGCACCCACTGCGTTTTCGCGCACATGACGTCGCAGCAGGCATCTTCATGCTCGCACTCATCCTTTGTGTCACAGCTGTCATTATCCTGCTCTGACAGAAGGAGAACCCTATGAACGATTCCTCCGCTGCCTCCGGCATGGACGACTGTGTCTCCGATGAGATTCGCGAGGCAGGATGGAAACATCTCGAAAGTCTGGGCAAGCACTACGATGGTGCATACGACCCCACGCCCGTCTTCTTAATGTGACAAAAGTCCACAGGTTTAATTTGTCACATTCCGTCATCCACCGCCACAAAGGAGCCGTTCATGGACGAAATCGTCTCGTATCTGCGCCGCGTACCCGCATGGTACCTCGCCACCATCGACGTTAATGACCCCACCCAGCCGCGCGTGCGCCCGTTCTCGTTTGCTATGGCAGACGCCGGGAAGCTCTGGTTTTGCACCTCGCGCGACAAGGATGTTTGGTTTGAGCTCGAAGCTCATCCCAAGTTCGAGCTCTCCGGCTGGAAACCCGGTGAGTGCTGGATCGTCCTTTCGGGCACGGCAAATCTAGCAGACGATGCCCAAGTGAGCGATGCCGTGCGCGAAGCAGGATTCAAGCACATGGTTGGCATCGGCGAGCACCACAGCAGCGCCAACGACGGGCGTCTTGCCTTCTTTAGCGTCGAGGCAGGCGCCGTGCGCCTTTGCGACATCGATGGCAGCGAACGCGTCATCAAGCTCGACGACCTCGCATAAACCCAATTTCGCAATCGGCAACGCCCCAATGCAGCGGGTGCCCTCTCGTCTCCCAAACGGAATACGAGAGGGCACCCGTAATTTACAGAACGTAAGATCAAAAAGGGCGAGAACGCGATTACCCAAACAGGGACCTAAGCGCCCGGATACTCACCGGATTCCCCGCAAACAAAGGGCATCGCCTCAAGAACGCCCCGCCATCCCTAACGCGCCGCGCGAAGAAAATGTTCCAGAACATCCTCATCCAACGCATACGGCACGTTGCCGATATTCCTCGTGCACGAAAGCGCGCGCACGGCAACCAAATGCAAATCCTCCTTGGACATGGCATCCAAACCCAGATCTGCAAGGCACGTTGGCAAGCCGGCAGCGTGACAAAATGCCAGCGCGCGATCCTCGCCATCCCCTAAAGGCTTGCCCGTCAACGCTGCAGCCGCTGCAAACTGCACCGACAAGCCATATGTCACGGCAAGGCCATGTGCCACACACACGCCCTTAAGTGCAGCAATCCCATTGGCAACAGCATGTGCGAGCGACAGGCCGCCGCTTTCAAAGCCAATGCCCGAGCAAAGAATATTGCATTCAATCACACGCTCGACAGCAGAAGTGAGCTCCCCCGCTTCGATATCGGCCTTAGCCTGCAGACCATCGGCCATAAGCACTTCAAAGCACGACTGAGCAAGTGCCGTTGCGGCAACGCCGGAAGCTCCCGCCAGCTCATTCTCGCCACCCGACTCCCTGCATGCCTGGGCCTCAAAAAACGTAGCAAGCGCGTCGCCCATACCTGCCACGAGCAAATGCGCCGGTGCATGCGCGATAACGGCCGAATCGACCACCACCAGGTCGGGAGCCCGATTGAGATGCAGGTACTTGTCAAAACTGCCGCCATCGTCGTAGAGCACCGAAAGAGCGCTACATGGGGCATCGCTTGAAGCCACTGTGGGCGCCACGCAAAGAGAAAGTCCCGCGTAGTGCGCTACGGCCTTTGCGATGTCGAGCATCTTGCCGCCGCCCATTCCCACAACGCAATCGCACTTGAGCTGTGCGCAAGCACGAGCCAGACCCCGGCAAGCACGCTCGGAGCACGGGCCATCGTACACGCGAAACACCGGCTTCGAGACGCCTTCGCAAGCCGAAAAACTATCATCGACCGTTTGTCCAACGCGCCCATCGGTCCCAGGGTCAAGCATGATAAACGCACGACGGCCCAGACGCGCAACACAAGCGCCAAGATGCCCAAGCTCCCCCGGCCCTTGCACATACCGTCCCGGAGCCCCAAATACCACTGGCATGCTACTCCTCGCTTCCACAAAAAAGACCCCCGCACCACGATAGCGCAGGGGTCTCGTAATGGCTAAACACCTAAGATTTTATCTTAGAAATCGATATCGGTGTCGTAGTAGCAGGCCTTGAGAATCTTCTCGAAGTCGGCAGCCTTGGTCTCACGCGGGTTCTCGGGCGTGCAGGCATCGGTCTCGGCGTTCGCTGCGATCTCGGGCAGCTTGGCGAGGAACTCCTCCTCGGAAACCATCTGCGGGTTCTCGGCGTCGACCTTCACGCCACCGTTCGCGTAATCCTTGATGGACTGCGGGATGTTGAGCTGGTCGTTGAGGTCGCGAATCTTCTGGACGAGCGCGGCAATGAGCTCCTCGTTGGTCTCGCCGGGAAGGTGCAGGATCTCCTTGGCCACGTAAGCGTAACGCTCGGCAGCGCGGGGATCCTTGGAGTTCCACTGGATGACCTTGCCCAGGTACATGGCGTTGGCAGCACCGTGGATGATGTGGCCGTTCTCAAAGGCAGCACCGGTCTTGTGAGCCATAGAGTGAACGATGCCGAGCAGGCCCGAAGAGAAGGCGATGCCGGCGATGCACTGAGCCTCGTGCATGTGCTGACGGGCCTCATGGTCGCCAGCATAGGACTTGGGCAGCCACTCGACGATCTCGCGGATGCCATGGAGAGCATTGGCGTCGGTGAACATGGAAGCAAAGGTGGAAACGTAGGCCTCCATGCAGTGCGTCAGAGCGTCCATACCGGTGTGAGCGCAAAGCTTAGCAGGCATGGTGTAGGTGAGCTCCGGGTCGACGATGGCGACATCAGGGGTGATGTTGAAGTCGGCCAGCGGGTATTTGATGCCCTTGGCGTAGTCAGTGATGACGGAGAAGGCAGTGACCTCGGTAGCGGTACCGGAGGTAGAGGAGATGGCACAGAAGCGAGCCTTCTGACGCAGCTCGGGGAAGCTGAACGGCTGGATGATGTTATCGAAGGACTCCTCGGGATACTCGTAGAAGACCCACATGGCCTTGGCGGCATCGATCGGAGAGCCGCCGCCGATAGCAACGATCCAGTCGGGCTCGAAGTCGCGCATAGCGGCTGCGCCCTTCATGACGGTCTCGATGGAGGGATCGGACTCGACGCCCTCAAAAAGCTGAACCTCCATGCCGGCCTCTTTGAGGTCGGCTTCAACGTCCTGCAAGAACCCGCCGCGGCGCATAGAGCTGCCGCCAGAAACGATGATGGCCTTCTTGCCCTTGAGGTTCTTCACCTCGTGGCGAGCGCCTTCACCGAAATACAGATCGCGCGGGTTAGTGAAACGTCCCATACCTTGCCTCCAAATCGACAAGCCCCTCTCGGCTTGTATTAATGCGGAGCACCTAATTGGCTCCGCAAGGACCAATAGCAGCGGCGAGTGCACCGGACGACGGTGTGCTCAAACGCTTTACCATAAGAGGGTATTACCCCCATCTCATGGCCGGTTCCGCTTACGGTTAGGGTTTCGAAAGGGCATTCGAAACAGCTCCGCATCGCGTCCCGATGAAATTATAAACTTTATGCCCGTTTATGCCTTTCGTTTTTCAGTAAACGTAAGTTTTTCTCGGCGTGTTGTACATCTCCATCTTGGGTACATAGCCCTTTGGCGCAGCGGCTTCGCTGCTCTATACTTTTGACCATTACACACGGAGAGGAGTGGCCCATGGCATTCGATCCCATTCAGGAGGACTGCCTGCGCCTCATCCTGGAACTTTTACGTCGAGAACATATCTATCCGCTCGATAACGCCGCAGTTATCGAGCGCGGTATGACCCTATATCAACGAGACCCGGATGCGCTGGTCAAAACCGACCGCGACCGCTCGTTCCACCTGGTAGCAAAGGCAGCAGAACTCGCCGACTACCGGGTGCCGTTTCTCACCGACGAAGACCAGATCAACAAAGAGGACGATCGCGCCGAGGCAATTTTGCGCGAAGCGGTGGAGCTCGACCCCAAGAACTGGGACGCTCGTCGCATGCTTACGGCCATATGCGCAAATTCAAACGACGAGTACGTCTCCTATCTTTTGGATAACCGCGCGGCAGTTGAGCACGATATCGAAAAACTCGTTGAGTCTGCCGACAATCCCTATGACGAAGAATATGCTCAAGACCTGGGCAAACGCCCCTATCTTCGCTGGCTTGCCGCCCTTTCCTCCCGCGCTCTCATAGCGGGCCAGTACAAGCTTTCCCTCGACGCCGCGCGCGATCTTTTAGAGATCGCTCCCGATGACCCTGCCGATGTTCGATACACCGCGATGCTCGCCCTTGCCAAGCTGGAGTGCGATATCGCCGATCTTAAAGCCTTTAAGGCCGAGCACCCTCGTGCGTTTGCTGCCTCCCCTATCCAGCCGCGTCGCCCAGATAGGTCCGAGCCGCGCCAGGACGCTTGGAGTCTGCTTGCTCAGATCAACGTTTTGTACCGAGCTTTTGACTTCGAAGGAGCGAGCCATGTGCTCTGCCTCCTTCTGCGCACCTATCCGCACACATCGCAGGCGCTGTTCTATCAGGCCGAGTTTCCCGACGGGCTGTACGCACGCGTAAACGTGATGCCCGGCAGCCAAGATGAGCTTATTCTCGCCATCAGCGAAGCGACCCCCCTGCTTCAAGAAGGCCTCGGAGCACCCGAAAACGCCGGCTTCGCCGTTTGGCTCGCCAATCACGAACTGGTGCAGTCGGCGCTTGATGAGGATGTAGCGCAGCTTTCCGCGATGGTAAACGCCGCCCGAAAGCGGGGCAACAACTAATGGATCCGCGCAAGTATATTCCGGCGTTTTTGCAGTATGAATATGAGCAGGAGCACCCAAACCTCACTCCCGCGGCAGAGAATTTGCTGCGGGAGCGCATAGAGCAGGACCCCGACTCCTATGCCACCTCCGTGCAGGCGCAGGCGCTCATTTCGTACGCACGCGTTCGCGAACAGCTCATTTACGGCATCGAGCACTTAGAAGAGCTTCCCGACGAGGAATTCGACAAGAAGCGAGAAGCGCTTTTTAACGATATTCGCCTCTCGCTTTTCAAGATCATCGAAACCGATCATAGCTGTATCGACGCGCAGCTACTGAACACCCTTTTGGCCGATGTCCCCCTCGACAACTGTCTGGGCGACATCATGCAGCTTGAGAAGCAGGCGCGTGAGTATCTGAGCACTACGGTTGCCGATTTTGATGCAGGCGCCCCGCATTACTGGAACGAGTCGCTCTCCGAAGACGAGATGTCGCGCCGCACGCTTTCGTGCCCCATGATGATTGGTTGGCTCCATACGCTCGAGGCGCTCTCGACCGGCTGCTTGGGAAGCGCTCGCTATCGCGCCGCCATCACATATGCCAGGCGTGTCATGCGCGCACGCGGTTACGACAACCGCGCTGTCGGCACCATTTTGCTGGCACAGGCTCGCCTTGAAGACGAGGATGCCTTTTTCGCCACGGTTCACGAGGGGGGCGAAGAGTTGGAGTCGTCTCCTTGGTATCTGCTGGGCCGAACGTTGCTGCTGTATAAGCTCGGTCGGCGCAAAAACGCCCGTCGTGCGGCGCGTGATTTTGCCCAACGCTGCGACGGCGGCGCGTTCTTCCTGCTCAATCCCACCTATCTCACGCCATACCTGCCCACAAGGCCCGAGCCGCAAGAGCCCTGGAACCTTACGCACCAAGCAGTATGGGAAGCAGATAGCATCATCGTGGATACCCCCGATTTTCCCGCTTGGATTCAGTCAATCGAAGGCATGGAAGAGCTTTCCGAACAGTTCGCTCGCCGTCAAGGATTTTAAGGTTGAGCAACCGCGGCCATCATGCACGACCAAGCACAATAACCCCGGCAGGAAAAGGCGCGTATGCCACATCCTGCCGGGGCTATTTTTACGCTCTGACACTTTATGACTATGCGCGGGAAAGTGTCGAGGAAAGGGCCTTGTCTACAGCGCAACCCACGCCAGCACCGATGGCAAGCTTTGCAGCATCGGGCAAAATGAACGGCAAGACGGCCGCCGCCATGGCAGGCACCACGCCCATCGAGCCGACAACCATGAGCTGGGCCGTTCCGCACACATAGGAAATGACAAGCAAGGCAACATCGCCCGCGAGTACGCGAGCAAAGAGCGGCATGGTCTGGGGCAGCAGGCGAACCAGCGTCGTAGCGACGATCATGCCTACGAGGAAGCCCCACAAAAAGCCACCAGTCGGGCCTACAAGGCGCATAACACCGCCCGAAAAACCGGAAAACACCGGCAGGCCGATGGCACCCAAAAGCAGATACACCGCAACTGCGAGAATAGCCGTAGGCCTATCAAGAACGGCAGGGATGAGCGCCAGGGCCATGGTTTGCAAGGTAAAGGGAATGGGGCCGAGGGGAACACTCACCCACGCGGAAACGGCCAAAAGTGCCACACACAGTCCGGCACGTGCAATCTGCTGAGTTTTCATTTGGGCTCCTTGATCTGAGCGGTCATTCGAACAAGCAAGGAGACAGTATATTCGCTGAAAGCGCATTGCCCGAGAAGTTAACTGATTAACAATAAGAATTTACATGAAAGATAAGCTTTTCGTAGACGAGATATCTGGTATACTCAACTGCGCTGTCCCCATCGTCTAGCGGCCAAGGACGCCACCCTTTCAAGGTGGATATCACGGGTTCGAATCCCGTTGGGGGCACCATCGAATTTGAGAAGCCCGTTACCCCTACGGTAGCGGGCTTTTTGCCACCTGCGCGCCGAGATTCGAACCCGGCAGGGTGCGGAGCTGAGGAAACGCGCAGCGTTTTCCAGCGCAGCACGCAAGGCGCGTTTTTCGTCTTGGCCAGTTTTCGTTTCAGCAGACTTACACTGCGGTGTCACACCATCCTTACACCAAAACGCAGCGCCGTGAAATGCCGCAAAATCTCCACAAGCCCCTCTTGAGCGCTACGTCCCGTCGTTCCTGCCAGCTCTCATCCGAAAACCTCGCCCGCATCCCATAGCACAAAAAGGAGCCCCGCGTAAAGCGAGGCTCCTTTCCATCTATCGTGGTAACTCAGTTGAGGCTACACGTAGAACAGGATGTCGTCGTAGGTCGGGACGGGCCAGTAATCGCGGGCCACGATCTCTTCCATGGCGTCAACGGCGGTACGAAGCCTATCCATGGCAGGAACAACCTCGTGAGCATACTTGTTCGCCTGCTCCTGACCGTCCAGTGCCTCGGCCTCCTTGTGCAGGGCGTCGAGCGCCTTGATGGAATCGTTGATCTCGGTGATGCCGTAGCAGAGCTTGTTAAGCGTGTTCTGCTCGCACTGCATGGCAGCATCGGCACCAGCAGCGCGAATGGCCTCGAGACCCTTGGCGACCTTGGTGGCATAAGCGGTAATGACCGGACGATAGGTACGGCGTGCCTCACGAATCATCGTGGTTGCCTCGATGTTCATGAGTTTGTTGTACTTCTCGAGCTTGCAGTCATAGCGGCACTGGGCCTCGGCCCGGGTCAAGACACCCATCTCCTCGAAGAGTGCGACGCTCTTCTCGGCGATAAAGGCGGGCAGAGCGTCGGCCGTAGTCTTGTTGTTAGCAAGGCCACGCTTCTCGGCCTCGACGGGCCACTCATCAGAATAGCCATCGCCAGAGAAGAGAATGCGCTTGTGCTCGGTCAGAACCTTCTTGCAATAATCAAGCGCAGCATCCTGGAACTTGTCCTCAGGCGTGCCCTCGAGCGCATCGGCAAACGACTTAAGCGACTTGGCAACGGCAACGTCGAGAACCATGTTGGGGTCGGAGACGTTTTGCTCGGAGCCGCAGGCGCGGAACTCGAACTTGTTGCCGGTGAAGGCGAACGGAGAGGTGCGGTTACGGTCGGTGTTGTCCTGCATAAGCTTGGGCAGCGTGTTAGCGCCCAGGTCAAGAACACCATGCGTAGCGTGGACAGACGCCTTGCCGTCGGCGATCTTCTCGACAACCTCGGTGAGCTGATCGCCCAGGAAGATGGAGACGATCGCCGGGGGTGCCTCGTTTGCACCCAGACGGTGATCGTTGCCGGCAGAGGCAACAGAAGCACGCAGCAGCTCCTGATAGTTATCGACGGCCTCGATCACCGCGGTGAGGAAGACGATGAACTGCAAGTTGTCGAGCGGGGTCTCGCCCGGATCAAGCAGGTTCTCGGACTCGGTGCCCAGCGACCAGTTGTTGTGCTTGCCCGAACCGTTGATGCCCTCGAAGGGCTTCTCGTGCAGCAGGCATACCAGGTCGTGACGAGAGGCGATGAGTTTCATCTTCTCCATCATCACGAGGTTCTGGTCAACGGCCTCATTGACCTCACCGTAAACCGGAGCGAGCTCGTGCTGGCACGGAGCAACCTCGTTGTGCTTGGTCTTGCCCGGAATACCCAGGGCCCACAGCTCGTCGTCAAGGTCCTTCATGTAGGACGAGACGGTGGGGCGAATAGCGCCAAAGTAGTGCTCCTCGAGCTCCTGGCCCTTGCAGGGAGTAGCACCAAAAAGCGTACGACCGGTGATAACCAGGTCCTTGCGCTTGCGATAAGCGTCCTTCTTGATCAAGAAGTACTCCTGCTCATCGCCCACGGAGGGAACGACCTTCTTAGGCTTCTTGCCAAAGAGAGCCAATACACGCTTGGACTCACGATCAAGAGCCGTCATGGAACGCAGAAGCGGAGTCTTCTTGTCAAGCGCCTCGCCGGTGTAGGAGCAGAAGGCCGTGGGGATACACAGAACCTCGTCCTTGATAAAAGCGGGGCTCGTGCAGTCCCAAGCGGTGTAACCGCGAGCCTCAAAGGTGGCACGTAGGCCGCCGTTGGGGAAGCTCGAGGCGTCGGGCTCGCCCTGAATCAAGTTCTTGCCCGTGAACTTGGTGATAGCGGTACCGTCGTGATTGGGCTCGAGGAAGCTGTCGTGCTTCTCGGATGTGATGCCGGAGAGCGGCTGGAACCAATGAGCATAGTGCGTGGCGCCCTTGGAAATAGCCCAGACCTTCATGGCATGAGCAACAGCGTTAGCGACGTCCAGGTCCAACGGCTTGCCGTCCTCGATGGTGGCGGCGAGACGCTTGTAGATGTCCTTGGGAAGATACTCTTTCATCACATCTTCCGAGAACACCATGGTCCCGAAGCGGTCGGTAAGATCGGCCATGCGGAACTCCCTTCATGTTCACACCGGATTACAGCCGGCGTTTGTTACCAACGAACGATTCGTAGATTAGGCGCGACGTGTTTCGACGGCATTAACAAGACGTTGCCAGCCGGAAACCAACGTGTTGAGAATACCGCAGCTGCAGCTCAAACCCAACGTCAAACGATTTTTTCAGAAGATGGGAAAAGAGACGCGAAACATGCGCGCCTTCAACTCGCAACACGCAGGAAATGCATACGTCACGAGTCTGTAGCAAATTATATTTGCAATAGACAATACCTATGGTTAACAAATGAAACAGTTTGGATGCTATCGCCAATGCTTGCGGTAAAATTTCTGCCACACAACGGCGGTCCCGCCGCACCAACGCATCCCGGAGGTCCCATGAAGGTTGCCGACATCTTCTCTAACGCAAAGGCAACGGGCGCTCAGCCCATCTCGTTTGAAATGTTCCCGCCCAAAGGCGAGCTCACCCTCGAGCACGCACGCGAGGTTGCCGAACAGTTCCAAGACCTTCACCCCGATTTTGTGAGTGTCACCTACTCCGCCGGAGGCTCGGGCAACTCCGGCGCCACCGCAAAAATCGCCTCGATGCTCACGCACGACTTTGACATCACGTCCGTCGCCCACCTAACGTGCATTTCCCTCACGCGCGACGAGCTGCAACATAAAATCGATGAGATGCGCCAGGCCGGCGTGGAGAACGTCCTTGCCCTGCGCGGGGATTTGCCCCAGGGAACCGACGCCGCCGATGCCGCACGCGCCGAATACCCTTACGCCAAAGACCTCATCCCCGCCCTTGTGGATGCCGGTTTTTGCGTAGGCGCAGCCGCTTACCCCGAGGGACATATCACCTGCGAGAACCTTGAGCTTTCCGTCGAGCACCTCAAGCAAAAGCAAGATGCCGGAGCGAGCTTCTTTGTGACGCAGCTTTTCTTTGATAATGAGTGCTTCTTCCGCTTTCGCGAGATGGCCGACCGCGCGGGAATCACGGTACCCATCACCGCGGGCATCATGCCGTTCATGAGTAAGCAGCAGATCAGCCGCATGGTCTTCATGTGCGGCGCGTCGCTGCCTTCTCCAGTCATAAAACTTCTGGCCAAGTACGAGGACAACCCGGACGCCCTGCGCGAAGCCGGTATCGAGTACGCTTGCCGCCAACTTGAAGGCCTGCGTGATGCCGGCGCCGACGGCCTGCACATCTACACCATGAACCGTCCTTCTGTTGCCCGTGCCGCTATCGAGGCGCTTAGAAAATAATGGATCTCCCGGCCTCTTTTGCAACACCTGTACTTTATCGGCCCAATACCTCTGCGCGCCCCCGCGTGGACCGCGCGGAGATGTTGCGCTACCTAGGCTACGGCGGCCAAGAGATTGACCTCGACCTTGAGCGCCGAATCGTACATTGCGTCGAAGAGCTCGAGCTCTCCATCGAGCCTAAGGGCGTGCGCCGCACCTTTTGCGTCGATGCCAGCAACACCGATGACGATGGGGCACCCTGCATCCAACTCGTAGGTAGCGAGATTGTCCTCACCGGGCGCGATATCTACCGGCATCTCAAAGACGCCGCCTTTTGCACGGTGCTTGCCTGCACGCTCGGCATGGATTGCGAACGCAAACTGCGCACCCTGGCAAGCCAGCAGGCACTTGACGCTGCTCTCTTCGATGCCGCATGCTCCTCGTATATCGAAGCTGCCGTGGAGCAGATGGACCGCGATGCTCGCACGCAAGCAGCCAATGTGGGCCTGAGCGCAAACTGGCGCTTTAGCCCCGGCTACGGGGATTGCCCGCTCTCGGCCCAGCCAAGCATCCTCGCCGCGCTCAACGCAAGCCGCCTTTTGGGCCTTACCGTCACAACAACAAACCTGCTCATGCCCACCAAGAGCGTGACGGCGTTCATCGGCTTGTTCGATGGCCCGGTGCACGACGCCAATACGCGGCCCACCTGCAATATCTGCAGGCTGCGCCCCAGCTGCGCCTTCCGCGCACGGGGTGAGACCTGCTATGGTGAGAAAACACGGTAGCCCGCGCTATCTCGCCTGTGCAGACGCCAACACCCCGATACCCGCCTTTGAAGATGCGAGGCCCATTCATGAAATACACACTCAAAACCACCGACGCCAACGGCCATCCGCTCACCGCGCCTATCGATAACGCACGACGCGAGGGGGCTGCTTATACGCCGCGCACAATCGAAGCCTTACGCTGCGACGACCACCTGCGCGCCGTGCTGCGAGGCGAGGAGCACCTGTTGTTCGACGGAGGCATGGGCACCATGCTGCAGGCGGTGGGCATGAAGGCGGGCGCCCTTCCGGAGCTTCTCAACTTCTCCGATCCCGATGTGATCACGGGCATCCAGCGCCAGTACGTCGAGGCGGGGTGCGACGTAATTACCTCCAATACCTTTGGCGCCAACGCGCACAAGCTCAACGGAGCAGCCAGCGTGGAAGACGTCTTTGCCTCTGCCGTCGCGTGCGCCCGCGCCGCCGGAGCGCGCTATGTGGCAGGCGACATCGGCCCCATCGGAGCCCTGCTGCGTCCCTTGGGCACCATGTCTTTCGATGAAGCGTACGTGCTGTTCAAAGAGGAGGTTGAAGCGGGCGTCAAGGCAGGTGTCGACCTGTTCATCATCGAGACCATGACCGACCTCGCCGAGACCAAGGCCGCTGTCCTTGCTGCCAAGGAAAACTCCGACCTGCCCATCTTCGCCACCATGACGTTTGAAGAGGATGGCCGTACGTTTTTGGGCACAAGCCCCGAGGTCGCCGCTATCACCCTTGACGCCTTAGGAGCAGACGTCGTAGGCATCAACTGCAGTCAGGGGCCTGCCGACCTGCGTCCCTTTGCAAAACGCATGCTCAACGTTACCGACAAACCTGTGCTCGTACAGGCAAATGCCGGCTTGCCGCACGTAGACGACGAAGGCAATACCGTCTTTGACATCGACGCATCCGAGTACGCCCAGGCCGTCGCCGGCATGATCGAAGACGGCGTAGGCGTTGTGGGAGGATGCTGCGGTACCACGCCCGACCATATGCGCTTGCTCAAGCAGCTCATCAAAGGACGCATGCCGCAGGTGCGCCATCATGACCCCGCTATGTATGTCACAAGTGCACAGAGCTGCGTTACCCTTCCCGTCGCAGGACATCGCATCGCCGTCATCGGCGAGCGCATCAATCCCACGGGCAAAAAGCGCCTGCAGCAAGCCCTGCGCGACGGAGACCTCGACTACGTGGTATCCCAGGGCATTAGCCAGCAGGAACAAGGCGCCGACATCCTCGATGTCAACGTGGGCTTGCCCGAGATCGACGAGGTCAAGATGATCCAGGCGGCATGCGAACAGCTCCAGGGCTCCACGCTATTGCCTTTGCAGATCGACTCGACCGACCCCACCGCCGTCGAGGCGGCAACGCGTCGCTATGCCGGAAAGCCCATCATCAACTCGGTCAACGGCAAGCGTCAGATCATGGATGAGATCTTGCCCATCGTAGCTCACTACGGCACCAACGTGATTGGTCTGGCGCTCGACGAGGACGGTATCGCCGAGACGGCTGAGAAGCGCTTTGCCATTGCCGAGCGCATCGTAGATGAGTGCGAGCGTTACGGTATCACCCGCGATCGTATTCTCATCGACTGCCTGGTCATGACCGCCTCCACCAATCAGGCTCAGGTAATCGAAATCCTGCGCGCCGTACACATGGTCAAGGAGCGCCTGGGCGTGAAGTGCGCCCTCGGCGTTTCCAATGTGAGCTTTGGCCTTCCTGCGCGCCCGCTTTTGGGCTCGACCTTCCTGACTGCTGCTTTTGGAGCTGGTCTCGACGCCCCCATCATGAATCCCGGATCCGCCCGCTTTATGGATGCTGTCCGCGCCTATCGCGTGATCAATGCCGAAGACGAGGGCTCGGTCGACTACATTGGCCGCTATGCCGAGTGGACCGACCCCTACAAGATCGCTGCCGATCCTGCCCTTGCACTGGCACCGGAAACGGCCGCCGCGCCTACCGAAACCGCAGATTCCCCCACAAACGAGGACCCCATCGCTCGCTTGGTCATTAGCGGACGCAAGGGAGAAATCGCCGCCACGACCAAGGAACTCCTCAAAACAATTCCTGCCATGGAGCTCATCAACGACCACTTCATCCCCGCGCTCGACGAAGTTGGCGTCCTGTTTGACCAGGGAAAGTTTTTCCTGCCGCAGCTGATGGCATCGGCAGAAGCAGCGCGCGTGGGCTTTGACACCATCAAGGCGGCCATGCCCGCTGGCGAAATTGCCGACAAAGGCAAGATCTGCGTCGCCACCGTCAAAGGCGACATCCACGATATCGGCAAAAATATCGTCAAGATGCTCCTCGACAACTACGGCTACACCGTCTTTGACCTGGGCCGCGACGTAGACCCGCAAGCCGTACTCGACGCAGTGCGCGAACGTGACATCAAACTCGTGGGCCTCTCGGCTCTCATGACCACCACAGTCACCAGCATGGAGGAGACCATCCGCCTGCTGCATGCCGAGGCGCCCGGCGTCAAAATTATCGTGGGCGGCGCTGTCCTCACCTCCGAATATGCCAAGCAAATCGGCGCCGATTACTATGCTAAGGACGCCGCCGAATCCGCACGCATCGCCGAAGAGGTCTTTGGCAGCTAGACCCAAAACAGCAGAACAGCGCCGCAGGATTTGTCCCCGTTTTTTGACAAATGGGTAACGAGAACGACACCCTATCGCCGCACACAGGTAAAGCACGGTAGAATAATGCCCACAAGCTGGACTCAAGCATAAGGAGCGCGCATGGCGATCACGCCTCAAGAAATCGCAGAGACCCGCGGCATGGTCGCGGAACAAAACCTCGACATCCGCACCATCACCATGGGCATCTCCCTTATGGGATGTGCCGACGAGAACCTCGATCGCATGTGCACCAAGGTCTATGACCACGTGACCAGCACTGCCGAGAATCTCGTACAGACCGCCGAGGATCTTGAGCGCGAATACGGCATCCCCATCGTTAACAAGCGCGTCTCCGTCACGCCCGTGGCAAAGATCGCCGCATGCTGCAAGGACGAGGACCTTACCCCCATCGCCCGCGCACTCGACCGCGCCGCCGAGACGCTCGGGATCGATTACCTGGGCGGCTTTTCCGCCGTTGTCCAGAAGGGCATCGGTGACGCCGACCGTCGTTTGATTCAATCCATCCCCGAGGCGCTCGCCGGCACAAGCCGCGTCTGCTCGTCCATGAACGTAGCGAGCCTGCGCGCAGGCATCAATATGGATGCCGTACTCATGGCAGCCCATACCATCATCGACTCGGCCAAGCTCACGGCCGACCACGAGTCCGTAGGCGCCTCCAAGTTCGTCTGCTTTGCCAACATGGTGGAGGATTCGCCCTTTATGGCAGGTGCCGTGCACGGTGGCGGCGAGGCAGATGCCGTCATCAACGTAGGCGTCTCCGGCCCTGGCGTCATGGCAGCCGCCCTGGAGAAGCTTCCCGACACCGCTTCTATGATGGAAGTTGCCGAGAAGATCAAGCAGACCGCTTTTAAGATCACGCGCGCCGGAGAGCTCATGAGCCGCGAGGCTTCCCGCCGCCTGGGCGTGGAAAAGGGCATCGTGGACCTTTCCCTTGCCCCCACCCCCGCCGTAGGCGACTCCGTTGCCCGCATTCTCGAGATCATCGGTGTGGGCACCTGCGGCGGCCCCGGCACCACGTGCGCCCTCGCCATGCTGAACGATGCCGTCAAGAAGGGCGGCGTTATGGCCAGCTCCAGCGTCGGCGGTCTTTCGGGTGCCTTCATCCCCGTCTCCGAAGATGCGGGCATGATCGCCGCCGTCGAGGCAGGCGCTCTCTCGCTCGAGAAGCTTGAGGCCATGACCTGCGTCTGCTCTGTCGGCCTCGACATGATCGCCGTTCCCGGCGATACCTCCGTCGAGACCATCGCCGGCATCATCGCCGACGAGATGGCCATCGGCGTCATCAACAATAAGACCACGGCTGTCCGTATCATCCCTGCCATCGGTAAGGGCCTGGGTGAGTGCGTGGACTATGGTGGGCTGTTTGGCCGCGCGCCCATCATGCCCGTCAATCCGAACGCGGGCACGGTTCTTGCGCATCGCGGTGGTCGCTTCCCCGCTCCGCTCAATTCGCTCAAGAACTAGCGCATCCTGTTTGATGTGTGTTACGGGCCGGTTGGACTCAGCGCCAACCGGCCCGTTTGCTATTGTTTGGGACTACGTACCAGTCACCCCGCAACAGAGAGGCTGCACATGAAGAAGTTTTTAAGACCTTTGGCGGCGTGCTCATGGGCATCGTCGTTGTCTTTGGCATCCTTTCCGTACTGTGCAGCACGCTCCTTGCAGAAACCCCGTTGGCATCCACCCTCCAGCAGCTTGGGGGAGGCGCTGGAGCTACCGCCGCCAACGTCGCGCTCGATGCTTCGGGAATCAAAGGAAAACTCGACAGCGAGCTTCGTTCTCACGCTGGCGACATCGCCGCCGCGACCGGTCTTTCCGAAGGTCAGGTCGAAGATATCATCAACCAAATTGACATCTCTTCTTGGAGTGTCACAACGCTTCCCGCCGATGCCACCGTAGCGGGTAGTTTTCAGACCTCGTATCAAGGCGCAAACGTCACGGTCACAACCTACACAGACCCATCGTATGTCTCCATCAGCCCCTGGGGTCAGACCATTACGCTTGCCGTGCCCGAAAGCTCGCAAAACTACGTTTCCTACCTCTCGTATCTTTAGAGCAGCTACGCTCAAAGCTCGATATTCTTCATCGTTCCATCCCGCAGTTCGAGCTCTAAGACGCCTTTGGAAAGTCTGGCCTTCCGCACGCAACCGTCTCCCCGAACCAGCTCGACCGGCACGCAGCCGTCGCCTAAAGCAAGACTTGTCACGTGATAATCTGCATCGGTTGTCGATATGGCATATACCGCACCCGAGTACTCAATGACGCCCACCGGGGAACCGTCTATCTCGCAAAGGTCGCTCGGTTCGTCTTCGGAGCCCTGGGCGCGTCGCTGAAGGACGCATCCATCGCCTGTTGCAGATAAACGGTAAACAAATCCGCCGTATTCGATGCTCTTTTTTACGGTGCCCTCGGAAGAGCGGACCACTGCAACCTCCGCCTCTCCAGCAGCCGCGCCATCACGGTGATGGGCTACGCCCGTCAGGGCGCCACCGACCAGATAAACAACAACAAGCGCCAGCCCGATTCCCACCAGTGCCGCCGCGAACGAAACAGCACGGCTCGAGCGCTCGACAGCACCGTTCGATACCGCGCGACGCGTGCCCGCAGCTGCAGCACGCAGACGCTCTCGCTCCGCCGGCTTGGCATGAGCCGCCCTCTTGGCGGCATCAAGCGCATTGACGGGCCTACGGGCATGGGACATGTGTCCATCGCTCGCGCGGCCACCCTTTCGCTTGGTCTCCATCGCCATCCGCGCTCCTCTCCAAGGCATACTGCAATTGTGTATGCACAGGTTTTCGCCCCCATGCAGACCTGCGGTACGTTATCGTATTGCACGGATTACAGAGTAGCAGCAGAAAGTGAGCTTTCCATGGCCCTCACCGGTAAACAGGTTCGCCAGCTCCGTGCCCTGGCGCATCACCTCAATCCCGTCGTCAACGTTGGCCGCGGGGACATCAACGACGGCGTCGTCGCGCAGACGGAAGAGTGTCTCGAAGCACACGAGCTTATCAAATGCAATGTCCAGGACGGCAGCGATCTTACGGCGCGCGAAGCCGCCAACGAGCTCGCAGAGCGCTGCGGCGCCGACGTGGTCCAGGTCATTGGTCACCGTTTTTCGCTCTATCGCGTGAGCTCGCGCAAGGACGTCGACCACATCAAACTCGACTAACGCGTACGCGCACGCTTTTGCTCAAGCGCGCTCCCCCACCTGGAGGAGCGCGCTTTTTCGTATCGCCCGGGCACTCATAGCATGACAGAGGCCTTTGATCTTCCGATGATCTGCTCATAGGCGATGCGCGTCTTTTCCTCGGGAAGCGCATGCACTTCATGCTCCAGATAGTGCAGGTGGCTGTTATAGAGCTCGACCACTTCACGCCGGCGTCCGCATAAGTCAAAGACAGCCATAGCACGTCTAATCACGTCTTCGCGTGTCGCTTCTTGTCTCAAGGCCGCCTCGACAAGCCAAGTAGCCGATGCCGTGTTCCCAGCCTCGACGGACAAATCAATCCCGCGAATCATGCAGTCGATAAACTTGGACTGATACATGCGGCGCAACTGAACAAAGAACTGCGTATTGCCTATGCTCGGGATAAAAAGCGGACCCGCATATACCTCCTCGAGCTTTAAACAATCGTCGATAACTTCCTGCGCGCTCCTACCCGTCTTGCGCAGCAAGACTTCACGCGCCAACGCGTCAAAACGACGAATATCCGACGTAACATAATCACCGTTGAAGGATATGGCATCGGCCTGCGTTACCACATACTGAGGACCGTCCTTCCGCTGACTCAATGCACCCCGCAGGGAGGAGAGCGCAGTATAGAGACTCTTGCGCGCATGGGCATAATCCATCTCCGGCCACATTTCCTCAGAAATCACCCGACGGTCCACAAAGGTATCGATCGAAAGCACAAGGCGCGCAGCAAGCGCACTTGCCTTCTTGCGCTTCCAAACCTCATCGGTCAGGGTATGGCCGTTGCGCAGCACGTGAAAGCCGCCAAAGAGGTTGATAGTTACCTGCCCTACGTCGGGAGTCCCCAAATAGATCATCGTCTCATATGACTCCACTTCCTTTGCCTCATCGATGCCGCCTCGATACTGCGAGGGGTGCCGGAGAGGAACGAGACGGCGGGCAGAGTCGGATCTATCCCCCAGCACTGACATAGCAAGACAAGCACGCGTTGCAAAAGAGGAATCCAGCAATACGGACCGATGCATCGAAAACCATGCCGAAAGCTCCGCGTCAAAACGTGCAGCCGAAAGATGCAACGCCGTAGACCACGCCCAAGCCGGATCTTTGGTCTGCGTCGCAAGATCTAAAAGATCTGCCTGTTCGCGAACGGTTATCATCGAGGCATCCCTTAGCTGAGCGCTTTGCGCTAGCAAATGAGCCCAACCGCGCAGAAAGACATTCGATTTGTCTGCGAGCTTCTCCACTTGCTGCCCACGAAACTGCGCATTCATCACCTGCCCCAACGTCAATGCCTGCCAGCCTTCCGCCGCAAGGCAAAACAACTGAGTTGGCAAATCGGATTGCCGAACCGCCATCGTATTGGCATCGATAAATGCCCGCTCGTCGGCAATCGGCTCGAGACGCATCAGGTGCCCCACCGCCTGTGCCATACGCACTCGCGCGGCACAAGGCAAAAGCCTGCGCTCGAGAAGCACATCGCGCAAGCCGCTTAAACGAGACATCGCCTCGCCGAGGTCTTCCGGGCGGCCGCAAAAGGCTTGCTTGAGCACCTCCACCGTAGATTCGAGAATCTCCAGCAAATCGACCTCGTTGCATCTTCTGCTTTGCGGCAAAGGCTCTGGAGCACTATAGGCAGCGATGTTTCCGTCGCCTGCCATAAGGCGGTCATAGGCGGCGATACACGCCTCCAACCGATCAGCATGCGACGACCTTGCGCCTCTGCAAAACTGCTCCGAAAGCGTCGGAAGCGATATTCCCGCGCACGAATCCCACAGAGCTACAAACGCGCAGGCACATGCCCATTCCGTTGGGTCGACATCGCGTTCCATATCGTAAGCGCGCTTCCTCAGCTCGAATGCCGCAGCGCGGGCAAGGCGAAGGTCGCCAAGCGTCAACGCCGCAAGACATGCCGCAAGCAAAGCGCCTGCCTCAAGCGGCTCCTCTGTAGAGGTTTCATGCCGGCCCAGCAATCGGCTAACAAACAAACCATGGCCACTCAGGACAAATCCGGTAGGGCGCATTGCAAGCAAGGCGATGGCGTCATTATCCTCCAGCACGTTCTCGCACAGCTCAACCGCATCATCAAAGCGGGAGGCCTTAACGAGCATTCGACCGGCATGGCTAACGATTTGGCTCGAAAGCCGAGCGACCATTTGCTGAAGCGAGCGCTTGATCTGTGCACCCAATCCCAAGCACTTAAACTCGCCGGTATTGACTGCAAATCCAAATACAGGCCAATCGCGCGAAAGCTGCAACAACACGTTCGGCTTCACGCGCACCCCGCACGCCTCAAGATCGGCTATCGTCCCCGATCCCATCGCCAACATAAAGCAAACGATCCTGAACAAGCCATCGTGCGCCTGCTGCAAGTTGTTGAGAATCGCTTGATAAATCCCCAGGATACCCGTGTTAAGAGCAGATCCGTCTGCCTCTTGCGAGCTGATGCTTTGCAGCATGGCAATAAGAGCTGGAACACCTTGTGTCAGATGATAGACATCAAGCGAGGCCGAGATTGAGTATAAGCGCGCCCACTGAGCGTATTCTCGCGGCTGAACCAGCAAGGATCGAGCGGGGATGAGCGAGCTCTCCCCCACCGCTTTGATGAATTCGCGGTTGGTGGGAAGGCAGGAGACAACGATCTCGAAGCCCTGATCGCGCAAATCAAATAGCGTATCAACCACACGTCGCAGCCCCGCCTTTCCAAAACGAGGCATGTTGTCCACAACCACAACGGGCGAAGCGGTTGGCGCGATATCGCGCTGCAGACGTCGCAAACGCTCCCCAAGCTCAGCGGGACGCATTCCCTGTGCATCGATAAGACCCACGTCACCGCGAGTCATATCCTCTTTAATACTATCCGCGTATTGAAGAAGAAGCGCGGTTTTGCCAAACCCCGCCGGTGCGCTTACTACGGCCATGCCGCCATCGCGGCATTTGCGCACAAGATCTTGCACCAACCGGTCTCTGCGCGCAGAAAATCCAGCTGGCACTCGATAAAACTCTCTCGTATCCGATTCGCCCTTTACGTCCCCCACATACGTTTTGCCAACACTCACCGCATCCCCCACTCTCGCGCAACGTGAGCCTTGTCGATTCAAGATACGAGCTGGTTGCCAGAGGGGCATAGTAAATTCGGCGAAGAGATCTTGTTTGTTAGATTTGAGGGGAGATATATAGCATATCTCCCCTATTTCGCGATACCTGCCGTCAACTTCCCAAGGCATATGTATTTACCTGCTAAAACCCTGGAATCTGTCTTCAATATTGACAGTTTAGCGATGCCATTTGTCAACGTAACTATACATTGGTTGCCGTTTATGGTGCATTTTATGGTGTTTGCCATTGCATACTTGTCCAACAGAATTAAACGTGTTAATCAGAATTTTTGCCAAGGTCCGGCCGGACTGTTTGATTTATGTGAGATTGCCGTAAAAAATGGGTTAGATTGGCGCATTATTGTTGATAACTCAGCATTAAAAAACGACCCCGAATCACTTCGGGGCCGTACAACCTTGACGCTATCTACGCACCAAGGCGCATCAAATCGAAACTAGGCAAGCTTGTCCTTGCACAGAGCGAGCGCTTCATCGTCGGCAACGATCGTGACGTTGGTGTGCAGCTGCAGGATGGAAGCAGGGCACTGCGGGGTAACCGGGCCAAAGCACATATCGTGAACAGCCTGGGCCTTCTTCTCGCCATTGGCAACAACCAAGATGGAGCGAGCGTTCATGATGGTCTGAACACCCATGGTGTAGGCGCGACGCGGCACGTCCTCCTCACGTTCAAACAGACGGCTATTTGCCTCGATGGTGCTCTCGGTCAGGTTGACGCAATGCGTGCCCTTGGAGAAAACGTCGTCCGGCTCGTTGAAGCCAATATGGCCGTTGCGACCAATGCCCAGAAGCTGCAGATCGCAGAAACCGGCGTCGGCAACCATCTTGTCGAAAGAAGCACAAACCTCATCGACGTTGGTGTTAGATCCAGCGGGAACGTGCACGTTCTTAGGGTCGATGTTGATATGATTGAAGAAATGCTTATTCATGAAGTAGTGGTAGCTCTGGGGATCGTCGTCCGCGATACCAAAGTACTCGTCGAGGTTATACGTGCTGACCTCGGAGAAGTCAACATCGCCCTTCTTGTACCAATCGATAAGCTGGTCATAGGTGCCAATGGGAGAATCGCCCGTAGCAAGGCCCAGAACACAGTTGGGCTTGAGGATAACCTGAGCAGAAATGATGTTGGCTGCCTTGCGGCTCATGTCCGTATAATCGCGAGCGCGAACGATTTTAATCATGAAAGGCCCCTTTCAAAGAGCAATAACTAACCCTCAAAAGCATAACGCTAAATAAGGCGTGTAGTGGTCTTTTCTTGAACTACCTCTCGCGAGCGGTAATAAGCTCGTCAAGCTCCGAAACGGTGCTTCCCACATTGCCCTTGATGCTGGAGAACTCAACAGAATTGCAAATCAAAATCGGGGCAGTAACGTCAAAGCCGGCATCTTTAATTGCCTGGCGGTCAAACTCGATAAGCACCTGGCCCTTTTTCACGTTCTGTCCAATAGCGGTGCAAACGTGGAAGTGCTTTCCATCCAGACGATCGGTATCAAGACCCACATGGATGAGAACATCCATACCTTCGTTGGTGTGAAGCGCCACGGCATGGCCAGTGGGAAAAATCGCTTCGATTTTAGAATCGGAAGGGGCAACCACATGGTTACCCGAGGGCTCGATGGCAACGCCTTGGCCCAAGAGCCCGGCGGCAAAAATATGGTCGTTCACCTCAGAGAGAGGAATTACCTTACCCGCAAGCGGCGAGAGCAAGGTATTGCGTTTGCTCCGCATGCTAAAAGTCTTGAAAAGCCCGCTCAGCATGATCCTCCTTGTCGTACGCGATATAGCGTACAGACATTATCGTAACGCGAAGCACGTCCGATTAAAACAGAATATCTGAATGTGTCAACAACAAAGCAATTCAGTATGCTAACGCTGGATGCAATCCAGCGGCATGAAAAAACGGAGTCCGCCGAACATGCGGCAGACTCCGTTTTTGAATCCAAATACCAGGCGAAATGCTTAGCGCTTGGAGAACTGCGGAGCGCGACGTGCCTTCTTCAGGCCGTACTTCTTGCGCTCGACCACGCGAGCATCGCGGGTCAGGAAGCCGGCCTTCTTGAGGTCGGCACGGTAATCGCCAGCGTTCAGAAGAGCGCGAGCGATGCCCAGACGAAGGGCGCCGGACTGGCCGGAGATGCCGCCGCCATCAAGAAGGGCGATGACATCGAAGGAACCGAGGGTATCGGTAACCTTGAAGGGAGCGAGAGCGTCCTCGACCAGCTGCTTGCGGCCAAAGTACTCCTCGGCATCGCGCTTGTTAACGGTGACCTTACCGGTACCGGGAACGAGACGGACGCGGGCAACGGCGTTCTTACGACGGCCGGTGCCGTAATAAACAACGGTGTTCTCAGCCATCTTTAAGCCTCCAGGTCAATCTTGGTCGGGTTCTGGGCAGCATGCGGGTGCTCGGCACCAGCGTAGACCTTCAGCTTCTTGAGCTGCTGACGGCCAAGCGTGGTCTTGGGGAGCATGCCGCGAACGGCGCGCTCGATGACCTGCTCAGGGTGCTTCTCCATGGCCTCGACAAAGGTCTCGGCCTTGAGGCCGCCATTGTAGCCGGAGTGACGGTAGTAGACCTTCTGGTTGGCCTTGTTGCCGGTAAGCTGGACCTTGTCGGCATTGATGACAACCACGAAGTCACCACAGTCAGAGTTGGGAGTGAACTGAGGCTTGTTCTTACCGCGCAGGATCATTGCGACCTGAGTGGCCAGACGGCCCAGAACAGCACCCTCGGCATCGACGAGAACCCAGTTGCGCTGGACCTCGCCCTGCTTGGCGTAGTGAGTCGATTTCTGAATCACTTGACTCCTCCATGTACATTACGTGTCTTAACAGAGATTCACGGGGCTCTGCAAAGTAACTTGTCGAGTATACCGCGCGAACGCTTTAAGTCAACGATAATTCGGCGTTCTATCAGAGTTTCTGCACATGCGGCCGAATATCCTTCACGCATCCTTGAGACCTTTTGTACAATACGCAGAACAATACGCAGAATCGATACCGAAAGGACGCCTTTATGCGAGCGCGGATGCACAAAACACAGTGGGCACAGACAGGATATCGGGAACTCGTTAGCTTGGCCCTGTTCTTTTTCGTCTTCCTCACGAGCACCTTTATCTTCGACGAGCACACGGCACAACTCTTTGGCCCTTCCCTCGTCTCGCCCCTAGAGGGCCTCATGCTCGGCTTGAGCGTCATTGGTTTTATCCTCAGGCCCTATCTATGCTACCGCCTCCCCACCAGGCGGCACGATGTCTCGACCCTCATAGGCACGCTCGCCGTCGCCGCGATTGTCGTTACGATCATGGCCAGACGCACCTGGGTGTTCCTCGCCGGGGGCATCGTCCTCTTCGCGACGCTCGGCTATATCGGCAGCGCCGCCCATTCGTTCCTTGCACGCCGCTATGCCAAGACACCCTATCTGGCGCGCGCCGTTGCTATCGCCTACGCTTCGGGAATCGTTCTTCAGTTTTTCTTCCATATCCTCGTTCCAGGCAATATGCCCAACCAGATTGTCCTCGTACTCTCCACGCTCGCCGTGGTGACCTTTCTCCATGCGATTGCCGAGATGAAAGCACCCGATGGCGCCGCGTGGCAAGATCTTTCGACCATGGGTGCCGTGTCCACCCCCGCAGCCAGAGAGACAACCGTGCGTCTCGCCGTGGCGACCTTTTGCCTCTCGGGAATTTTTGCGGCCCTCAACTCCGCACTCACCCTATCGCACGCCTCCCATGTCATCGACCTCGGCTCGTGGCCGCGCCTCCTCCTCGTGCCAAGTGCCCTCGTCGCCGGCATGCTTTTCGATAAGCTCGACACGCATCGCATTGGCATGATCATGACCGCCGTTGCGACATTCTCAGCCTGCGCCCTTTTCATGCTCATAGGCAATGTCGGCATACGCGCGAGCGTCATCGTCTTCTACCTGGGATCGGGCGTATTCGTCGTCTTCTTCACCACGACCTATATGAAACTCTCTGCTCATATGAAGATGCATGAGCTGTGGCCGAGCATGGGCCGTGTGTTCAACAACATCGCCTTGCTGCTCGTGAGCGCGCCTGCCATTGCCCTGATCGACAACGGCGACCTTCTTGGCATGATAGTTTCCACAGTCGTCCTGCTCGCAGGCGTCGCCGCATCGCTTCTCTCGAGCTCGGGAACCGAGCAGATCGGACACGAGAACCCACAGAGGACCCCCCCCGAGCCGACATCAATACCAAGGATACGTCGCAGCAAGACGCCGTGCACTCGAGCGAGGCGGCATCGACACCGCCAGCCGCCCTCTCGCTTGAGGGGCCCCTCGAGCGCTTCTGCCAAGCATATAGCCTCACTCCACGCGAGGGCGATGTAGTGCGTGCCCTTCTGACTATGGACGACAGCGTGAGTGATATCGCATCCGCGCTCTTCCTTTCGCGCTCGACGCTCTACCGTCTCATTGCATCGATTAACAAGAAGACGGGCACCGCTTCGCGCACGGCTCTCATCACGTTCTTCTGGACCTGGTATAACGCTTCGTAGAGGCATAAAGTCGCTCCATGGAAAAGGGCCCGCTCCAAACGGAACGGACCCTTGAGGGGAGTGGGTGAAGCTACGCCGTATCGCGCAAAGCGTTAACGCCGATGTCGTCCGTAGACGATGAAGGCGATTCCCGCGATGGCGAGCGCTGCTGCGATGACCATGGCCGCCACAGCGGTGTCACCAGTCTGGGGCAGGAAGCCTCGAGTGACGATGCCGCCAGATTTACCTGGCTTGCCGGGTCCCTTGGGCGTGGTAGGCGGTATGGGCGTATCTGGTTTTACCGGGGGCTTCTCGGGAGTCTTTGGCTCGGTGAAGGTATTGCGGAACTCAATCGCCTCGACAGCCTCCCCATTCTTGGTGTAGCTGAGGGACGCCTCGAGCTGACCTTCTCCGTTGTCAACGACGGTGACCGTGATCGTATAGACGCTCTCGTCGTAGGTCATCCCCTCTTCGATACCCTTGACCTCGGAAATCCTGAAGGTGTAGACACCGGGCGCCTCGAACGTCAGCTCGTCGAACGATACGTTGCCACGCGCATCGTTCTTGGCGGTTCGACTTATATCCGCTGCATCGCCCTCGCCCGTAAGCGCGAAAGAAAACTCGCCATCTCTAAGGTCCCGCCCGGCAAGCGTCTTAATCGCCGCGATCTTGATGCTCGCAGGAGCAGCACGATAGACGTTGGTGAAGGTCGCCGTTTGAGCGTCTTCGAGTACATGCGCCACCGAGAGCGTGCCGTCTCCGTTGTCGACAACCGTGGTCACCACGATATAGGAGGCACCGCTAAACGTCATGCCGCGATCGTGCGTTCCCGCGCCACGTTCGCGGAGGGTGTATGTGTGCGTGCCGGGCCTGTCGTACGTGATGGAACTCAACGCGATGCTGCCGTCCTTGGCGTTGGTTCCCTCCGCCACCACGGTACCGTCCTCGATGAGTTCGAATGTGAACTCTCCGGCGGCAAGGTTGCGTCCCTCGAGCACCTTGGTAGCCGTGAGCTGATCGGTCACGCTCGACGTGACAGGCGTCACGCTATAGCTGTTGGTGAACGTAAAGGCCGGACCCTCTGCGGGGCCACGCGTGACCGTCAGATGTCCTGCGCCGTCGTCAGTCACGGTAAAAGAAACCGTGCGCGTGCTCGCGGGGTCGTTGGCGACGCCGGGGGCACTTCCGCTCTCGACGATGGTATAGACAAAGGTATGGGAGCGGGGTTCCGTCGCCGCAGGTGCTGCGGGATCGGCGATCTCATACGCCACGGTCTCGATTTCGGGCATGCCGAGCAACACGGGCTCATCGGATTCAATGATCGTATCGCCAACGGGTGTGGACTTCTCGACAGGAGCCGGCACCACGTCCCCGCCGCCCTCATCGGTAGCAGGAGCGTCGCTCACTGAGGCCTCGCCCGGTACCACGGGTCCCTCGAGCTCGAACGTCGTATCGTCCCCTGCGGGCGCGCTTTTTGCAGCAATGCCATCGGCTCCGTCAAGCGCCTGGGCATTTTCATCACCGGTCGCTGCCGCATCAAGCTCCAAAGCGTCCTCATCCGTCGCGCCATTGTCGCCAAGGGCACGGTTGAGATCCGCGAGCGTGAAGGTGATGCCGCCGAAGTCGATGTTGCCGTCGGCATCGTTTATCGCAGTCGTGCGCTCGGGCATGGGCGCCCCGTCCTCGCCCGTCACGGTAAAAGTGAACTTGCCTGCGATGCTCGCCGGTGTGAGGCCATCGGCCGAAGCCAGCGACTTGATGCCGTTAAGCTGCATGGTCACCGGGTCTCCCGTGGAATATACGTTACGGAATACGCATCCGCCCTCAGGCTGTGCTGTCGCCTTAAGACTGCCGTCGCCGTTGTCAACGATGCGCACGGTCACGGCGAAGCTCGCAAGCTCAGCACTCACGCCCGCGGGCAGCCTGGTTATATCCTCATACGCCACGTACTCAACGGTCCACACGGAGTTGCCGTTGTCGCTCGCGCTCTTGGTCGCGCGTCCGCTATCGACCAGGTCTGCCAGCATGGCGGTGTCATAGGAGAAGGTCCCAAAGTCAACGGTGCCGCCCGTATTGCGTACCGTGCGGAGGGGAGTAGTGGTGCCGGCATAGGCCAGATGGAACGTGAACTCGCCGTCAGTAAGCGGGCGTCCCTTCATCTCCTTGGTGGCGATGATAGGCGCAGTCGAGCCGCCCTGGTCGTTGGTGGAGGCAAGGTAACTGTTGATAAACGGGATCTTTGCCGACTCGGACGTTTCGCCCGTGGCGAAAACGTAGGTCTTGGTGCCCATGGCGCCACCGGTAACGGTCGTGGTGGCCGTGAGCTTGCCCGCGCTATCGTCTGTCACAGCAATGCTCACCGTGCGCTCGGCGGTGTCGTAGGTATAGCCTGGGGCGCCGTCATTTTTCTCGCTGACGGTATAGCTGTAGGTCTTGCCAGCGTCTGCCTGCGTAAACGTGACGTCACGCCCGCCGAGGATATCGATGGATACCGTCGCGCCGTCAGCGGCAGCTGGCGTCACGAACGTGTTGCCGCCCTCCGAAAGGCCAAGCACCTTGGCGGAGGCGGCGTCGGTGGGTGTCACGGTGAACGTGAACTGTCCCTCTGCCATGCTGTGGCCGTTGAGCGCCTTGGTGATAACAAGGCCGCCGGCGGCAGAATAGCTCAACTCGGAGGTATACGTGTTGGTAAATGTGGGGTTCTCGACCTTAGAGACAACTGCAGAAAGCGCGCCGGTCTTATCGGCGGAGACCACCACGGTGATCGTGGCGCGGTTGGTGCTGTAAGCAATACCGCTCGCGTCGCCGGCCCTCTCAAAGACCTCGTAGACATAGGTACCGGTCCTGGTGTAGGTAATGGTGCCAAAGTCGATAGCGGCGAAGCCCTGTCCGCGTGCATCGCTCTTGGTCAAGGTAACGTTTGTCTGAGGCATGGTCTGGGCTTCGCGGTCGCCGGACACGAGACTGGCCTCGAACGTAAACGCGTCGGCATCGGTCCACGCGCGGCCCTCGAGCACCTTGGTCAGGCCGAAGTTCGCCTTGGTATCGAGCTCGGCGGGCGTGGTGTCCAGATCAAACGTAATTATGCCGTTGTTGCCCAGATGGGAGTTGACCTGCGTTGCGCTTGTCAGGCTCGAACTGTCATTCCACTCGGGGTTGAGCACGTCGCGCGCGGTGCCGGTGACGTTGCCACCCACGGCGGTCTTTTCGGTGTGAAGCTGGTCGATGAAGAGCAGACGCGCGGTGCCCTTGGCAAGTGCATAGCCGGTGCCGTCGAAGGTAAGGGCACCCTCAAAGCTCTGGATCATGCTGCCGTCGATGGCAACCGCGATGTAGGCATCTTTTGGCTTTCCGTCGTCACCACGGATAACGTACTCGTCTTTGTAATAGTACGTCGAGCCGCCTTCGAGGCTTCTGATAGCACGCTGAGTGCATGCCGCATCAGTGTAGAGAGGCGTCACCTTCTGAAGATAGTAGTAGCTGTTGGCAGGTGACGGACGGAAGCTGGCATGCGTATCGCCCAGGTCTCCGCCGGACCATTTGTTAGCCAAGAAGCTCACCGTGTTGGCATCGTGATCCCCGTTGGCATCGATATAGTCCGTGAGCCCGGCGACGTTAGCGGGCGTGAAGAGATTGTCACGCACGACATCCTTAACGCTCGAGGCATACGTCACGCGCAGAGGCTTGACGGCGTCGATGTCCGCCACCTCAAAGGTGCCCTTCGCCTTATCGATCTTGTACTCGCGCAGCGGGATGAGTGACGCCGGAACCTTGACGGTGACCTTGTCGCCCTGGCGCGGGTTCGTCGCATCCGCACGCTCGACGGTAACGACCAGGTCCTTTGCCGTGCCCTCGAACGTATAGGTGTCAGTGTTGCCCTCGGTGGACATGTGGGCGACCGCGAAGGATGCGCCGTTGATCTGGGCGCTGTGGAACTTGTCAACCTGCATGAAGTCGCCCAAAGTGTCGGTAAACGTAATGTAGCCGGTCTCATGCGCGCCGAATCCGTCCTCGATGTGGGTGGGATAGCCCGTCCCCGTGGTGATAGAGCTTGAGATGCCGCTGAAGACCTTCTCGAGCTCGGAGGCCGTGGCCGCAGACTGGTAGTAATTGGAGTTCTGCGCACGCAAGCCAAGCGATCCTGCAGCATATGATGTAGCGAGCGGGTAGTTACTCGACACCGCATGCATGAATCTGTTCTTTTTGCTCGTGCCGCTCTTCGTGGGATCGTCTGTGGGCGCGGCCCCGTTAAAGATGCCGATGGTGTAGATGGTGGCACCGGAATCCTTCATCGCCTTGGCAGACGTAACAGCGCTCGTGGCGATTCGGCTCTCGAATCCGTTGGTGCTCGTAGGAGAACCGTCGGTAAAGAAGACGACGATTTTCTTTGCGTCCGCGCGTCCATTGCTCGCGAGCTGCGATTGCGCGAGCTGAAGGCCAAGGTCGGCACGCGTGGCGCCCGCGGGGCTGATCGAGTTGACGGTGCCCTTGAGGCTTGTCGCCCCAGCCGCATCGCAGGGCGTGAGTTCCCTCATGACCTGCGAGTAGTTATGGACATAGCCATCGCTGCGGTAAGTGCCGTTGCCCACGTTGTTGGACTTGTTGCCCGCGAACTTGACGATGGCAACCTTGTGCTGCTTCTCGGCAGCAAGGCCCTCATTCTGCTTGGCAATCGTGTCGATGAAGTCACCGGCAGCACTCTTGAGTGCCGTGATGCGTTTAGTGCTGTCGCTGCCGCCCATCGCATCGTCCATCGATCCGGACGCATCGAGCACCAATACGATGTCGAGGGGTTTGACCTCAGCTGTTGTGGTGTCGGAGGTAGATGACATGACCGAGAGCGTGGTTAGGAAGTCGGACTTCTCGTCATCCGCCACCCGGACGGTCTTGTCGGTCCAAATGCGCCCGATGTTTTGCGTCGAGACGTGTGACTCGTCGCCGCCACCCGCCGCCCAGTGGCGCCAACGGTCGCGGGTATCGGGATCGACCTTTATGGTCGTCTGTGCCCCTCCCCCTTCGCTTGCAGGAGAAGCGTTCGAGTCTGGGATAGCGCCTATCGCCAGCGTCGGCAGAGCCAGCAGCAAGACGATCGCCATCATGGCAAATCCCCTCATCTTCTTGCTCATAGCAAGCCCCCTTTCTTTTGCCAGACGTCCTTAGCCTGATTGTTTAGAAAAGGGGGCAGCCATACCAGGTTACACACGTTCCAATAAAGGTTTGAGACGATTGTCTCAGTGCACGATCAGCGTATTCAGCCGAAGGAGCAGCTTGATGACAACCGGTAAACCCCGTCTCCCGCGCGACCCTTCGTCTCTTCGGCATGGCCCCTCGTCTCTTGGCGCGCTCCTCGATTACCACCCGCAATCGTCACTGCGCCAACCAGTGGCGGTAAAACGCGCATGTCAAAATGAATGGCGGATAATCCAACGTTTTGCGAACGATTTATCCCCTCGGATGCACAATTAACCACCACTCGATTAGAAATGCACCAAAAACCGCCACTCAACAGGACACGCCGCCACGCAAACCGGAAATAGCGAACCCGGAAGCGCACCAAAACCGCTACTCGGTTGGTAGCCACTTGATCGCCGGCGTCTACCGCACGAACCCCACGTGCCAAAACGACAGGTTATTCTTGGTGCTACGGCCACCTGGCACGGCGCCTAACGTTTCTGCATTGTTTCCGTCTGTGCTTTTTTGCAGGTAGCGGCTCCATTCGTCGTATTCTAGTTGATTAGCGCGCGTAACTTTCTCGCATTGGGTTGCAAGGGGGAAGAGAATGAGTCTCTTCCGGTTGCGTCGTGTGGAAGGGGTAACACAACTTTTTTGGAGGCTCTCATCATGGAGAACAACTTCGGCGCGCAGGGGCGCGCATGCTCACGCCGCGACTTCCTCAAACTCAGCGGCATTACCGCATTCACCGTCGCTGGCGCAACGTTTCTCACCGGCTGCGGCCCTGCAGCACAAACCACCGGCTCCAACACGGGTTCCTCTAAATCCAGCTCTTCCAAGAAAGCCGCCGGCAAGCTCGGCGACGGCAAGACCCTACGCATCGGCATGGAAGCCGCATACGCTCCCTACAACTGGCAGGAGTCGGCCGAATCCGACACTACAATTCCCATCGAGAACGTCTCGGGCGCCTATGCCGATGGCTATGACGTGCAAATCGCCAAGCGAATCGCCAAGGCGCTCGACATGGAGCCCGTCGCCGTCAAGATGGAGTTTGGCGCGCTCGTCGACGCTCTTGGCAACGGCACCATCGACATCATCTGCGCTGGCATGTCGGTCACGCCCGAGCGAGCCCAGTCTGCCGACTTCACCGATTCTTATATCGATGACGAAGTGATCATGGTCGTGAAGAAAGATTCCAAGTACGCCAACGCCACCAAGCTCTCCGACTTCACCGGCGCCACCGTCCTTGGCCAGAAAGACACGTTCTACGACGAGCTCATTGACGAGATTCCCAAGGTCAATCATCTTACGCCGGTTGCTACCGTGCCGCTTGTAGTCGACGGCATCGAGAACGGCACCTGCGACGCCATCACTTTCTCCTCCATGTCGCTGCCCAACCTGCTTGAGAATTACTCCGACCTCAAGAAGGTCGAGCTGGCCGACGGTGAGGGCTTCTCCGATCCGAGCAACCCCGACAACGCCGCCATCGCCAAGGGCCAAGACGGCATCCTCGACGAACTCAATAAGATCATCGGCGATATCTCGCAAAAAGAGCGCCTGCAGATCTGGCAGGACTGCATGGATCGCCAGCCGGCTTAATCGCCGCATACTGTATGTACGTTGAAGGGCGAAGATCGCATCTTCGCCCTTTCTTGATTTACACGAAGGATTATTATGGCGTCCGCATTCTCACGCATCGCCTCATTTACCCGCCGCGATCATCGCTATGTGCTGCTCGGCACCTCCGCAATCGCCGCGATTGGCATGATGCTCTCCAGCCAGCCCCGCTCCCCTATGAGCTTTCTCGCCCACGCGTTCACCGTTGAATTCGTGATGTATTACCTGCTCGTAGCCTGGATCGTTCTTTCTGCCGTAGCGCTGGTGTTTAAATTCACGCATTGGAAGACCTATGCGCAAACGGCACCCTTTACCAAGCCGGGCGTCGTCCGCGCCCTTCGTCTTGGGTCATATGTCATCTGGGCGATCGTGGCCATACTCGCCGTCGATCGCGTTGTCCTGGGCTTTGCCTCTGCATGGGCAGCCGCAGCCAGCGCAACCTCTATGCCCGAGGATATGCTCGTCCAGGTGCTCTATATGTTCCAGCAGGGCAAGCAAACCTACATCGCCGGCGTCGTCACCACCATCGAGCTCGCCGTCTTTGGTACGGTCATCGCATTTTTCCTGGCAATTTTGCTGGTTGCCATCCGCATCATGGAAATCGATCGGTCCGATAACGACTTCACGCGCTTCCTCAAGAAGGTCGGCGTGGGCTTTGCCAAGTTTTACTCCACTATCGTGCGCGGCACGCCAATGCTCGTGCAGGGCGTCATTATCTACTACTTGGGCATCGCCGTTGTGAGCAGCTTTGGCTTTAGCATTACCGAGGTCAACAACATCTGGTCTCGCTTCACCGCAGGCCTTGTCGTAGTTTCGCTCAACTCCACCGCCTACATGATGGAAGTACTGCGCGGTGGCATCGAGTCGGTCGACATGGGTCAGATGGAAGCAGCGCGCTCGCTTGGCCTTTCGCAATGGCAGGCAATGATCAAGGTCGTCTTCCCCCAGGGTATTAAATTTGCCATCCCCGGTCTTTCCAACGAACTCGTCATCAACATCAAGGATTCCTCGGTTCTTTCTGTCATCGGCGTGTTCGACCTCACCTTTGCCGCAAGCACTGTTGCGGGCATCTACTACAAACAGCTCAACGCGTATCTGGTCGCCGCTGTGGCTTATCTCATCATGACTGCTATCGCATCGTGGCTGTTGGGACGTCTGTCACGTCGCCTCAACGTTAAGAGCAAGCCCCTTGGCAGCACTTCGGACGCAAAGCCCCTTGCTCTTGGAACGGAGGCCTAGTCATGGCTTTGGACGCAACTTCTTTCTCGTCTTCTGCAAACGAGCCCGTCATTCGCGTTGAGGGCTTGCGAAAGTCTTTTGACGGCAACGTCGTTTTGCGCGACATCGAGCTTTCGGTCATGCCCGGCCAGGTGGTTACCATCATCGGCGCCTCTGGATCGGGTAAGTCGACGCTCTTGCGCTGCCTCAACCTGCTGGAAACCCCCGATGCCGGCCATGTTTGGTTCCATGGAGCAGATCTCGCCGCCGACCACGTAAATGTAAACAAGCTGCGCGAGAAAATCGGCATGGTATTCCAGGGGTTCAATCTCTTCAACAATATGAACGTACTGGACAACTGCACGCTCGCTCCCGTTACGCTCAATAAAATGAGCAAAGGCGAGGCCGAGCAGACGGCTATGCGCCATCTCGAAGCCGTGGGTCTTGCCGATTTTGCACGCGCCGATGTAACCCGTCTTTCTGGCGGCCAAAAACAGCGCGTTGCAATTGCCCGCGCCCTGTGCATGCAGCCCGACCTCATGCTTTTTGACGAGCCCACGTCCGCCCTCGATCCCGAAATCTCCGGCGAGGTGCTGAGCGTCATGCGAGATCTTGCCGCAGGCGGTATGACGATGGTTGTCGTGACGCACGAAATGGCCTTCGCCCGCAACGTCTCCGATGAGGTCGTCTTTATGGATAAGGGCGTCATTGCCGAGGCATCGAGCCCCGACGAGATGTTCACCGCGCCCAAACTCCCCCGCACGCGCGAGTTCCTCTCCCGTTACCTGGACTAGTTCGCAGCGCTCGTACATATCAATGCATTCGCAACGGCGGGAAAGCATGATTCGCAGGCTTTTCCGCCGTTTTTCTTTCTTATATTCGACACCCAGAGAGCGCCCGCGTAACCGGGATGCATTTTGTTAGGTACCCTATGTGACAAAATAAACCTGTCTTGTTTTGTCATATAAAAACGGAAAGGGGACGCCATCAGGCGTCCCCTAACCTATACACAAGCGCAAACTCATTCTTGTAGAAGAAGAGTTCGACGCTTCCTCTTTTGGTGGAGGTGCGGAGAATCGAACTCCGGTCCACGAAAGCCCCCTGATCGGCATCTCCAAGCTCAGTCGCTGATTTAATCTCGGACGCATTGCGCGCAGCGACACGCTCGCAGCATCCCAACCGGTTCGGTCTTAACCCGCGCCATACCGATTACGTGCGCGGGAGCATTCCCCTAAAATGACGTCGCACCGGTGTCGGGGAAATCACCGGGTTGACGCGCCAGCTATAAATTAAGCAGCGAGAGCCATGGGCTCATAAGAAGTGTTGTTGTCAATTCAATTTGACGGTACCCCTGTTTTACGAGGCGAGGAGACCTCGGCTTGCTTCCTCTCTCAAGGCTATCGTGTCGAAACCAGTCACCCCCTCAATCGAGAGGTCATGGCGTTGCTGCACATCACAACTACGGCAGCAACATCGACCTTTTCAAAGAACACGCGCTCAACGCGGACCTGTATTCTACCACGTTGAGCGCCATGCTATTCATGTGCCATCGATGTTCACTTCTCTACTGCCCATCAAGAAGCGCAAACATCAAGGCAGCCTCAGTTGGCTTTATTTTTGATTTGCTTCTCGAACTCCAAGTTAGAGAGGTTGTAGCTCAACAGATCGAGCTTGGAGCAGATGGACTCGGCAAGGACTTGGAACGGAATAACCGCGCGCGGAGCATCGAGCTCGCACCCCATAAGGGGCCTCAGCGCAAACGTTTTCTCGTCGGACTGAGCAAGTCCCTCCCCAACCGTATCGATAACATAGACTTCGTCGGTCAGGACATGCAAAGCGCGATAGAGCTGCATCATGCGCTCGTGGCCGGGGCCGCCTAAATCAACAAGGACAACAACGTGTCCACGACGAATCTCGTACGTCGGTCCGTGTACAAACTCCTCCATCTCATAAGCGTTTGCCGCGACGCCGATCATCTCATTGAGCTTGAGTGCACCTTCCAAGGCAACACCGTATCCGGCGCCAATACCCACGCACATAATGCGTCGGGCATCGACAAACGCATTCAGATGCTGTTCGGCAAATGTGCGCGCGGCGCGGTAAGCCTCGGGCATATCTTCCACGACCGCAGACACGTCCGAAAGCAGCGTCGCACAATCGTTGTCGCCCCTTACATCAAGCACGCGAGCGGCCTCGATGGCAAAAAGCGCTAGATAGACGCAGCTGGTTGGGAATCCTTTTGCCACATAGTAGTCGTCTGTACCGCTACCGTAGGCATAAACATGTTCGCAGTACTCACGCATCGGAGCGTCGGAATTACACGTCAGCACGGCAACGTGATGCCCGCACGCCTGGGCACGACGAACCGCCTCGATGGTGTTCGTGCTGCGGCCCGACTGCGACATGCAAAGAACAAACGGCTCTTCGTTTTGGACATGGTTGTACAAGATATAGCTCATAGGCCATTCGACGCTCACTTCGATGCCCAGCGTCTGCTGCATAAATGGCTTCATCGACATTGCGATGTCGTAAGACGATCCCGATGCGACGATCAACAAGCGCTTGGGCGCCATGCCGCAAAACTGCTCGACAAGTGGGCCCACCAGCGTTTCGCGACGTGCAATGATATCGCGAGCAATCGCCGGAGCCTGCTCGATATAGGTATACATACTTCTCATGAACCGCTCCTACGCGATAATTCCCAGCAGGTTGAACACGATGCCAAAGGCCAAAAGACCAAAGAGCAGAGGAATGATCTTCACCTTGTGGCGAAGCAGAGTGGCAACGATAAACACGGAAGCCAGCGGAAGCATGTTCGGCAAAATCTCATCGAGCGTATCTTGAAGGGTCAAGGTCACGCCGTTGGCCATGTTGAATACCAAAGGTGTGGTAACGCTGATCATGCTGCAGGTCATGGCACCGATCACCATCATGCCCAGGATGCCTGCGCACAGCGAGATCTTCTCGATGATGTTATTCTCGGCCATCGACTCAAGAACGCGACCGCCCAGCTCATAACCCTTGAAGGTAAGGATGTAGCGAATCACCCAATGCGGGATGTTAAAAACAAGCAGGAACAGGATGGGTCCCAAAATGCTGCCCTGCATAGCAAACTGGCAACCGATGCCCGAAGCGACCGTCTTGACGATGCCCCACCAAAAGCTGTCGCCAATACCCGCCACCGGACCCATCAGGCCCGCTTTAACGCTGTTGATACTTGCGGTGTCAAAGTTGGGATCAACCGAGTTCTGCTCTTCCATGGAGGCAGAAATGCCCATGATGGCAGTGGAGAACTCCGGATTGGAGTTGAAGAACTCCAAGTGACGATTGACGGCGGCGCAGCGATCTTCCTCGGTTGTATAGAGCTTCTCGATTACCGGAAGCATCGAACGGCACCAACCAATGGCCTGCAGACGAGAGTAGATGAAGGGGCCTTCCAGACCAAACGATTTAAAGAAGACCTGGTTGAGTTCGCGCTTGCCAAGCAGGTGCTCGCGGGCGGCGGCAATCTCCTCCGGCTCGTCGTCCAACGCATCGAAGTCGTCGAAAATCTCCTCAGCAGCCTCCTTCGGCGCGCTCTCGTTACCCGTAAAGAAGTATGCGATAGCGGCAAATGCTGCGCCGACAATAGCAACTGCCATCGTAGGCATATTGAGATACGATGCGCAAACAAATCCGATAAAGAAGAACGCCATGGTCTTGGGCGTACGTGTGAGGTTGAAAAGCATCGCGAAGCCCAAGGCAGCGAGCAGGTTGGTTCCCGTACCGATTGCATTGAGGATGTTCTCAGGAATAGCGTTGGCAACGCCGGCCACGGCATCGGCGCCAATAAGCAGGCTCAAGAACACGGTGAGGAACATAAAGGCGCACGAAAGACCAAAGATCAACCAAAACGTCTGGGTAACGCGGTGCGTAGTATTACGCTCGGGATGATCAAACAGCATCTTTGTGGCAACAAGATCATAGCCCGTCGTTGCCAAGTGCTCCAAGAGTCGATAGACGATGCCAATGGGGATGGCAAGTGCCACTGCGGCTTTGGGCGAAAGCCCGCTCGAAATGGCAAAACCCGCGCCCAGCACGCCCGCGATAGTGATATTGATGGGAATTGAAATGCCGATTCCCATCATGCCCATCGTCGCAAGCTCAAGCGTGCCGCCGATGATGATGCCCTGCGGCAGGTCTCCAAGTACAAGGCCAACAAGCGTACACATAACGATAGGCCTCGTGGACTTATTGATACCGTCAACGTACTCACACCAGCCAAAAACAGCGATTAGGCCCAAAAGGGCCATCTGGATGATGTTCATCTTCTCCCCTTATTTGATTATCGCGGCAAGATCGGTCTTACCATCGGCGGGAACCTGTTGCGCATAGACCGAGACACCGTCGGCGGCAAGATCCTTGATCGCCTCTTCATCCGCTGCGTCCAGGCATACGGCATTGGTGTAACGGCGAGAATCGCCATGCTCGCGAATGCCGCCCACGTTGATGGCATCGATGCCCTCGCAGCCCTTTGCGAGCGCCGCGGCATCGGCCACGTTCTTGACCAAAACAAGAGCGGAGTACTTCTGAGCCTTTGCAGAATTCAAAAAAGCAATCGTCTTCTCAACTGTCGAAATAACCAAATTGACGCCAGCAGGTTTCGAAAGCGCGAAGGCATTCTTCGCCGCCTGGTCCTTTGTCACTTCATCATTTGCAATGACAATGAGATTGACCGTTAGGTTCTTGCACCAGGCATACGCCACCTGGCCGTGAAGCAACCGGTCATCGACACGCAACAGCTCGACCATCCGAACTCCCTTCTATATGTAGCAGATAGCTCGAATTATACATACAAAGCTCGTTAGTAAACTCTTTGTATATACAATATTGCCTACCGATTACCTAATCGGTAGGCAAGCAAGCCTTGAACGGCGTTAAGATGGTCGCGAGAAATTGCATTTAAGCATATAGAAAGGCTGACTATGTCACAGGTTGCAAAATATAGACAAGTCGAGTCATTCATTAAAGATCGTATTGTTAACGGCACATATCCCGTTGGAACGCGCCTCATGACCGAGGAGGAACTTGTCGATCGCTTTGGCTTTTCGCGCATGACGATCAATAAGGCTCTCAACAACTTGAGCAACGACGGCTTTATCGAGCGAAAACCGGGCAAGGGGACGTACGTCTGCGCCACGCGCGTTTCAAAGCCCACCGACAGCGCCCGCAGCTTCACCGAAGACATGAAGGCGATTGGCCTCACAGCTGGCTCGAAGCTAATCTCGTATGAAGTTATCCGCGCGCACGATAAGCCCGAAATCGCTCAGCGCCTCGAGCTCTCCGAAGATGAGCTGCTGCACTACTTCATACGTCTTCGCACCGGTAACGGCAAGCCCGTCGCCATTAGCTATAACTACGTATCCGCCAAAATCCTCCCCGCAATCGACGTCAAATGCCTGGAGCAGTCGTTTTACGCCTTCCTTGATTCTCAGGGAATCAAACGCGAATATCAGGGAACATCCTACACGGCAAAGCTGCCCACCGCAGAACAGCAAGAACTCCTTGAGGCAAACGACATCGCCCTGCTTTGTGCCTCGCACAGCACCTTTACCAGACGCGAGGGGAAACTCGTGCCGTTTGGATACACGCTCACCTGCTATAACGGCAATCTCTATACCTATTATTCGAGCATTTAGGTCATCGCCGAGCCTTATCACCCAGGGCAATCAAAGCGATTCGCCGAATAGATTGCTCTGAGATTTGCCCAAGTTGGTTTGAGAACGTCCCATTGTGGTAGAAGAAGTCCCAGGAACACACCTTGCCCGATACAGACTTCGAAAGGGGCCACGATGAGCGAAAAAGCAAACAACGCGGGAAAAACCGCTTTGGTACTTGAAGGCGGCAGCTTCCGCGGGCAGTTTACAGCCGGCGTACTCGACGTCTTCTTGGAGAACGGCATCACAGTCGATGCCTGCTATGGCGTATCTGCCGGCGCTCTTAACGGCGTCAACTTCAAATCCAAGCAAATTGGCCGCTGCAATCGCCTGAACCTCGCCTTTTGCGGCGACTCGCGTTACGTAGGCACCAAGTCTTTTGCCGAAAGCGGAAGCATGGTGGGCTACGACTTCTTATTCAACGACATCCAGGATCACATCGACCCCTTTGATAATGAGACGTTTAAGGCCAACCCCCTCGAGCTCTACGTCACCGTTACCGATGTTGTTTTTGGCACCGCCGACTATCTCCCCATCAAGGATGCGACCCTCGACCTGGACGCCGTACGCGCCAGCACGTCGTTGCCACTTGTCACCCCTATTGTCGAACTCAACGGGCATCTCTGCCTTGATGGCGGAGTCGCCGACTCCGTGCCTGTGGAGCATGTGCTGGAAGATGCCGGCTTCGATCGCGCAATCGTAATCCTCACCCAGGATCGTAACTACAAAAAGGGTTCTTACGAGTTCATGCCGGCAGCAAATGCCCGCTATGCCGAGTACCCCTATCTCCTCGACGCCATCGCCACGCGCCACGATCGCTACAACGAGCAGCGCGAACACATCTGGGAGTACGAGCGCCAGGGTCGTGCACTCGTCATCGCGCCCGCAAAGCCCGTCACCGTCAAACACGTTGAACGTGATGCGTCCAAGCTCCTCGACCTGTATATCCAAGGCAGACAGGCAGCGCAACGACAACTCGAGGCAATCCGCTCGTTTATCGGATAGCCCTGGCAGCGACAACCGGCGGCGCTATCGCCCGTTCGTATCTGAGCTGCAAATACATGGCAGCTCTTCATACCCCGATGGCAGTCGCAACAAGACTGTGCACGTCTTTCCGCCACTCGTCCTGACAGCATCGCAAGATGAGTGGCGGCATTTCGAACATGGGCGACAACAACTATCGCATTCCGTACGAAACACCGCCACTCAAGTAGGAAACGCTCCCAAACGAGCGGCGGTTTTTCCATCATCTGTAAACGAGTGGCGGTTTTCGAAACGTCTCGGGGCAAGATTTCGCACATAAATGCCCTACTTACCGCCACTTATCACAAAATGTTCGATTTACCGCCAATCATTTTCTGCTATAAGCCACCAGCTCGATTGTACATTGGCCTGAACGCACTCTGTCTCGACTGCACTCCGCCTCGGCTGTACACCGGATCGATTGCACATTGGCTTGAACGCACTCTGTCTCGCCTGTACGCCGTCTCAATCGCATGCCAGATCACACATGCGCCCGCCTAGCCTCTAGACCAGAACGTTCTTGACACATTTGAAATATAATAGCGATATTTCATGAAGAGCCTGCGAGAACTTATTGGCAAAAATATGAACAAGTTTGCTCCTGTGCGAGAATAGCTACTCTATCAACAACTGTTTAGGCCCTAACCCCTAGATTGGATACCAATGATGAAAAACGAAAACGCCCGACTCGCCGGAGCACTCGTCAGCCTTGGTGGAACGATTTCCCAGGCTATGGATGAGATTGAAGGCTTCATCCCCTGCGGACATCCCGCAACCGTTGTCATCGACGGTCTCGCCTCGCTTCAGGCAAGACTCTCCGATGAAGAGCTTAGCAAGAAAACCGAATCGGTCTGCGGGCTCATTGACCACGTAAGTGAGAAGCGCGGCGTGCCCGTACACTCCGTCGCCAACGTCAAGGAGTTCTCCAGCTCAAAAAAGGAGTTGCTCGCCCGTCTCGCGGATGTGGCGTGTCAGCTTCAGACTAAAGAGACCACAGATCAAAACATCAACGTCTGGCTCTACCGCGGTCTCGCCGCCCTCGAGGACGATAGCAACACCGCGATAAGCATGCTTGCCGAAGCAAACGCCATGGAGGCAGCAGCCGCTCTGGCCTAATTGCGCTATCTGCAACCTGTAAAACACAAGCGCCAAAAGCCTCCCGCACACATCCATCGGTCTTTGCAGTATCAGAAAGGCCCGCGCGATATACGCGCGGGCCAGCACAATCATTATCCAAAAATCAATCACTAAACGCGAACAGCCCTGCTTCCCTATTCATCAAGGGCCAAAACCGCCTGATCAAGAACGTCAGATGCGCGATAGTTGAGATAGTTATCGGATGTGATAACCACAACCTTTTTCGCGCCGGCTCCTTCAAATGCCTCTTTAGCATCGCTGACCATGGGAGCAAGCATAATCAAGTCTGCATTGGAAATCTCATTGACGGCATCGCTCGCAGGAAGCGCCTCGATGTCGATATCCAGGCCGCGTTGTTCGATAATCTCGCGCATCTTAATCACCAAAAGACTTGAGGTAACGCTCATCGTGCAGCACACGACAATTTTTTTCATGGAAGCACCTTTCTAGCAGGTATCAGCATAAACGCTTGGCATAAAAAGGGGCCCCTGTTCGCGAGTCGAACGAACAGGGGCCGAGGGGTTATTTCTTCTGAACGTACTTGAGGCAGTCAAGGGTAACGGCGACAAGAATGATCAGACCGGAGAATACGAACTGAAGGTTGGTGTCGATACCCAGAATGGTAAGTGCGTACGTCAGGGCGGTGAAGATCAGCACGCCAACGGTCACACCGGAAATCTTACCAATACCACCGGTAAACGAGACGCCGCCAACGACGCACGCGGCAATAGCGTCCATCTCCCAGCCTTGACCGTAAGCAGCGGAGCCAGAACCGACCATGCGGATGCACTCAAGCCAAGAACCAAAGCCATACAGGATACCAGCGAGAATAAAGGCGCCGATGGAAACGGCGAAAACGTTAATGCCGGAGACGGAAGCAGCCTCGGGGTTGCCGCCAACAGCGAACATGCTCTTGCCGAACGTGGTCTTGTTCCAGATAAACCATACGACCACAATAGCGGCGACAGCCCACAAGATGATCGTCGGGAAACCACCGATGCGCGGGGTCACCATCGCAGGAATCTTAGGATTGATCGAACCGAACGACACGCCCTTGGTGGCATAGGTGACGAGGCCAAAGATCACCAGCATATTTGCCATCGTCGAGATGAACCAGTGCATCTTGAACTTAGCGGTAAAGAAGCCGGCGATAGCCGAAAACGCCGTGCACAGAACAATGCATACGGCAAGTGCCAGAAGAATCTGGGCAACGAGGGGCATGGTGGAGAAATCGAAAGCAACGCCAAAGACGGTGCCGGTGTTAGGACCGGCATGCATGATGATAGTCGAGGCAACCATGCTCATACCGACCATACGGCCAATCGACAGGTCGGTACCGGTCTGAAGAATCAGGCCCGCAACGCCCAGAGCCAGGAACATACGCGGAGATGCCTGCTGGAAGATGTTCAGCACGTTTTGCATCGTGAGCAGCTGCGTGCCCTTGACCACGGGCGTAATGGCGCACAGCGCGATGAAGACCAGCGCAATAGCGATATACAAGCCGTTGTTGAGCAGGAACGTACGCGTGTTGAACGTGTACTTGTAGTTCTCCCAACGCTGAGCGAGGTTCTCGGCAAATGTGAACTTGCCGATGCGTAGCAGGTCGATCATGTGATAACGGTAGGCAAATGCCTCGTGCTCGCGATCTTTGATCTGCTGCAGCTCTTGCTGATAGGTCACCTTGGCATCGAACTGTTTGTTCTTGTAGACGTACTTCTCGTCCTTGATCTCTGCCTGGTCACTGATACCGGCAATGCTTGCCTGATGCTCCTTCTCGAGCTCAGCGAGCCTCTTTTGATATGCAGCCTTGGCTACTTCACGCTCGGCGGCACAGCTTGCCTTGACAGGAGCCAAGTACTCGGTCTCGAAATGGGCCTTCAGATAATTCTCGGCGTCGGCGATCAGCTCGCTAACCTTGCCCTTGTTCTGAGATTCAACCTCCTTGGCCTTCTCCATCTGAGCCTTATAGCCATTGACAAGGCTGTCACGCTCGTCTTTGGTAAGCACGCGGTCGCTCTTTGCAGCATCGATGCTGCTCTGGAGCTCAACGATGCGCGTGGTGCCATTGGCGCGCAGGGCATCGACCTTTTTTTGGATCTCGCTTACATAGCTGTCGATCGGCTGGATGAGCTTTGTCTCCTCTTCGACCGACAAGATCTTACCGGATACGGTAGGCATGTGTTCCATCCCCTTCGTTTACAGATACTTAGCACTCAATCGGAGCAGTTCTTCCTGGTTCGTCTCCTTGGTGTTGACGATGCCGGAAAGGTGTCCGTTCGACATGACGCCGATGCGGTTGGTGATGCCGAGAATCTCGGGCATCTCGGAGGAGACCACGATAACCGTGGTGCCCTTCTTGGCCATATCGATAATGAGCTGGTAAATCTCGTACTTGGCGCCAACATCGATGCCACGGGTGGGCTCGTCCATCAGGAACACCTGCGGGTAGCGCTCGAGCCACTTACCAAAGATGACCTTCTGCTGGTTGCCACCAGAAAGGCTCGAAATAAGATCGTCGGGACCCATGCACTTGGTATGCATGGTCTTAATCTCTTTGTTCGTGGCGCGGACCATCTTGTCGTTAGAGAGGGCAGGACCATTCTTGTACTGCTCGAGGTTGGCAATGGTGGTGTTGAACGTCAGGTCTCCCTTAAGGAACAGGCCGTTGGCCTTACGTTCCTCGGTAATGAGGGCAAAACCATGCTCCATAGCGTCACGCGCCGAAGAGAAATTCATAAGGCGATCGCGGAAATACACGCGTCCCGCTGCACGGGTGCGAATACCGAAGATCGTCTCGAGCAGCTCGGTGCGTCCGGCTCCCACCAGGCCATATAGGCCAAAAATCTCGCCTTTGCGCACATCAAACGTAATATCGACCAGGTGCGGATCAAACTTCGTAGACAGGTGCTGTACAGAAAGAACGTTATCGCCAGGGACGTTATCCACCGGCGGGAAACGATTGTCCAGCGAGCGGCCGACCATCGCGCTCACGAGCTCGTTCATATCGGTCTCACTCGTATGCTTAGTCATAACCAGGTTGCCGTCACGCAAAACCGATACATCGTCGCAAATCTCGAAAATCTCGTCCATCTTATGCGAAATGTAGATGAGTGCGATTCCCTGCTCTTTAAGCTTGCGCATCATCTCGAACAGTTTGTCGACCTCTTGCGCCATCAGCGAGCTCGTGGGCTCGTCCAAGACGATGACCTTAGCGTTATAGGACATTGCCTTGGCGATTTCGACCATCTGGCGCTGGGAGACGCTCATGTTTTTCATGGGCTGAGTTAGGTTGACGGTCATGCCCAAGCGACGAAACAGGTCCGATGCTTCCTTGCGCATGCGCGCCTCGTCGACCACGCCGCCCTTGACCGGATAGCGGCCCAAAAACAGATTGTCGACCACGTTGCGCTCGAGGCACTGGTTGAGCTCCTGGTGCACCATAGCGATGCCGTTTTCCAAAGCATCCTTAGGCCCGGAGAAGCTCACCTCCTTGTCATCGAGGAAAATAGTCCCCTCGTCCTTCTGATAGGTACCAAACAGGCATTTCATCATCGTAGACTTGCCCGCGCCGTTTTCACCCATCAGGCCCATGACGGTACCGCGGCGGACTTCGAGGTCGATATGGTCGAGCACGCGGTTGCGCCCGAACGTCTTGCTCATCCCTCGGATCGACAGGACGATGTCGTCTTGTTTGTCTGACATGTATTCACCCCTCGTTTCCCTCGATGTCCTCCCTAAGCAATGTGATTTGCGCAGCTACGATAGGGAGAACGTCCTGATATGAGACCATGCTCGATTGTTTACGTACTCATAGCCTCGGAAAGGCAAGGGGGAGCAGTCTCCTGATCCCCCTTGCAAACATACTCACATGCCCTTTTTGGCAGCCATTATCTTACTAGCCGAGATTCGACGTGTAAGAAGCACCGTTGTCGGTCTTCACCATGTTAATGGCAAATGCATCGAAGTCAGCGGGGTTGGCGAGCTTGTTGGTGATGGAGGACTCGTTCTGGCCGTCGCCCTGAACGATCTCGAGATCGAGGTTGAGCAGCGGAGCATACTTCTCGAGCAGCGGCTTGTAGGTAGAGCCCAGGAAATTGTCGGCGGAGTTGTAGATGCTCAGCCAGACCTTCTTCTTGGGGCTGTCGCCCTCGTCGATCTGGGCCTGAGCCGTCTTGTACAGGGTGTTCGCCGGATCGGTGAAGTCCTTGTAGTTCTCGGCGGTGACCTCGAGGTTCATAGCGTAGAAGGAGCGGTCGTCCTCGCTGTACTTGAAGTCCTCCTCGGCGATGACGTTGCCAGCAGCGTCGGCCTCGCCCACGCCGGTCTTGACGTCGACACCGTCAAGCGCGTTACGGAGCAAACGCAGCGTGAGGTAAGCCTGAACAGCGGGGTTCTGGGAGATGGTGCCACCATAGGGGAACTCGGAGTCGCCCAGAGCGGCAACGGCGTCGGAGTTGGCGTCGTAACCAAAGACGGGAACCTTGTTCTCCTTGGCCCAGTTGGAGTACATGGACATGCCCATGCCGTCGTTATTGGAAACAACGACGTCGATCTGGTCGCCAAAAGCGGAAGCCCAGGTACCGGACAGAGCGTTACCGGCGGTTGCGGCGTCCCAAGTAGCGCCAGCAGAGGTCTTCATCTCCTGGCTTGCGAGCTCACGGACAATAAACTTCTTGCCGTCGACCTCGATCTCGCCGTCCTTGACCTTGTCGGACTTGCCGTCCGTATTGGTGCCCACGGGGTCGGACACGATCTGGCCGTCCTTCTCGACGGCAGTGCCCAGGGCCTTGCGGCAGCCACGGGTACGGGCGATGGAGTCGTTGTGTCCCACGTCACCGATGGCGAGAACGTAACCAATGACGCCGTCGCCATTACGGTCGATGTCGGCTGCGTGATTCTTGATGTACTCGACAACCATCTCGCCCTCGAGCTCGCCGCCCTGCTTGGCGTCGAAACCGACATAGTAGGTGTCCTTATTCCAGTTGAGCGTAGTCATATCGAGCTCACCGGTGGAGGAGTTGGACGGCTGACGGTTGTAGAAGACAACGGGCTTATCAGCATTGGCAGCCGAACCGCCTGCAGCTGCGCTGCCAGCGTCGCCGCCGGAGCCGCCGCAGCCCACGAGGCCGCTTGCAGCCACCGTGGCCATGCCAAGGCCACAATACTTGAGGAATTCACGACGAGAAAGTGCCATAACGTTCTTCCCTTCCTGTTGGGCGCGCTTTGAGCACGTCCCATTTCTTGCGGCGGGCTACATCCCGCCAAGGACCAATTAGAGGCGGCACCCGGTTTGTGGTGCTTCGCGCCCCGGCCCGCTTACTATTTGAGTACGTTAACATTCGATATACACAGAACTGTCGCGACGCTCTTGCTTACTGCCGAACGGTTTATAAAGCGCCTGTGAACGGTAGGATATCCATTCCTTTATTCGCTAACGTTTTGCGCAGAAAAAGAAAGCCCCCGTTGGGAAGCTGAACAAAAGACCCCTCATTTGCTTTCGAGTTCTTTCGAAATAACCCCGTTATAAGGCATGCGCCTGCGCCGTGTCCGCTGCGGAGGCCTCGGTCGAGCATCAAGCCTCTCCCCAAAGGATAGCTTTGCCCGACACTCACAAACCCGCATTAATGCGCACGTCTAGCGTCTTGCCTGTGATACTGAACCTCGATCGATAAGCTCTCCGGGAATGCGAATGGCAATCGGGCCTTCACTCTTCTCGTCTTTAATAAGAGCATGCTCAAATGCCGCGGTGCCACGCCTGAGCGCATCGAACCTCATCGTAGTCAGACGGCTGTTGGGAACGTACTCGGCCAATGAGTCGTCGACGCCCACAACGCTAACATCTTCGGGAACTCGTATGCCGTGCTCACGCAACGCGCACACCACTCCATTTGCCATCTGGTCGTTCTCCGCAAAGACGGCGGTAAAGGTGCGATCTTGCTCGATCATACGACAAGCGATTTGATAGCCGCTACTTGCAGACCAGTCACCATGTAGAGGCTCTACTACAGAAAGGCCGTTTTGCTCAAGGGAATCCCTCCATCCAGCCCGACGAAACTGTTCGTCAATCGAAGAAGTCGGTCCTCCCACGTAACGAATCTCTTTGTGCCCAAAGGAGAGCAAATGGTCCATAAGCATGCAGGCGCAATGGTACTGGTCGGAGTCGACCGTCGTGCAAACAGGATGCTCGCACATGGTGACGATGACCGTAGGCAAACTAGGGAGAGGCCTGAACTCCTCAAAATCGGGAGCCAAACGACTCATGCCGAATATCAAGCCATCGATGGGGAGCGCGGACATCATACGCGCCGCTTCGCCGAGAGAGAATTCTCGATCTTTGCTCATCTCCACAAGCGTGACGGCATAATCGCAATCGCGCGCGGCGGCGGTGATGCCGTCGAGCATCGTAAGGTTTCCAAACTCTGTGATGTCATTTACACAAAAGCCCACCGAGTGATATTTGCCATCTCGAAGCGAACGGCCGGCGTAATTCACGCGAAAGCCAAGCTGATCCATTGCCTGGCGCACGCGCTTTCGCGTTGCCTCGCTCACATTTGGCATGTCATTGGCAACACGCGAGACAGTCTGCTGTGACACGCCCGCGAGATGCGCGACATCGATCATCGAAACGGTGCGCCCCCGCGGCGCACCCGACTCTGTTCGCTCATCCCCCCGCATGGTCTTCACCACTCTCAAGCTCGCAAGGCACGCAATACGGCCCACTATATTCCAAGCGCAGCGGACATCCAACATACGAGGGCGCAATGCCGCTCGCAGGATGTTTTGCGCCGATTGCGGAAATTGGGCAATTGGCTGCTGTAGCCCAATGAGTACGTTAACAATAATGAAGCTGTGGCATTCACGCATATCGCTGAACGGCAGTTTGCACATCGCATACGAACATCGGAGGACGCCGCATGGCAGATATCGAACACTTTGGAACAATCGGCAACAAAGCAGAAGTACATATCTATACACTTGCCTGTGGCAACGTGACAGCACGCGTTATGGACTTTGGAGCGACCCTGCTCTCGCTTATCGCGCCCGACCAAAATGGCAACCTCGACGATATCGTGCTCGGATTCAATCGACTCGAAGGCTACTTAGACAATCCCGCCTGCTACGGAGCAACCATCGGCCCCTCGGCAAATCGAACGGACCAAGGAGAGGTCGCCATCGCGGGGACCCTTTACCATATGCCGAGAAATGATGGCCCCTCCCTGCGCAACAATCTTCACACCGACCTGGAACACGGCATTCATAAGCGCATTTGGGATGCTAGTCCGTCAGAAGATGGAACATCGGTTTGCTTCTCGCTTACATTGTCTGATAAAGAATACGGTCTACCGGGAAACCGCCTCCTTACTGCCTGCTATTCGCTTGTATCTAATGAAAGCGAAGGCGTCACGCTGAGGGTGCACTACGAGTGCTCCACCGACGCTCCGACGTTTGTCAATATGACCAACCACACCTACTGGAACCTTGCCGGCCACGCATCCGGAAGCATTCTCGAGCAGACCGTGTGCGTACATGCTCAAAAATATCTACCCCTTCGCGACGATAACGTATCCCTGGGAACGGTAAAAGACGTCGCGGGGACACCCTTTGACTTCCGTCAGCCAAAGGTGCTCGGTCGCGATATCGAACAAGACTGCGACCAGCTCCGCCAGGCACGTGGATACGATCATTGCTTCTGCATCGACAATTACCGCCCGGATGCGCCCGCGCGCCCGGCGCTTCATGCCGAGGACCCCAAAAGCGGACGCGTCCTTGACATATCGATCACCACGCCCGGCGCCCATCTCTATACGGGAAACTGGCTTGAAGATGCAAATGCCAAGGAGGGTGCCGAGTATCGTCCCCGTTACGGATTTGCCTTTGAGCCCGAGTTTTGGCCCGACAACATGCATCACGATGACTGGGTCCACCCACGCTGCGAACCCGGCCATCCTTACGCGCAGACCATCTTGTACCGCTTTTCGCACAAGTAAACGGGCAACGCCTGCAAATGCAAGCCACGAGAAAGGAAACGTTCATGAGCGAAGCCGCTCCTTCCATGCTTTTGACCCATCTTCAAGAGCTTTTCGAATCATCTTTTGGTTCCGTCGACGAAAAACGCGTGCTGCACGTGCATGCGCCGGGACGTTCCGAAATATCGGGTAATCATACCGATCACGAAGGTGGGCACATCATCGCTGCGGCCCTCGACGTGGCAGTTGACGGCATCGCCCGCGCAAACGGCACCAACATCGTGCGCGTTGCTTCCGAAGGGTATGAACCCTTCGAGATCACGCTCGACTCCCTCGAAATCGTAGAGGAAGAAAAAGGCACTACAGCAAGCCTCGTGCGCGGAATGGCACACGAGATTGCCGCAACGGGAGCCATTCCGGCAGGATTTGACCTTGCCATGACCTGCACGGTCCCCTCCGGTGGCGGGCTTTCGAGCTCGGCTGCCATCGAGGCGGCCATCGGCAGAACCATGGAGGCACTCTGGTCGGCCCCCTCCATCGACCCCGTCTCACTTGCACAGATGAGTCAGCGAACCGAAAATCGCTACTATGGCAAGCCCTGCGGTCTCATGGACCAGGCAGCCGTGTGCCTGGGTGGACTTGCCTTCATGGACTTTGAGAACGTCGCTCATCCCAAAACGCAAAAGCTCGAATTCGATTTCGAAGAGCACGGGTACGGACTGGTGCTTGTGAAAGTCGGAGCCGATCATGCCGCATCTACCGACGACTACGCCGCCATCCCTGGCGAGATGCAGGCAATTGCCGCAAAACTCGGGCATACACGCCTGTGCGAAGTCGGTAAAGAGGATTTCGACCGTCAGGTCCCTGCGCTGCGCGCCGAATTTGGAGACAGGGCCGTACTGCGCTGCATCCATTACTGGTACGAAAACGACTTAGTTGACCAGCGCTGGAATTCTTTGCAAGAAGCAGATATCGCTAGGTTCCTTACCCTCACACGCGAAAGCGGTGCCAGCTCCGCCATGTATCTGCAAAATGTCACCGCTCAGCTAGGCCGTGATCAGCCCGCCATGTATGCGCTGGGACTTGCCGAGCATATCCTAGCCGGACGCGGCGCCGTTCGCATCCATGGTGGCGGCTTTGGCGGAACCATCCAGGCTTTTGTTCCCCTCGATATCACCGATTCATTCATCGATCGCATGGATTACTGGCTGGGCGAAGGCTCAAGCAGGCACTATAAGGTTTCTGACGAGGGAGCTTACGCAACATGGCTGTAGTTGACACAACCATTCTTCGCAATACGATTCAGGCGCTCATCGATTACGCGGTGGTCCACGGCCTGGAGCTTGAAAACGATCGAGCATGGTCTTACAACATCGTTCTTGAGTGCATCGGTGCCACAGGGCCCGCCCCTGACACGGCGTGGGTTCTCGGCAACAGCAGCTCCTTTGCGGATACTGATTTCGACCTCGACGATGCCCTTGCGACCATCGCACAGCAATCAGTGGAAAACGGGGTCGCCGACGACACTGCCAGCGGACGCGACCGCATCGCCTGCCGCGTAATGGGCATCCTCATGCCAAAGCCCAGCCAGGTCGTTGCCGAATTCAAGCGTCTCGCAGCCAAACAAGGCGCGCAAGCCGCCACCGATTGGTTCTATCGCCTGTGCTGCGACGCGGGATACGTACGCCGCTCGGCCATCGCGCGCAATATCAAGTGGACCACGGCCACCGGCTGGGGCGACCTCGAAATCACGATCAACCTCTCGAAACCCGAGAAAGATCCGCGCGAGATTGCTGCCGCGGGAGCTGCTCAAAACGATGGCGAGAAATACCCCGCATGCCAGCTTTGCATCGAAAACGAGGGCTATCCGGGACGCGGCGCAAGCGCTGCGGGCGGTGCGCACCCTGCACGTCAAAATCTCCGCATCATCCCTATCGAGCTTGGCGGTGAGCGTTGGGGCTTGCAATACTCGCCGTACGCATACTTCAATGAGCACTGCATTGCCATGAGCTCACAGCACCGCCCCATGCACATCGATCGCGCGGCGCTCACCTGCCTGCTCGACTTTGTCGATACCGTGCCTGGGTATTTCATCGGCTCCAATGCCGACCTGCCCATCGTAGGCGGATCGATTCTCTCGCACGATCATTTTCAGGGCGGGGCGCACGAGTTCCCCATGATGCGCGCAGAAGTCACGCAGACCTTCTCGATGGACGCTTTCCCCGAGGTTGCGGGTGCCGTGCTGCATTGGCCCCTCTCCGTCTTGCGTTTGCGCAGCGCCAATCGCCAAGCACTGTTGAAAGCCGCAGTGCACGTTATCGATTCTTGGCGTGCTTGGAGCGATGAAACCGTGGGTATCATCGCCCACGATCCAGACGGCACTCGTCACAACACGGTGACTCCCGTCGTGCGCCATGTTGACGAAGACGGGCACGCAGGCGGAAGATCATACGAGGTATATCTTGCCCTGCGCTGCAACATCACTTCCAAGCAGCACCCTCTGGGCGTATTCCATCCGCATGTCGAATACCATCACATCAAAAAAGAGAACATCGGTCTGATCGAGGTCATGGGCCTTGCCATCTTACCGCCGCGCCTCGTGCCCGAGCTCAATGCTGTAAAGGAGCACCTGCTGACTGGCGATATCGCCAGTCTTGCCACCGATGAGCTAAGCGCGAGCCATGCCGCATGGGCAGAGGAGGTCTACAAGCGCCGCGGCGATGAGCTCACAGAAGAAAATGCCCTCGATATCCTCCACAAAGAGGTCGGGTCTGTCTTTGGGCATGTCCTTGAAGACGCCGGTGTCTTTAAGTGGGATGAAGCCGGAAGGGCTGCCTGCCAGCGCTTTGTCAAGAGCCTCTAACGTCCTGCTATCGTCTGCCGCTAAACCCGTCGCCTTCCTTGAGACGACGGGTTTTTCTTGCCCGTACCCAATAGGATGCCAAGACAGCTACCGGATTAGATTCACGCGGCTATGAAACCGACGGCAGATAAGCCTTCGCGTTGTTCAGGCTGTAGGCAATCGTCGAGCCGTTATGCAACAGCGACGAAGCCTGGGGAGTAATGACCCCCGTGATACCAAGCGCCAAAAGCGCCGAATTGGTGAACATCACCTTTGAATACGAACTGCTCAAACGATCGATAAGACCCTGACTCATCCGACGCAACCGAACAATGGCGGCAAGATCCGTATCGGTAAGGATGATGTCGGCGACCTCTTTGGCGATATCGCTTCCGCCGCCCATGGCAAGGCCAACGTCGGCCAAGCCGAGCGCGGGAGAATCGTTAACGCCGTCGCCCACCATGGCAACGTGGCGCCCCTCGCTCTTAATGCGCTCTACATACGCGTACTTGTCCTCGGGCAGGAGCTCGGCCTTAAACTCATCGACGCCCGCCTCGTGCGCAATGCGCTCGGCCGTGCGCTCCGAATCGCCCGTGAGCATAACGACATGCTTGACACCCAGCGCATGCAGGTCGGCGATGGCCTCACGAACCCCGGGCTTGAGCGGATCCTCGATACCGAGCACGCCGACGACCTTGCCATCGACCGCCAGATACAGCGGCGACAGGCCCTGCATCTGGAGCTCGATTTGCTCCTTGATGTCGGACTCGAGCTGCGCACCCTCGTCCTCAAATACAAAGTGCGCGGAACCGATGATGGCGCGACGCCCTTCGATGGACGAAGCGATGCCGTGCGCCACGATGTACTCAACGGCGGCATGGCGCTCGCGGTGCTCGAGCCCGCGCTCGCGGGCGGCGTTGACCACGGCACGCGCCACCGGATGCGGGAAATGTTCCTCCAAGCAGGCGGCAAAGCGCAGGACCTCCTCCTCGCTCCAGCCATCGGTGGTGAGCACACACGCGAGCCGAGGCTGCGCCTCGGTGAGCGTGCCGGTCTTATCAAACACAATGGTGTCGGCCTTGGCAAACGACTCAAAGTACTTCGCGCCCTTGACCATGACGCCCATCTTGGCAGCATCGCTCATGGCAGTCATGACGGCAACGGAACCCGTGAGTTTGAGTGCGCACGAGTAGTCGACCATCAGAGCCGCTGAGGTCTTGATGAGGCTGCGGGTGGTAAGCGCAACCAGGCCCGCAAGCAGGAAGTTCCACGGGACGATCTTGTTGGCAAGGTCCTCCATGTGAGACTGGCCCTCGGACTTGAGCGAGTCGGCCGTCTGCACGAGCGAGACGATTGAGCGAAGCTTAGTCTGAGCCGTGTTGGCGCGCACGCGCACCAAGATGCTGCCGTCCTCCACGACGGTCCCGGCGAACACGTCGTCGCCCACGCTGCGCTCGACGGCCAGCGGCTCGCCGGTCAGGGTCGCTTGGTTGACCATAGCGCTCCCCTGCTCGACAACACCGTCGATGCAAATGGACATGCCAGTGCGCACGGCCACCAAGTCGCCGGGTTCAAGCTCGGTGGCGGCAACGCTCACCTCGGTGTCTCCGACCACTTTTTGTGCCTTATCGGGCACGTCAAGTAGCGAGTTGATAAGCTCGTTTTCGCTCATGGCACGCGTGTAGTCCTCGAGCAGCTCGCCCACGTTGAGCAGGAACATCGTCTGCCCCGCGGTATCGACGTCGCGTTTGACAAACGAGATACCGATGGCCGAAGCGTCGAGTACGGGAACAGTCAGGCGCGGCTGCGCGAGCTCACGGAGGGCGGCGCGCAAAAAGGTCATGTACCCGGCCACGATAAAGATAGCGCGTAGCGGCATGGGCAAGAACCAGCGGCGTGCGTAATGCGCGCCGATAAGCGTTGCAAGATCCATGATGAGCTTGTGCTTGCGCGGCTCGAGTTGCATTACATAGCCCGACTTTGCATCGGCTATGGCCTGGGCGTCAATCGCGCCCACTGCATCGAGGATGCTTGCACGATGTGGGTTGTCGAATTCGAGCGCCATTTGGCCGATGCGCCCGTAGACGCGCACCTTGTTTACGCCATCGATGTCGCTGCTGAGCTTGATAAGCGCATCGAGATCGCTCTCTGGCACAGGACCCGCCAACTGGAGGCGGGTCCTGCCGGGGATCTCGCTGATAATCGAGAATCTCATTGTTTATGCCTGTAGTGCTACTCGGCTGCCTTGTCCGCAGCGGCCTCGCTCTGGGTGATGTAGGCAGCCGTGGCAACCATGTCGTCAACCTCGGCCTTAGCCTGCTCGACCATGTCCTGGTAGCCGTTCTTGACGCGCATGCCGCACGCAATGCCCTGTACGCAGGCATTCTTTACCGGAGCGCTGGTGAGCAGCTTGATGCCAGCCGTACCAAGCAGAAAACCGCCACCGACAAGCAGGGTGTTAAACGTCGACTTCTTCATATTGCTTCTCCCTTTTACCGCATTGGACGCGGCACGGTGCCTCAGCACCCGAGTAAATAAGCTTGCTCGAGCACACTTTTGGAAAGGAGTTTAGTTTATCTAACTATTAAGGTCAACAAAGGTTTATTTTTTGGAAAATTTCGTCACATGCTTCGCCCGTTATGAGAAATCCGCCCACCATGATGCAGGCCGCACCCCAAGGGGGGTCCGCCCTCGCCCTTGCGAATCTAAGATGAATGGTTTTCCACAGCCCCGAATACATGGCATGGGGACGATCTCTTTACCTCTTTCCTACAGCTGCCAGGCAGCCGCTTCCTTTTGCAGCGCAACCATGCGGGCGAATTCTCCACCTGCCGCCTTGAGCTGCGCCGGAGTGCCCTGCTCGGCAACCACACCGTCCTTGAGTACAACGATTTTGTCGGCATTTTCCACCGTACGCATACGGTGGGCAATAACGATAACCGTCTTACCTGCAAGCAGACGGGAGAGCGCCTGCTGTACCACGGTCTCGTTCTCCACATCCAAGCTCGCCGTCGCCTCGTCCAACAGCACGATCGGCGCGTCTTTGAGCAGAGCACGGGCGATAGAAATGCGCTGGCGCTCTCCGCCGGACAGTTTGGAGCCGTTCTCGCCAATCATGGTGTTGTAGCCCTGCGGCATGCGGCTCACAAACTCGTCGCAGTTGGCGGCACGCGCGGCAGCAAGCACTTCCTCATCGGTGGCATCGCGACGCCCGAGGCGGATGTTTCCCATCACCGTGTCGTCAAAGAGCAGCACGTCTTGGAACACAATGGCGTAATCGCGCAGCAGCACCTCGGGATCAACGCTCGCAACATCCACGCCACCCACGGTGACCGTGCCTTCGGTGGCATCCCAAAAGCGTGCGGCCAGGCGGCTCACCGTAGACTTACCGGAACCCGAAGGACCGACCAGCGCCGTAACTTCGCCTTCCTTGGCGGTAAAGCTCACATCGGTAAGAACTTTCTCGCCGGCGCGGCCGTCCTCGCCCGCACCATAGCCAAATGCCACATGATCGAACACCACATCGTGGCCCACGGGCTCAAATTTCTCGCTGCCCCGCGCCACAGGCTCTTCCATGATAGAACGCATGCGCTTGGCAGACGACTCGGCGACAAACAGCTCGGACACGAGCATAAGGGCTTGATCAAACGGCGCGTAGATACGGCTCACCATAAGCAGGAACGCGAACATCACCATGAAATCGACCTGACCGGAGACGACCATCGCGGCGCCCGTGGCCAGCGTGGTGGCAATTCCCAGGCGTAAAATGGAGAAGGCGGAGTTGACCAGAAGCCCGTTGACGAGCTCGCCCTTGGTGGTCTCGCGCTCCTCGGCATCGATCACGACGTTGAGTCCCTCAAGATAATGGGCCTCCTGGTTGGTGGCGCGAATCTCGCGAACGCAGTCGAGCGTCTCTTGAATCGCCTCGGTAACCTTGACCTTCTCGGCGCGCACGCGGTCGAACACCGGGGTCATGGGCCCGCGTGTCAGATACAGCACGGCAAAGGCCACGGGAATGCTCCAAAACGCCGCGACCGCCAGCTGCCAACAAAAGAACAGCGACGACACGAACACGATGGCGCTTGCGATGATGGCGCCCCAGAGTTCTCCCAGCACATGGCTGTAGGCATGCTCCATAGTCTGAACGTCACCCATGATGGTCTCGGTTAAATCGGCCAGATCACGACGACCAAAAAACGACAGCGGCAGTTTGCGCAAGCGCTCGGCGATCTCCATACGCTGCTTGCCGCACTCCTCGTAAAAGATGCAGTACGTGTAGTAATACTGCTGCCAGTTAGAGGCAAAGAGCATCACGAAAAAGACCAGGAGGCCGCCCACGATCGGCAGGGCATCCGGCAGGTCGGCCCCGCTGGCGAGATGCTCGACAAAGCCGGCCATAACCAGGAATAAAAAGCCCATGCCGGCCATGATAATAAGATTGGTGAGCGTGGTCCAGAAGATGCCGCGTTTTACGCCGGCAATGCCTTTATCGGATAGGAAATACTTCTTTTGGAATGAGGCGAACATTTAGGCCTCGCCTCCCTTCGCGACGGCGGCATCCGCGGTCGTAGCAGTGATTTTCCAACTCGCGGCCTGCTCGTACTCGGCCCACATCTTGGCATATAGACCCTCTTGGGACAGCAACTCGGCATGGGTACCCGACTCCTGCACGCTGCCCTGGTTGAGCACCACAATTTGATCGGCGCCCACCACGGTCGAAAGCCGATGCGCAATCATAATGACCGTGCGACCCGCCGCCAGCTTGCTAAAGGCGCGCTGAATGAGCGCCTCGTTCTCGGGATCGGCAAACGCCGTGGCCTCATCGAGCACCACGATAGGCGCGTCTTTAAGAATCGCGCGGGCGAGTGCCACGCGCTGGACCTCGCCGCCCGAAAGATATGCTCCGCCGGCGCCGAGCATGGTATTGATGCCCTGTGGGAGCTTGGCCACAATGTCGTCGCACTGAGCTGCGGAGAGGGCCGCACGTACTTCGTCATCAGTGGCCGTAGGCTTGGAGGCGCGCACGTTATCGGCAAGTGTTTGCCGGAACAGCTGGTTGGTCTGGAACACGAAGGCGACCTGGTCCATAAGCTCGTGTGGATCCATATCGCGAACGTCCACACCGCCTACGAGCACTCGACCCGAGGAAACATCCCAAAAACGCGGGATCAGGCTTGCGCAGGTTGACTTACCGCCGCCCGAAGGACCCACCAGGGCGAGGGTACTCCCCGCGGAAACGCTAAAACTCGCATGGTTGACGGCAGGCGCTTCGGCGCCCTCATAGGTAAAGCTCACATCCTCAAATCGCACGTCGTTGCCGGCAGGGTGCTTGGGTTGGGCGGGCACGGAGAGCTGCTTGGAATCCATGACACTTCGGATGCGAGCCAGCGAATCGGCACTCATCTGAGAGGCCTCGCCCACAAACATGAGCTTGGTCATGGCCGTCGGTACCACGGCCGAAAATATCGCGTAAAATGTGAAGTTTGCCATAAAATGCGCGAAGTCCGTCTCGCCCGGTGCCAACAGCAACGCCACGGGCAGCAGGAATGCCACAAGACCATTGAGCGCGGTAAGGTTGAGTACCTGCGGACCTCGGCAGAACGTGCCCGCATAGTTTTGTGCCATATCGGCGTATTCGGCGATCGCATCGTGGAAGGCCTTAAAGGAGTAGACTGTCTGCTGAAACACCTTGACCACGGGGATGCCGCGTACGTATTCGGTGCCGGTCTTGTTCATCTTGACCAGCGCTCCCATGTAGGCCTTCATAAACTCGCCGCCCTTGCCGCCCATCATGGCGGCCATGGCGCCAAACGAAACGACGACCGAGATAAGGCATGCCGCCCCCAAACGCCAATCGAGGGCGAAAAGCAGCACGAGCAGACCTGCGACCATGGCGATGGCGCCGGCGATATCGGGCAGCATGTGCGCAAGCAGGGTCTCGGTGGAGGCGGCGCATCCGTCTACAATACGGCGCAGCTCACCGGTGGCGTGCATGTCAAAGTAGCCAAGCGGCAGCTTAAGCAGGTGCTCGCTCGCAGTCTTGCGGATATTGGACGCGCAGCGAAACGCAGACAGGTGCGTGCACATGAGCCCCACGAAATACACTACGATGCTTGCCAGGGCAAAACCAACGGCCCACCAGCCATACATCGCGATATCGGCGGCTTCGCTCCAGTTAGGCGCCACAGCGATAAGGTCTCGCGCGACAAACCAGATGCACACGTACGGGCCAAAGCCCAGCAGCTGCGAGAGCGCCGAGAGCGCCATGCCCAAATACGTTAGGAATTTACGGTCGCCGGCATATGCAAGTAGCTCGCCGATACCGCCGCCTTCCCTTTTTGATCCCTTTGCCATGAGATTCCTTTCTAACGGCTTGAGAGTTAACAGCAATCAACTTATCATTGATATGTTAGCCAAGGCACACAATCGAGCCAGGCGTGGATGTTTCTGCAAAGGAAGGGGACGCTTTCGAAAATGCATCGGGCCGCGACCAACATAACCGAGCTCTACGCACCGCAGTTTGAGCAGTTTGGCTTGGAGCTTACCGGCAAGGGCGCCGTCTTTACCGGCGAGGTGGCAAACGATCGGGCGCACGGACGCGCATGGATCATGCCCCTCTCCCCCACCTGCATCGTCATAGAGCATTTCATTACCCCGACGCACGATATGTACCTGGCCGAATACACACCCGAGCCGTATGCCTGCGTGAGCGAGGTCAGCGCGCCCACACTTACATGCATGCCCGAGGCTGGCATAACGCCTGCGAACCTTACACTCTTGCATGGACCTTGGCCAAACAATGCCGTTTGCAGCTTTATCCAAGATAACTGTGGCGAGGAATTAAGCCCACTGTTTGCAGGGCAACTCTACCACTCACGCTCGGTGCTCTTTTTGCCTGGATATTTTGACGAACTGGAGCACCGCTATCCCACCGAGTTCGTGGGAATCTTTGAGGCGTTTGCCGAGCCATGGCACGAGGAGGCAGCATCCGCCATCTGCCACACGCTGCGCCGGATTAACGAGAACCGCGCCCGCACCGTAGGCGGACACGTCTATATGCAAGGCATCGTGGAGACCATGGTCGCCGAGCTCGCCTGTTCGCATGCGGCCCATAGACAGGCGCAACGGGCGACAGGCACGCACGCCAGCGTGACTATAGCCAAGGAAGCGTCTGCCCTTGTAGAGCGCTCGCTCGACAAGGGCAGACATGTGAGCATCCAGGAGGTGGCCGAGAGACTCTTTACGTGCCGATCCAAACTGTGCGCCACCTTTAAGGCCCAAACCGGCGAGTCCCTGGGTGCCTACATACGAAGGCGCCGCATGGAGCGGGCGCAGGAGCTTTTGGCCGATAGTTCGCTTACGATAGCGCAGGTGGCAGAGCGGCTCGACTACCCTCAGCAGGCCGCCTTCGCCCAAGCCTTCAAACAATACACCGGCACCACCCCCACCGCTTGGCGTTCCCAGCACCAGTAAAGAGCCAGCAAAGGGACAGCCCGTTTACCACATCCACAAAAATGGGGGCGCCAACGGCGCCCTCATTCATCAAATTAAATTCAGCCCACCTGACCCGAACGGCCGAGCCGTCACGAAACCGAGGGGCCGGGCGCAGGGCCTTGCCTCTCAATGAGTTCCGCACGAACAGGAGGCGCCAGTGGCGCCTCCGTCGTGAGTCAGGACTGTCCGAAATTGAGAGGCAAGGCCCTGCGCCCGGCCCCTCGGTTCCCTCTTACGAGAGCGACG
>CATWBG010000001.1:0-231390 GCA_958348985.1 uncultured Collinsella sp. | reverse complement strand
ACGACCACGACCACGACCACGACCACGACCACGACCACGACCACGACCACGACCACGACCATCATCATGCGCATCGCGGTTTGGCGCAGGTCGAGCAGGTCATCGATGCCGCCCCGCTTTCCGAGCGTGCGCGCGGCCTCGCTCGCGATGCCTTTCGCATTCTTGCACGAGCCGAGGCAAGGGCCCATGGTCTGCCTATCGACCAGGTTCACTTTCACGAGGTGGGCGCAGTCGATTCTATTGTCGATGTTCTTGCGGCGGCATTCTTGATTGACGATCTGGACATTGAGCGAGCGATTGTCCCCGTGCTGACCGATGGCCATGGGACGATTCGCTGCCAGCACGGCGTTATCCCGGTGCCCGTTCCTGCAACGTTGAACATCTGCATCGCCCATGGCTTGCCGCTGTCCCCGAGTTCGGTTGAGGGTGAACTTGTGACGCCCACCGGCGCGGCCCTCGTTGCCGCCCTGGAGCCCGAGTTTTCCCTGCCCGAGCGCTACACGATTCGCGCGGTGGGGCTCGGTGCGGGCAAGCGCTCCTACGAGCGCCCATCGATCTTGCGCGCAATGCTCATCGAGGAGCTTCACGCGCACGTTGGTGCTGCCGCCCGTGAACCTCGCCCTTCGCTCTCTGCCGAAACGCAAGCGCCCAACTGCGTTGTTAAGCTCGAATGCGATATCGATGACTGCTCGCCGGAGGTTTTGGCCTATGCTGTGGAGCGTTTGCGCGAGGCGGGTGCGCGCGAGGCGCATTGGCTGCCGATATTCTGCAAGAAGGGCCGCCCCGCCTATCAGCTCCAGGTCATCGTGGAGCCCGCCGATGTCTTGCGCATGGAGGAGATTATCTTGAGTGAGACGACGACCATCGGCATCCGTCGCCAGGAGATGGGGCGCACCTGCTTGCCTCGAGCCATCGAGACGGTGGAGACACCCTGGGGTGACGTCTTGGTAAAGACCGTCCGTCTTCCCGACGGCACGCAGCGCACGACGCCTGAGTACGAGGCCTGTGCTGCCATCGCACGCGATAAAGGCGTTGCGTTGCAGACGGTGATGGACACCGTGCGCGAGGCAGCTCGCAATCGATGATGCGCGCTTGCGTCTGGGCACGCGGGGTACAATGCTTCGCGTGTATGAATGTAACTTCGCCGCTGGGCGGGGAGAGGAGACCGTATGTCCACTATGCGAAAAGCGCTGAAGGTCTTGAGCCTTCTCGCCGTGATTGGCGGCATTGACCTGCTAATCACCCTTATCGTGCTCAACACTTCCGGCGACCAGGCACCCGACCTGCTGCATTCCATCGTAATGGGGTTTGTCGTGCTCTTTGCGTTTTTGCTGGGGGCGCAGGGCATCTCTGCTGCTAACGTTCCCGTTCGCGCCCGCGCCTTGCTGCCCGTGGCGCTCGTCGGGCTGCTTGTCAATGCCGCCGATGTGGTGCTTGCTATCCTGAACGGCACCGCTGTTGTGTCGGTTGTGATCAACGCATTGATCATCGCGGGCATTTCCTATTGCGCCAGCGCTGTCGCAAAAGAATCCCTGCGTTAGCGTTATTCGTTGCAAGGTGTCTTGAGATTGGACCCATTATGAAGTTTCTTATCGCATCCGACATCCATGGTTCCGCGTATTGGGCCGAGCGCCTGATGCCTGCCATCGAGGAGGAGCAACCCGATCGTGTCATCCTTTTGGGCGACCTGCTCTACCACGGTCCCCGCAACGATCTTCCCCGCGACTATGCTCCCAAGCGCGTGATTTTGCTGCTCAATGACCTTGCCAAAAGCGGGCGCGTGATTGCGGTGCGCGGCAACTGCGAAGCAGAAGTCGATCAGATGGTGCTCGAGTTTCCCTGTATGTCCGACAGCGCTCTCGTGATGGATAGCGACGGTCGCGAGCTCTTTTGCACGCATGGACATGTGTTTGGCGCCGGCATGCACAACAGTGTCGATAACGTACCGGTGCTGCCCGCCGGCTCCGCGCTGGTGTACGGACATACGCATATCAAGGTCAACGAGGAGAGCCAGGAGCATCCGGGCTTGTGGCTTTTCAATCCCGGCAGCGTATCCATCCCCAAAGACGGAACGCACAGCTATGGCATCTACGAGAACGGCTCCTTCCGGCACGTGGTTCTCGAGGAAGCCTAGCGAGAGCTTCGACGAGGCGCATTTTGCTCGCGTGTTAGCGAAGGAGGCGCCAAAGGGTAGTGCGGCTGATGCCCAAGACATCGGCCGCTTTTGTTTTGTTGCCGCCCAGATGGTCGACAACCAGCTGGGCGATATCTCGTTCGGTGTCGGCGAGGGGGCGCAGGATATAAAGGTCAGTTTCTAGGGCCGGAGATGAGAAGACTCCGGAGCGAATCACGTTTTCCTGGGCAAGAACCGCGTTTGCGTTCTCTTTGCTAACGGGGGCGTCTCCACCTAGAATCAGCAGGCGCTCGGCGACTTCGCGCAACTGCGCGTAATTGCGCGGCCAGCTGTAGGCGTTCAAGATCGCTGCGGCATCGTGCTCGATCGATGGCGCTTCCATTTCAAATTCTTGGGCGAGGCTAGCCAGGTAGCGTTCGACGCGTCGCGCGGGCTCGCCTTGTTCTCGCACGGAGGGGGCAATGCAGACCGCGCAGTTGAGCTGCTCGGCACATTGGGCCACAGCATCGCACTCTCCGCCACCGGGAATGTCGTTGCCCGAAAGAATCACGCGACAGCGTTCGGTCAGGGCTCCCTCGCGCAGCGTCGCCAGAAGTTCGCGATGGCGGCGTTCTTCCAGGGCATGCAAGTGCCTGATATAGATGGTCATATCGGTTTGATAGAGCGGCGAATCTGCGGATTTGAGCAGATGATGCCAGGAGCGGTCGTTCAAGATATCGCAGCTAATGCGGACAAATGGCTGGTGGGAAAGGGAACCGCTCAAATAGAGAAGCTCGGCTATCTGGTCTTTGCCAGACCCTGCTTCGCCTTCCAGCATCACGGGCGTGTTGTGCTCGTAGGATGCAAGGACAAGTGGGGAGAGGGCCGCTTCGCCCTCGATGATGCCAAAGGCGCTTTGCTCAAAATCGATGCGCACTTCTTTGGCGTTGAGCCAATCGATGCCGGGGCGAACGGTGGTGGTATGGCGGTGGCGCACGGTGAAGACGTCGAGCGTGTGCCCGCCCACATCTTGTTTGCGGGGATAGAGCGTAAAGAGCTTTCGGTCGCGCGTAAACAGCAGACGCCCTCCCGCGGATGCCTGGTCTCGATGGTTTCGCGCGTATTGGATCAGGGCATCGCGATGCTCCTGCGCCGATCCTAGGGTGGTAAAGGCAACGGACGCGTCGCTGTCGAAGGCGATGATATCGATGCCGGCGTCGGCGAGCGCTCCGACAAGAAGCCCTTGCAGTGAGTCCGGAGCAAGATGGTTGACGGCAGGGCTGTTCGTGTCTCGGTTGTCCATGGGCCACCTCTGCGACTGTTTCAAAATTAAACGATAATTCGCATTTGTCAGTATAGAGCAGGAAAAGGCGACGCGCGATTATAGTGGTGCACCAAACAGAAGGTGTCTGGCGGATCGGCTAACCGCCAGCTTCCAACTGGGCGGTGAGGGTTCTTGGCAACGCCCGCCATCGCCGTGCGACAACGGATTTCGAGCCGGTGCGCACGGCGATGGTGAGCGACATTACTAACACTGCGGACAAGCCCGCCGAGTGCCCTCAACGCCCCGTTGGCACCCTTTCCATTCTTGTGACGCCATCCACACAAGAATGAGGAGCGACCCCGATTTCTCGGGGTCGCTTTGCTTTTGGCGCGCATGTTTGCTTGCGTATGTGCGCAACTTCTGCTTTTGCCGCTCGAGGGCCGTTGATGCTGTCACAATTGTGCGCATATGGTTTTCGATCTGAGCGGAGTTTTCCATGCCCACTTCCGGTGCTGCCTGCAATATCATCGTCGATTCATGCTGCGAGCTTTCGAGGGATTACTGCGAACGCGCGGGCCTGCGCGTGCTTAATTTTTCCTATACCGAGACCGTCAAAGGCGACGATGGCCTGACGGGCGTGGACGATATGTATGAGAGCACCTCGGCACACGATTTTTACGAGGCCATGCGCCATGGCGCACAGCCAATGACCTCGCAGCCTTCGCAGCTTGCGTTTGAGACCGCCTTTAACGAGGCGATCGATTCGGGCGTGCCAACGGTGTATCTGGCTTTTTCGAGCGGGCTTTCCGGTGCGTATGAGGGCGCCTGCACCGCGCTTGCGCGTATTTGTCGCGAGCGTGAGGTTGAGTCTGCAGCTGAGCTGGGCCTGTATGCGGTTGACCTGAAGCTCGGCTCCACGCCCCAGGGCCTGATCATCGCCGAGGCGGTGCGTCAGCGCGACCGCGGCCTTACTGCTGCCGAGCTTGCCGCATGGGCGGCCGAGGCGCGCTATTACGTACAGACGATGTTTATGGTCGACGATCTTGATGCCCTGCATCGTGGCGGCAGGATTCCTGCCGGCGTGGCGCTTGTGGGCGGAAAGCTGGATGTCAAGCCGCTGCTTACCTTTGATACCGATGGCAAGCTCGCCGTTGTGGGCGTGGTACGTGGTCGCAAGAAGGGGCTGCGGCGCATGGCGGAGTTTTATGGCAAGGGCCGCAATGCAGACCTGTACTCTAACGTTGCGGCTATCGGCAACGCCGATGCCACGGGCGATGCCCGTCGGCTGCGTGAGCTGATTGCCAAGCAAGATGACACCACAATGTTTCTCGAGACGAATATCGGTCCCACAATTGGCTGCCATGTGGGACCGGGCATGGTGTCCATTTCCTTCTGGGGCGAGGACCGTCGCGGCCAGACTTCGATTTCCGATCGTATCGCCGGAATGGTCAAAGGCAAATAGCGCAACAGCATCAAACATATAAGAAAGCGGGCCTGTCCAAAGATCGGACAGGCCCGATTGCATACAGGGGCTACTGGGGGTAAAGGCTACTTTACGTACACCACGTTGTCGCGACGCGGTTTGGGCTCGCCTGCGGGGCCGGCGGCGTAACCCAGGATGCAATGGCCTACGCCGCGCAGCGATCCGTCGGAGGGAAGACCCCAAGATGCCAAAAGCGCGCGCCCTTCTTCGGATTCAAACTCCTCGCGTGCGCGATGGATCCAGCACGAATCGACGCCTAGGGCATGTGCCGCATTCATCAGGTTGCCCATGGCGAGGGCGCCGTCTTCCACGCAGGTGGGAACGCTTGCGTCAGCAAGCACCACAACTACCGTCTGCGCTCCATAGAACGGATCGGTGTCGACTCCCATAATCTGGGCGTTCATGCGCGAAAGCTGTTTGACGGTGGCGGGATCGGTTACGGCAACAAAAGTGACGGACTGGCGTCCCATGCCGCTTGCGGCGAAACGGCCCGCTTCGATAATGGCATCGAGCGTTTGGGCGTCGACAGGGCGATCGAGGTATGCTCGGCAGCTGCGGCGCGTCTTCAGGGCATCGAGGGCATCCATAGCGGTTCCTTTCGGTTGGGGATGGTCTACGGGGCTATCTATACCCACTGAGCGTATATGAATAATGGCTTAGGATTTGCAGAATATTAAGATGTGTGGGGCCCCGCAATGTGTGCGTTGCACACTCGGCTGCTATATCTTTTTCGTTTTCTTCCGTTTGCGTGTATGTCTGTGCCGCCTGCCTAAATGACCTGTCGCGTGGGTCCTTAAACGGGTTTATTTGAAGATAGTGCTCTGTTTGATACGGGGCTTTCACATCCGCCCGCGACCATTTGGGAGGTCATCATGGGATTGAAGGCAGACGAGACGATATCCTTGGAATTCGAGGATCTCCTGAGCTACCTGCGGTCTAAGACGCGCATCTTTATGGATGCCGACGGCGGTCAGTATTACGTCACGCACACCGATGGCTACTGGCGTGTGCAGGATTGCAGCCAGCTAAACGAGAAGGGCCGCTTTACGGATTGCTCCGAGCTGGTCAACACCTTGTCCGAGCTTATCGAGCTTCCCTGGCATGACGGCAAGAGTATCCACGACTTGTGCGCAGACGCCACGTTCTACGAGTCGATACAAGAGGACTAGACGAGCGCTTGCGTTTTAATAATCGATTCCCCTTTTGCCCGTCGGCTCACGTTGGCGGGTTTTTTATGGCAAGGTTCGCTTCGGCACGAATGACCCCTCTTGACAGTAATCCGAAACCGGACTAACATCTCTCGAAAGAAATGTCCGATTTCGGATTACTGATGCCGAGCGAATCTTCGGAGGGGTATGGACGATATGGATGGGGACGAGCTCGCTGCGATGGCGCAGCGCCTCGACCATGGTTACAACCAGGTGGATAAGCTCTACTACGAGGTTGCTCGGGCGTGCGGGCTTCCGGAGTGTTCGTACTGGATGATCTATGACATCGTGCAGCATGGCGGCTCGCGTCCCGTTGCCGCGCTTTGCTCGGAGTGGGGCTACAGCAAACAGACCATCAATTCGGCACTCAAGCATCTGTCAATGCGCGGGCTTGTGGATCTGGTTTACGCCGAGGGAAGTCGCAAGAACAAAGTGGCCCAGCTAACCGTCGAGGGCACGCGCTTTTCAAAACGCTTTATCGCGCCCGCACTCGATGCCGAGGTTAAAGCCCTCTCGACGCTGACCGCTACCGAGCGCAAACGCTTCGAGGCCTTGGTAAATAAGTATGATGCCGCGCTTTCGCTCGAGCTCACGAAGCTCAAAGAAGCAATTCTGGAAGAAACTCGATAACGAACGAAGGGTATATATGAAAACGCTTGTGCGTTTCCTCAAACCTCACAAAGAACTTGTTGTGCTCACGCTTCTCGTGCTGTTGATCGATAATGCGGGAACGCTGCTGGTCCCCACCATGCTTGCGAATATGGTCAATGTGGGCATCACGTCGGGATCGACTGAATATCTCCTGCGCAACGGCCTGCTCATGCTGGGCGCCACTGCTATGGCCTCGGGCGGCGCGGTGAGTGGTTCTTACCTCGCTGCGCGTCTGGCCTCGCGAGTTGCTTGCGACATCCGCTGTGCGATTTACCGTAAGTCCCTGGAGTTTTCGGCGAGCGATTTTGATCGCTTTGGAACCGGTGCCATGATTACGCGCACGCTGGGAGATATCAACGTGATTCAGCAGGCGATTATCATGACCTGTCAGATGGTGCTTCCTATGCCGGTACTCGCCGTCGTCGGTATCATCCTTGCTTTTAGGATCGACTACCAGATGGGTCTCATGTTGCTGATCGCCGTGGCTATCGTGATGGTGCTTGCAGTGATTACGGTGGCCAAGACGGCGCCGATCTTTATTCGCTTGCAGAGTTTCGTCGACCGCATGAATGTAGTGCTGCGCGAGAACATCGTCGGCGCGCGCGTGATTCGCGCGTTTGGCCGGGAGCAGCGCGAGGAGCAGCGCGAAGGACGCGTATTCGAGGATTATGCGCAAAACGCCATCCGCGTGAACTACGTGTTCTCGGGTCTCGATTGCTCGTGTTTCTTTGTAATGAATATGGTTGAGGTATGCGTTATCTGGCTTGGCGGCAATCGCGTGGGTGCGCATGCCATGCAGATTGCCAGCATTTCGGCAGTGCTGGAGTATGCCATCCTCATCCTCTTCTTCATCATGATGGCGCAGATGGTAATGGTGACCATGCCGCGCGCCAAGGCGTGTCTCGATCGTGCACGCGAGGTGCTGGAGCTCGAGTCTTCCATTGTGGATAGTGCGGATGCCAAGGCGCCTTTGGCTGCGGCGGCGCCTGCGTGTGCGCTTGCAGGCGAACGGGATGTGGTGGCGCGCTTTGACCACGCGAGTTTCCGTTTTGCCGATGCCGACCAAGATACGCTTCATGACCTTACTTTTAGCTGTCGACGTGGGCAAACCACGGCGATTATCGGATCGACGGGATCGGGTAAATCGACGGTGGCAAAGCTTTTGCTGCGCTTTCACGACAGTACGCACGGGCGCGTGCTTTTGGGCGAGCGTGATGTGCGCGATATCGCCCAGCGTGAACTGCGTGCACGCGTCTCGTATGTGCCGCAAAAGGCATGGCTCTTCTCGGGCACCGTGGCGAGCAATCTGCAAGACGGCTTGCCCAATGCGACAGAGGAGCAGATGCGCCATGCGCTCGACGTTGCCCAAAGCCAGTTTGTCTACGATCTCGAACGCGGGCTCGATGCGGCGGTTGCCCAGGGGGGAACGAACTTCTCGGGCGGTCAGCGCCAGCGTTTGGCCATCGCACGCGCGATTATCAAGCCCGCGGACCTCTACATCTTTGACGATAGCTTTTCGGCGCTCGATTTTAAGACCGATGCCGCCCTGCGCGCCGCGCTGACGCAGGAGATGCGCGACTCCGCGCTTCTCATCATCGCCCAGCGCATCTCGACCATCTTGCACGCCGATCAGATCATCGTGCTTAAGGACGGCGAGGTTGTGGGCCAGGGGCGCCACGAGGAGCTAATGGAAACGTGCGAAGTGTATCGTGCCATCGCCGAATCGCAGATGAAGGGAGGTGAGGCGCATGAGTGAGCAGAAGAAGTATCTTTCTGCCGAGGAGATTTTTGCCGAGGAAGAGCAGGAGGAGCTGAGGCGCGAACAAAAGCGCTTGGCCGATCTGCACGATTCGGAGGAGGGGGAGCTTGAAGACCTCAAGCCCCGCAACACCTGGGCGACGGTGCGTCGTCTATGGGACGAGGCAGCAGACCAGCGCTGGCGGTTTGTGGTCGTAGTCATCGCCATCGTTTTCTATACGGTATGCTCGATTGCAGCGCCCGCCTACTCCGCGCATCTCATCGACTACATCTGGACGCAGGTTCAAGCGGCCGATGCTGCCGGCAGGCAGTTCTCGATCGGCTGGGGGACGGGCGGCGAGAAGATTCTTTTTTATCTGGGAATCTGGACCGTGGCGCTTGTTTTCTATTCGACGCAGAGCCTGTGCATGGCGAGTTTTGCGGAGCGCCTTAACCTTAATTTGCGCAATCGTTTGGCGGCAAAGCTTAACCGTTTACCGCTGAAGTTCTACGACGGGCACAAGCCCGGCGAGATTGTGAGCCGTGCTACAAACGACCTGGATAAGATGAGCGAAGTGCTGCAGCGCGGCGTGCTCACGCTGCTCACCGCGATAGGTGGCATCATCGGTTCGGTGATGATGATGCTCACATATAGCGTTGAGCTCACCGTGATCTTTCTGGTCTTTTCGGCAATCTCCCTTGGCATCACCGTTTGGGTTTCCAAAGCGACTCTTGGTGCCGCGGCGCGGCGACAAGAGCTTTTAGGAACCTTGACCGGAGCGGTCGAGGAGGCCTATAGCGGTCGCTTGGTGATCCGTTCGTTTTGTCGCGAGAAGGCCAGTGCCGACGAAGTCTGCTCGCAGGCGGCCGAGCTTGCCGATGCCAGCTGCAAGGCGGATTTCTACACCAACGCGGTGGGGCCAGCGATTCGTTTCTTGAGCAGGCTCTCGCAGATTATCATCGCCGTTGTGGGCTGCGCCATGCTTGTTGCCGGCCACATGACCGTCGGTGTGTTCCAGGCGTTTTTCCAGTATATCTATACGGCGGGCGAGCCTTTGACACAGCTGAGCTACACCATCAACTCGATGCAAAGTGCGCTGGCGAGCGTGGAGCGCGTGTTCGATGTACTCGACGAGCCCGAAATCGAGCCCGACCCGGCGCCAGGGCTGGCGGCGCATGTGGCTCAGCCTATGCGGGGGCGCGTCTCGTTTGAGCACGTGAAGTTTGGCTATACGCCCGAAAAGACCCTCATGCAGGACGTATCCTTTACGGCGGAGCCCGGCCAGAAGATCGCGATTGTGGGCACGACGGGCGCGGGCAAGACCACACTCGTTAACTTGCTCATGCGTTTTTACGAGATCGATGGGGGCCGCATCACGCTTGATGGCGTGGATACGCGTGCCATGACCCGAGCGGAGTTGCGCTCGAACTTTGGCATGGTGCTGCAGGATGCGTGGCTGTTCGACGGCACCATTGCCGAGAACATCGCGTACGGATGCGATGGCGCTTCGCGCGAGGAGATCGTTGCCGCGGCCCGTGCTGCGCAGGTTGACTTTTTTGTGCGTACCATGCCTGCTGGCTATGATACACAGGTGGCAAACGATGCGGAGAACATCAGCCAAGGTCAGCGCCAGCTGCTCACCATCGCGCGCGTCTTGCTGGCAAATCCAAAGATCTTGATTTTGGACGAGGCGACGTCGAGCGTGGACACGCGTACCGAGCGCGCTATCGACCGTGCGATGACGGCGCTTATGCAGGGTCGTACGAGCTTTGTGATCGCGCATCGGCTGTCGACGATCGTGGATGCCGACTTGATTTTGGTCATGCATGCGGGCAATATCATCGAGCAGGGAACGCATGAGGAGCTGCTCGAACAGGGCGGCGCGTATGCGACGCTCTATCAGAGCCAGTTTGCGTAAATGAAATGAGGCGAGGTGCCGGGTTTGGCGCCTCGCCTTTTTGCTGTGCTTGGATGGGTTGAGGGGAGGGGCTAGATAACCTTAACTCCGGCGTTGCGGCAATGCGCTAAAAATGTGCTGGGTAGGTTGCCGTCGCTTACGATAATGTCGACGTTGTCGAATCCACAGAACGAAAAGGTGCTGCGTGTTCCTACTTTACTCGAATCCATGAGCAAAACGACTTCGTCGGAACGTTCAATGCAGGCACGCTTGAGGTTGGCCTCTTCGTCGGACCCGCAGGCGAATCCCGTTGCTTCGGTATAGCCGGTTACGCCTAGAAAAAGCTGGTCAAAAGCAATCGTCTGCAACGACTGAATGGTGCGACTGCCTGAAATGCTCATGCTAAAGCGGTTAATTTGTCCACCCGGCAGGTTGACGTCTGCTTGCTCTAACCGACAGAGTTCCGTTGCGCAGGTGAGCCCGGTCGTAAAGATAACCAAACGCTCGTCGGGGATGCATGCGGCGAGTGCGGTGGTGGTGCTGCCGGAATCGAGGAATACCGTGGTATTGGGTTTAATGAGTTCAAGAGCTTTACGGGCAATGAGCTCTTTTGCCTCGGTATTTTTACTTGCGCGAACGCTCAGCACGCCGTCGGTGCCAATGACCTGCTCGACGGAGCGCGCTCCGCCGTGGATGCGCACGATACGCCCTTCGGCGTCGAGGGCCTTGAGGTCGGTGCGCAGCGTCATTTCCGAAACATTGGGAAATTCCTCTTTGATTTGACGGAAGGTGACCGATCCGGCGTGGTTGATCATATCGACGATGGCGTCACGACGTTCTTCCATAACGGCAAGCCTTTGCTCTCGATGATAGGTACCTGCCATCATATCAGCGCCAAGCACATGAACTGTTGTTTCAAAAGAAAAAGACTTACCTTTCAGAGGAATAGATTAGCGCTGCCGGTCGACCCGTGGGGGAGGGGCCGATCGGCAGCGAAAATGAGGGAATGCCTTCGCCGTCTAGCGGAGTTAACGACGGGGCAGATAGAATCAAGCGTCTGTTTTGGCATGCACATTTAGGCGCGTGGCGTGAAGTACTCCCAGACATATTTTTCAACAGCGGCCAAAGCGATTTTTTGATGCTCGCCTTGAAAACCGTGGCGTGCGCCGGGGACTTTGACAAGTTTGGCATGCGCATATTCTTTTGCGGCGCGCTCGGACCATTCAAAGGGAACGGTCGTGTCTTGATCGCCATGCACGATGAGCACGTCGCCTTCGTATGCACGGGCGGCATCGAAGGGATTCATGCCGAACATATCGGCATAGAACGCCCTGCCCACAACGCGCCGATTGTCCATGGCGAGCGACTTCTCGGGAATCTCATCGATTCCCCTGTACTTATCTGCCGTACCCGGCATGTTGAAGGCAGGGTAGTAGAGGATCAATCCGGCGAAATCTTCAGGCTGACGAGCGGCGAAAATAGAAGAGACGACGCCGCTCATGCTGCGGCCAAGGATGAAAAGGTTGCTTGAATCCGCAACGCCGGTAACCTCGAGTCCGTCGCAAACTGCGCGCAAGTCGGCGACCTCGGTGAGAATTGACAGGTTAAGCATGCTGCCGTCGCTGCGAGACGCTACTCCACCGCCACAAAAATCAAAGGCGTAGGCGGCAATGCCATGCGAGGCGAGAATGCGCGCGTCGGGAGCGCTGTGGGCGATGCAGCTGCCAAAGCCATGTTGCACGACGACAACGGGGAGCTTCTTGAGCCCTGAGATTCCGTTGCTCAGATCGAGGGTAGTACCTTCTTTATCTTTTTTGGGAACAAAAAGTTGACCGTAGATGCTCAGGCCATCACGCTTAAATGGCAGTTCGTAGGCAGAGTACGTCGGTGTATCGAACAGGGGGTTCGCTCCGATGCTCGCCTCGACCTCTTCATCGCCGGCAGCAAAATGGGCTGTTATCGAAGACGTTTCGCTCATGGTCGTCCTTCCAAATTCAAATCGGTGGTTTATAGAGCGGCGAGAAGATTTCCCCTGAATTCTTCGGGCGTTTTGCTGTAAACGAGTGCCTCGATGTTCGATTCGTCCATGAGCACGCCCGCGAGCTCCATCATCAAATCGAGGTGGGCGTTGTCGTCAACGGCTGCGAGCGTGATGATCAGGCCGATGGGATCGAACTGCTCGCTGCCAAAGGGAACGCCTCGTTTGAGCGTCGTGAAGGTGATGCCGCCCTTCTTGACACCACACTCCGGACGGGCGTGAGCAAGTGCGACAGACTTGCTGAGCACGATATATGGCCCCAGCTCCTTGACGCTGTTGACCATAGCTTCGATATAGCTCTGTTCAATGCTGCCGGACTTGAGCAGGCGTTGAGCTGATTTCCTGATGGCATCTTCCCAGTCAGTCGCCTCGATTCCAGTTTCGATTTCTGAAAGTTCGACAGTTTCCAGCATGATCTTCCTTTCGGTATGGGCCAACCGTCTATACGTCGGTTGGCCCATGGCGCTTGCATTGTCGGCTGTTAGCTGCGTGCCTTAACGATACTGTTGACGATTTCGTCGTATTGAGGAGCGTTGAGGTAGTCGTTGATCTGAATGACCGGGACGTCGCCGCAATTGGTCCTAACGGCATCGGCAAGTGAGTCGTGTGTGACGATGAGGTCGGCTTCGACGGGGAGGTCTCCCAGACGAGCGTGGGGAACGTGAATGCCTTCGATACCGGCTTTTTTCAGCTTCTTTGCGATGACCGAGGCTCCCATTGCGCTGGTTCCCACGCCGTTGCCGCATACGTAAAGGATTTTCTTGATCGAGGCATAATCGAGGGCGTTGTCGTCAGCGGCGGTCTTAAGGGCGGTTTCGGCCTGGGCGGCGTCTGCCGACTCGTCCTCGCTGGAATTAAGGATAGCGGCGGCTCGGGACTTTTTGCCCTTAAGCTCTTTCATTTTAGCGGTAGCTGCTGCCAGGTCTTCTGCAGAATCCTCGCCCTGCTTAGCGGCGATACGCTTGAGGATGACGGAAGCGACGGCAAAAGAGACTGCGGCGGAGAAGATGATGCCTGCGAGGACTCCAACATGATCGCCAGGGTGGGTCATGGCGAGGATCGTGATGATGCTGCCCGGGGCTGCGGGGGCAATCAGGCCAACACCGAATGCGGTAAAGATTGCGTTTCCGACAATCCCGCCGAGGATAACGGCGATGACGAGGGAAGGGTGCATCATGACAAAGGGGAAGTACATTTCATGGATGCCGCCGAGGAAGTGGATGGCGGTTGCGCCGTAGGCGTTAGCCTTGGAAGCGCCGAGACCAAAGATGCAGTAGGCAAGAAGGATGCCAAGGCCGGGGCCGGGGTTGGACTCGAGCAGGAAGAGAATCGACTTGCCAATTTGGTCGACTTGGACAGTGCCAATGGGCATGAGCACGCCCGTATTGATGGCGCTGTTGAGGAAGATGACCTTGGCGGGTTCGATGATGAGCGCGGTCAGGGGGAGCAACGCATTCTTCTCGAGAAAATTGACGCCGGTGGCGAGAAGTGCGGAGAACTCTGCAATAAAGGGCGCGATGAAGAGGTAGCCCAGCACGGCGAGCACGCAACCGATGACGGCGCCGGTAAGGCTCTCAAAGAGAATCTCGAATCCTGTTGGTGTGTGAGGCTCGATAAGTTCGAGTGATTTCTTGAGCAAGGCTGCGGCAATCGGTGCCATGATCATTGCGCCGATGAACATAGTGATATCGGTGGAGATGATCGTGCCCATGGTTACGAAGGCGCCAAGAACGCCGCCCTTGTAACCGAATATGGCATTGCCGCCTGCATAGCCCACAAGAACCGGAAGCAGGTATTTGAGGATAGGGCCGTTAAAGGCAAGGAGCATGTCGTTTCCAAGCCATACTGCCAAGACGGTGAGAACGCCCCAACCCATAAAGGCGCTCAGGTTCGGAAGAACCATGTTGCTCAAGCGGGCGCCCAGGTTCTGCGCCTTGGTCTGAAACGTTTTCAGGCCGCCTCCTGCTGCCGTTGTCTGTGCCATCCTGCTAGTCCTTTCTCTAGACACGATTGACATTGCGCGTTCTGATGGAATTGTTGAGATGGTAATAATGCGAAGGAGAGATAGTTGTCGGTAGGGTGGTGTCGTTGGCGCCTTCTGCTGTCTGAGGGAGGGGTTTCTGCGGCTAGGCCTAGGCGATGGGGTCGAAGTTCTCGAGCAGGTAGCGCTCGGCCTCGGGGCACCACAGGCCCCTGTTGGTTTCGACGATGTCGGCGATCTCTGCGTAGCGGCCGTCTTCGGTGCCCTTGGCGCGCAGGTCGGCGAGCGCGGTCAGCGGCATGGAGATGTGGGTGTAGATGAGCTTCTTGCCGCCTGGGATCTTGGGCAGATTGAGCGTGGCCTCGGCCGCAGCGTCCAGGCCGCCCACGTGGGTGACCATGACCGCCGGGTCGATGCGGCCGGCCGCGGTGAGTTCGAGGGACTCGACCTCGTCGGCGGTGTTGCCGCCGGTGGTGCCCATCACGTGTGTCGAGCTGTAGTGGACCTCGTAGAAGTTCATTTCGGCCGAGAATTTCTTGTCGGTGGGGCCGGCGAAGAAGTTGAGGCATCCGTCGCGGCCGAGGATGGCCGAGGAGAGCGTGACGGCGGGGGCAACGGGTGCGTAGCAGAAGACGTCGTCAAAGCCGGAGCCGCCGGTCAGCGCGCGCAGGCCCTCGGCGGGGTCGTCCATCTTGCCGTTGTTGGCGAAGACGAGGTCGACGCCGGTCTTGGCCTTGACCTCCGCCGGCGGGAACAGGTGGGCAGCGCGGTCCAGGCGCTCCTGGTCGATGTCTGCCACGACGACCATGCCCGGGCGGCGGTCGCAGTGCAGCGCGTAGGTTAGCGCTCCCAGGCCCATCGGGCCCGCGCCTGCGACGATGGCGAGCTTGCCGCCCTCCCTGATGCCCATATCGTGTGTGTATACGCCCATCTGGGTATGGTAAGCGGCGTGGAACGCGCCGATCGAGCAGCTCATTGGCTCGGCTAGCGATGCCTGGTAATATGCCTCGCCCGTGTATTCCAGCAGGCAGCCGCACTCCATGACCTCTGCCGGCAGGATGCAGTAGGTGGCGTCGCCGCCGCAGAACTCGTAAGAGTATCCGGGACTCCACATGGTGCCCTTGTAGTTGAGTGCCGGCTGAATGGTGAACTTCATGCCGGGCCTAAACTTGTCCGCCCACTTGGCCCCCACCTCGACGATGTCGCCAGCGAACTCATGGCCCATGATGGCGGGATGCTCGGCGACGTCCGCATGCACGCGCTTGTGGCCAGTGCCCAGGGTTGCGCACTTATAGGTGGACATGCAGATGGAGTCGGAGATCACCTTGACCAGGACCTCGTCGTCGCGGATCTCGGGGAGATCGAAGTCGTCGAGACGCAGGTCGTTCGCCGCGTGGAGCCTTACTGCCTTTGCCTTCATGGCTTTTCCTTTCTGTTGGTTTGCGTTATGGGCTGTTGCTAAAAAACTCAAAATGAGTCGCAGGGGTTTATAGTTCGGTGATTTCGACCAGGTCGAGGAAGCGCTCGATATCGGCAGGGTTGGCGGGTTTGCTACCTGGCTGCATTACGGTTGCGGGACCGGTTGCCATAGCAAGACGTATTGCCTCCTCGGTCGTTTTTTGCTGGTCAAGTGCAAAGACCAATGCGGCAACGACCGAATCGCCCGCTCCGACGGTGGAGACGACTTTGGCTTTAGGGCTGTGGATGCGGAAGGTTGCGTCGGTAGAGACAAAGATGGCGCCTTCGCCTCCCATAGAGACCATCACTTGCTCGACGCCTTTATCGAGTAACGTGCGTGCTGCCTTGATAATCTCCTCGTCGGTACTGAGCTTGCGGCCTACGATGCGGCCAAGCTCGACCTCGTTTGGTTTCGCAAGGAACGGAGCAGCTTCGATGCCTGCACACATAGCGTCCCCATCGGCGTCGAGTACGGTTCGGGCGCCTGTGTCCTTGCAGGTGCGGATCCAATCGGCATACGTGTCAGTTGCTGCACCTCTGGGAAGGCTGCCCGAGAACACGACGATATCGTTTGGCTGAAGAGCCTGCACGGTTTGAGCGAGGGCACTGGCCAGCAACTCTTTGTTGACCGGCGCGCCCGGCTCGTTAACATCGGTGTACGTTTTCTTAACGAGGTCGACAATCTTGGTGTTAGTGCGCGTCTCGCCCTCATTTTCGAAAACGAGATTTTCTATGTCCGCGCTGTCCAGAGCGTGCTTAATGCTTGACCCCGCGGCTCCGCCAAGAATCGCAACGGCGCAGCTTTTGCCGTTAAAGGATGCCTTGATTGTCTTGGAAACGTTGATGCCCTTGCCTCCAGCGTCGGTGCGAACTTCGCGGCATCGGTTAACCGTATCGAGGGCGAAATTGTCTACATATACTGTTTTGTCTACTGCCGGGTTGAGCGTGACGGTGTAGACCATACTGTTGCTCCTCTGTTGAAACGAAAGCTAAACTGATAGTATCAGGGGATATTTAACTGTCAATACAACAATTTCTATTTTTAGTTTTATGGTCACTTTGGAATGGATATCTGCCGTTTATCCCATTGTTGCTACCGTTAACGGGATATAAATGTAAAAAGTTCTTAATCGTTGAAACGATAATAGATGTACTAATTGTTGAAATAACGTTTTTAAAAAGGAGAGATCGCTGCCGACCTGGGCAGAGTAATCCTCTTGGACACGGGCTTGCGGACGCTGTGTTGTCGATTATGCCAGGGCTCGGGACTTTCCATCCTTTGTTCGGCTCGGCTCATGCGACTTTCAGCAGGGTGCAGCAAAAGGCCTATTTTGCGCGCGAGGCTACTGTTTGGCAGCTTGATCGGTCAGTTGGCGCACAAGGGCGGTGAGCTTGGCAACCTCCGCCTCGAGCTCGGTGACGCGGCGAGCGTTTTCGGCGATACTCGCGCGGTTGCGAGCCGATGCCTCCTCGCCGGGGTCGGGCATGAACTCGCGGTGACGCTTGGCGTCGAAGGTCTCTTCAAAGACGCGGCATCCGTTGCGCTTGACGATGCGTCCCGGCACGCCCACCACGGTGCAGTTGGCCGGAACGTCCTTGACGACAACGGAGTTGCCGCCGATCTTCACGTTGTCACCGATGGTGATGTTTCCCAGTACCTTGGCGCCGCAGCCAACGGTTACGTTGTTGCCCAACGTGGGGTGGCGCTTGCCCGTCTCATTGCCGGTGCCGCCCAGGGTGACGCCCTGGTAGAGCGTGCAGTTATCGCCAATGATCGTGGTCTCGCCAATAATGACGCCCATGGCATGGTCGATGAAGAAGTGCTTGCCGATGTGTGCGGCGGGGTGAATCTCGACGCCGGTCATATGGCGGGTTATCTGCGACATGATGCGGGCAAGGCTTTTGCAACCATGGCTCCACAGCCAGTGCTCGGGCACGTGATTCCATTTGGCGTGAAGGCCGGGGTAGGTGAGGAAGATGACGAGGCCGTTTTGCGCGGCAGGGTCTTCCCGCTTGACGTTGGCGATATCCTCGCGAATTGTCGTGATAAAGCTCATCTTCGGCACCCCTCCCGTGCAAACGATGCGCTTAAGTATAGCGAATCACTAGGATTAATGCTTGAGAAAGGTTCGCTTGACCGGGAGATGGGGCCGCCTGAGGAAATGCTATTCTGTATGAGGCAGTGAGTGTATTAAAAATGTTAAGTTAATAGCACTAATACGCCTTTAAGGGGAGGAAAAATGGATAAAAAGAAACCGGGGGGGGGTTATTGCCCAGATCGACGCATCTAAAAGTGATCTCGATAAGGCGATAACCAAGCGAAAAAAAGCGCTAGAAGCCGCTCAAAGTGATTGCAACGCTGCACAGCGGGTCTTTGAGAAGCGCGTGAAAGATGCCGAAGCCGAGGTAGAGAAGGCAAAGGCTATCTATGACGGTTTGATTAGAGAACTCGGTTCCATCAAGCTCTACGGAAATAGAATTGTTGTTTCCGGTTCATCTGTTATTCAGCTAGATGAAAGCGTGGAAACCGATATTTCGGCTGCAGGTACTGCGTCTGGGTTTAAAGCGGGCGAGTTTTTTTAGCATCGTTTCCAATGAAGGGAACTCTGTAGTCCAATTAAAAGCAGAACAGGAAAGAGAGGCCCGGCAACTGGCTGCCGATATAAAGACTGCGATAAAGACTTTGAGTTCAAGGAAAGAACGGTCTGAACAGGCTCGAGAGGGCGCCGAAGAGGCTCTTGCGAAAGTGTGTCTTGATACGACAGAACTTGAAGAAAAAAGAGAGCGATATTTAGAAATTGAAAAGGATACGTCTGCAGTCGATTCTGCGAAAAAACGCTACGACGATTTGATGGCGAGCATCAACCCGGCAGATATTCAAAAGGAGAAAGCCGAGATGCAGAAGCGTGCCGTTCGCGCGGCCGCTAAGCCTGTCTCCATTGTTCTCGGGGTTTGCTTTTTGCTCATCGGGTTTAACGAGCTGATGTTTACCAAAAACGGCGCTTTAATGGGCACGATTTTTCTTCTGATATGCGATTGCTTGTTTGTGTACGCAGCAATCGAAATACGAAACGACCATCTTGCGAAAACAGAATAGCGAGGGCGATTATGCCGAAAGAAGAGAAGAAGCCCACGGGGAATGCGAACGAGAGCGCTGCCGAATCTCAAGGTGCTGAACCGATTAGTAACAAGAAGAGCCTCAGGGGTGAGGTCAAAATCGGAGTCGCTGCGGCGATTGCAATCTGTATTTTGGGTCTTCTTTTTGGGACTCATGTTCTATGTATTCATCAGTGGAGCGAAGCGACATGCGTCAATCCAGCGACGTGCGGGCTTTGCGGCCAGACAAAAGGTAAAGCCTTGGGTCATAAGTGGAAGCCGGCGACTTGTACATTGCCCAAACGGTGCGGGCGCTGCGGTGAAAAGAGGGGGCATGCTCTCGGGCATGACTATCGTGCTGCAACATGTACGGAGCCCGAAACCTGTGAGCGCTGCCATGCGACTCAGGGGGTCGCTCTCGGACACAATGTAAAGGACTGGAGCGTGTCCAAAGAGGCTACTTGTACCGAGCAGGGGACGAAGGAAGGGGTTTGTTCCCGCTGCGGCGCAAAGGTCAGCGAAGCAATTCCGAAAAAGGATCACACACCGGGTGACTGGGAGATTACTGTAGACGTGACTATCACTTCGTCGGGATACGTTCTGCCGGGAGAGAAGGAACGAAAATGCACGGTGTGCGGAGCTGTTGTCGATAAGAGCGAATATACGGTAGACGTTACGACGTCGCAGGTAAATGCTCTTTCCCGTGCATCAAGTTACCTTGACATGGGCGGGTTTTCTTATAAGAGCCTTGTGGAGCAGCTTGAATTCGAAGGCTTTTCAAATGCTGACGCAACGTTTGCCGCCGATCATTGCGGTGCAGATTGGATGAAGCAAGTTGAGCAGAAGGCGAAGAGCTATATGAGCTTCATGGGCTTTTCGCGTAGCGGACTTATTAGCCAGCTTGAATTCGAGGGCTTTACTTCCGAGCAAGCCGCGCACGGTGCAGATTATGTTGGCCTGTAAGCGCTGAGTGGCCACAGCTTGCATGAATACGAACGGGGCAGTGCGCGGGCGTGCATTTGTTTGCAAGCCGACCGCACTGTTCCGTTGTTTATGCGGGACATTGGACGCTTTGATATAGCGCCGTGTCTGCGCTATTTTTATCGCAGGCGTGACATCATGCAGAAAGAGGCCGCTATGTCAGTCATCTCGTTACTTTTGGAGCTTAGTCGAAATCGAATGGTTTCTATTGATGAGCCAAGGCTGGCTCAAGGGCCTGTTGTTCCCATGTGCGATAGAGAGGCAAACGTGGCCTCGATGGATGAGGGTTCTTTTGGCCGGACAATGTCGATTGTAGAAAGTGGCCAAAGGCGCGAAATGGTTATTCATCAAGGCCTGGCGCGTGGTTGCGCTGATCTTTATGAGGGGAGGACATCAGACGCAAGGAATGTTTTAGATAGCATTCGTGCAAAAAGCGGCTGGTCGTGTAGATCGCATAGTTAAAGCAATCAATAGTGTTAGCGGCCGCATGGTTATAAAGCATGACGCATCCGACGGCTACACCTGTTACTTATGCATAGTTGCTGCTAATCGCGTTGGACTTTTGTTACGCGGTGCCGCCGCACGTATACTTTTTTGCTTGGACGTATTCCGCGCCCAAAGCAGAGAGGTTTTACTCCATGGATTTCATCAATACGATCGTCGAGCTGCTTAAAGACCCGCGTACGGCGATTTCTGCCTGGATCGCAGCGGGCCCGCTCACGGCTTATGGCTTTATCTTCTTGATTATCTTCATCGAGACCGGTGTGGTCTTCATGCCCTTTTTGCCCGGCGATTCGCTGCTGTTTGCAAGCGGCTGCTTTGCCGCCGATGGCAGCTTCAATATTTTCACGCTGCTCGCGGTGGCATGGTGCGCAGCGATTTTGGGCGACCAGTGCAACTTCATGATCGGCCACTTCTTTGGCAAGAAGATCATCGCTTCGGGCAAGGTCAAGGTCATGACGCCCGAGCGTATCGAAAAGTCCGAGGCATTCCTCGACAAATGGGGCCATCTGGCCATCTTCTTGGGTCGTTTTTTCCCATTCATCCGCACGTTCGTGCCATTTCTCGCTGGCGTAGGCGGCATGAAGTGGCACTCCTTCGTCCTCTTTAACGTGCTGGGCGGTATTACCTGGTCCACGGTCTTCACGCTGCTGGGATTCTTCTTTGGCGGCATCCCTTTTGTACAGGAGCATTTTGAGCTGCTGATCGTAGGCATCGTTGCCGTCTCTGTTGTCCCAACGGTTGTGGGCCTGCTCAAGGCAAAGTTTGGCAAGAAAAACGCGTAAGGTATTGTAAAACCAATCGGTGTGAAAAAAGATCCGCCATCGCTGGATGACGGATCTTTTTGTTGCTCGCTTGGTGCGCGGCATTTAACTTGTAGTTACTGGATTTCACTCAGCTTCTGCACAACGCGCCCTTGGACTTCCAGGTAATAAGCTTGGTCCTCGGCAGACAGCGTGCTTTCATCGACGTCTTCAAATTTTTTCGACCAATCGCTGTATTGCTGCATCATCGATCCGTAGTCAGCAAGCATCGAGGTGGTGTCGTCTGAATCCTTGTACTTTTTCATGAACTCAACGTAGCTGTTCATAAACTGCTCATAGCCGTCCATCAGGGAACGGAAGTCGGACGAGGATGTAGCCGAGGTATCCTCGGGGCTATCAGCAGGGCTGTCGGTGGAGCTTTCGTTGCCTGTGTCGGCGGCATCGTCGTTTGACTCTTGAGCCTTGCTCAGTGAGATGGTGAGGGTTTTGTCTCCACTGTCAAACGAGAGGCTGAGCTCGGCGCCGCTCGGAGCTTTGGCTTTAAAGTAATCGGTTCCTTCTCCGGAAAAATCGGTGTAGCCCTCATCCTTACAAGCTTTGATGTAATCGTTGTAATCAGAAGGCGCTACTTCTTGCAGCGTTGCATAGAAATGGTCATCGCTATTGCTGCTGATCTCGCCCTTGTTTGTCTTAGGTTTTGGCAGTTCGGTAGCAATGCCGCTCGTTGGCCACGTGAACGTTCGGACTTCGTTTTTTGACTTGCCCATGCCGGCACAAGAAGCAATCCTTGCAACAATAAGCAAAACGACAATGATGCCTACGATCATCGGCCATTTCTTCTTGCCTTTTGGCGGCTTACCATCGGGCGTCGATACCGTTTGGGGGATGCTATTAGCCTCGCTACCTGCAGTTTCCCAATCCATAGTTGTTCCTTCCCTTGATGTGGATGACGCTGCTTCGAATTGTGGCTGTGGGCTGCATTGATTACATCAGCTACCAACTGAATCCGCGGGGAAATTCAGTTGGCAGCTGATGCAATTATTTGGCCGGTGGTTAGGATGGGAGAAAAACGTTGGACGAGGGAAGATAGCGTGGACGAGTACAATTTGGCACCCGGCGAACTCATCATCATGCAAACCTCGAACGTTCGCTTGGGCGTTGGTTCCAGCAGCGAGGCGCTCGATGAGATCGTGCTCACTAATATGAATCTTATTCTGGCGACGACAGTTTCCGAGGGCCTGTTCAAGACTCGCCGGTATCTCAAACGCTGTCCGCTCGATTCGATTCTGTGCTCGATGGATGTCCCCCAGGCTGTTGCCGCGCGTGTGAAAACCACGCCGGTACTGAGAGTTGCGTTTTCGGGAGAGACCATCACGGTGAGCTTTACCGAAGGTGGTAAACGTCTTGCCGATCGTTGGGCAGAAAGTGTGCGCCGCGCAGCGGCCGGCAACATTGATTCAATCGATACGTCCGAGCTCCCATCGGGCGCGGCGGCAGAGATAGCGGATTTTGTCGACGGCGCTGTGGGCGTTGTCGGAGCGGTTGGTGACTCGATTGGTAGCGTCCTGGGCGCCTCCCTGAAGACGCAAAAGCCCGGCGCCGAAAAGATGGCGGCGAAGGCAACGGCAAAATGTCCAGGATGTCATGCCCCTGTTGCTGGGCGCAAAGGTCAGGGTGTCACGTGTCCGTACTGCGATACCAAGTTTGTGCTGTAGGGTGAGGTAACCGTGGGTATTGTGAATGTTGCAATTGACTCGCTTGGTGGCGTTCTTGCCGATCAATGGAAAGACATCGTCACGGCTGGTCATTTTGACGAGCACGTCGTTGTCGCTCCGGGAGTGCGTAAGGTGGGGCAAAACGGGCGCGGTGGAAACTATGGATCGAATGATGTGCTGTCCAACGGCTCGCTCATTTTTGTTCCCGAGAACACCGCGGCGTTCATCTTTAGCCAGGCGGGCATTGAGCAGGTTATAACCGAGCCAGGTGGTTTTGAGTATCGCGATGGCGAGGCTTCGGTTTTTGATGACCACGACCGCGAAGAGCAGGGCGTCTTAAAGATGGTTCTCGGTCAAGCCGCTCGCCGTGTTGGCTATGCAGGCATGTCGCCATCGCAGAAACGCGTTGCGTTTGTTAACTTGCGCGAGATTCGCGGCATCAAGTTTGGTACGCGCGGGCCTCTCGTATATAACGATTTGTTTTACGGCGCCGACCTCGAGGTCTTTGCATATGGTCAGCTGTCGCTCCAGGTGGTAGATGCCGAGCGCTTCATCAGGAATTTCCTTCCTGCGAACATCTACAGCTACTCGCTTGACGATCAGAGCGCGCGAAGCATGTTGATTGCAGAATTTCTGGCTTCACTCATTGTCGCCACGAACACGCTGTCGTCTGAGGTCCGGATCTCGCAGCTGCCTTCTCATGTTAACGAGATTCGCCGCACGATCCTGGACGAGGAGGACAATGCGGGGACGTGGGAAGATCGCTTTGGCATAAGGCTCGTACAGGTCGCGATTGAAAACATTGAGTTTTCCGATGATTCGCGTGAGCTTATCAAGAGTTATGCGAAAAAGAAGCTTGATGTTAGCGCCTATGAGGGGGTTTCCAAGCAGGCGGCGGACGTTGCCGCTCAGCAAATGATTGCCGAGGGCGTGCGCGACAACGGGTTTGGCGACGCGGGCGGCATGATGTTTGGGATGGGTTTGGCGGGGATGCTCAATCCACGCAATGCTTCTGTTGAAAGCGCTGCGGGCGAGGGTTTGTCTTCAGGCGGAGCGCCACGCAAAGGCTCGGCGGAGGATGACGCCGGAGCTTCTCGAACGCTCGAGGATCAAGTCGAAGCCATCAAGAAATTCAAAGAGCTGCTCGACGCGGGGATTTTGACGCAAGAGGAGTTCGATGCCAAGAAGCACGAGATTCTTGGACTGTAAAAAAGAGTAGCGCGGCGTTGTCTCGCGGCCGCTCTATGTGATTATTCGCGGTGCGGCTGACCTACCACTGAGCGGCGTATATATCGCAGCTTGCGTGCTCGGGTGGATTATGGACGTCTATCGAAACGGGGACCGTGGAACCAACGGCGGGACAATCGGTGAAATTGTTGTAGCCGGCAACGATCGCGCCCTGCTTGTCACGCAGGATGGCCGATAGAAAGACCTGGGTCTTATCAAAATCGCTCGGGGCGCTTTGGAGTTTGAGTTTTGCCGAGAACGAATGCATGTCGTCGGCCCCATCGGACTCGCCGTTATCGAAGATTTTGTACGTCGGTGCTTCGGTGGGGGTGGCGAGCGCGACGCCGCTGGGCTGGACGGCCTCGAATTCTATACGAGCGGGGATGATGCCGTTTCCCGTCTGGTCGCCAAAGTAGACGGTCTGGCCGGGCTCGATGGCGCTGTAGATTTTTTCGTCCGTAAAGATCACGTTGTCGTTTGCGTCGTATCCGTAGATCTTAACGGTGGGGAATGCGATGGCGGCGGACCCATTGGAGTTTTTGAGCCCGATGCCAAAATGGACGTATCCACCCTCACCTGCAGACCAGCCGGACTCAACGATTGAGAGCTCGGCAGTCCAGTTGTCTGCATTGCTCGCCGCATTTGCCTTGCCCGCGGTCGAGGCACCGCTGGGCTGGCTGTTTTGTGACGAGGATGCGGGGCTGCTGCTCTTTTCCCGAGCGGCCTGGAAGGACGAAATGGCAATCCCGCCGATTGCTAACAGCCCGGCGAGTATCACGCAGGCAAGAACTATTCTGAACAGAAGGCGGCTGGCGACCTGCGACTTGGATTCGACAGAGGTCGCCTTTGGTTTCTGCGATTGTGCCTGCATATTGGCGCTGGCGGTTTGTTCACCTGTGTTGGGGCAACGCTTGCCGCTTTCCGGACAAGGTAAACCGGTGAGCTCCTCTGCCATCTCGGTTGCAGATTGGAATCGCGCACTTGGCTCAAAAGAGCATGCGCGCCTGATGGCGTGCTCGAGCTTTGCAGATGCGCCTTTGAGAGCATCTTCTAGCGCGTGCTCGTAGGCCTCGTCATCTGGTCGGATACCCGTGAGCGCAAAGCCAAGGATGCGTCCGATCGAGTAGACATCGCTTCGCGCGTCGGTTTGGGCAAAGCCGTATTGTTCGGGTGAGGCGTATCCCCAGGTTCCAAGAGAGGTTGTATCTTTGCTCGCCCCTTCAACGCGCATACGGGCAATACCAAGGTCGATGAGGTGTGCTCCGTCCGCGGCGATTACGATGTTGTTGGGAGAGATGTCGCGGTGGATAATGCCGTGCTTGTGAAGCTCTCCGGCTGCTTCGCAGAGCTCGATTCCAAGCGATGTGGCATCTTTTGGGGTTAGCGGACCGCTTTGCTCGATACGCTTGGAAAGCGATTGACCCGGAACGAAATCGTATACGACAACAAAGTGCTCGGGCAGCTCGTAGGTGGCCTCGACTCGGGGGAGGCGAGGCGAGCTGCATTCGGTGAGTGCCGACCAAACATTGCGGCGGGCGAGTTCTTGCCGCATCTTTTTTCGCACGAAGGGACCGGCTCCGTCGATTGTGACGAGTTCGGTAATACCGCCTTCGCCGCGCGCGAGCACCTGCTCGACGCGATAGGTATCGTCAATGCTCATGGCATGCATGAGCTGGCTGTCGTTCAAGCCGTCCTCCCTTCATGTTAACTGGGCAAAAGCCTCAAAAATGATATGACAACGACTGCTTTGTTTGTTCAGTTGGCAACTGAATCGCAAGGGGCGATGCAGGGGGCGATGGGGGACGCAGGTCGACATCCAGAGAATTCTATCTGAGCGAATTTGTTCCCAGAAGCGTTCTTTCGCCTAGACGGTAGAGCTCATCGTCGGTGCAGGCGCGACTCATGCCGTGTTCGATACACCAGATGACGATGGCATCGCGGCGGTTCTTGCACCAGAGTTCGGCAACGCTATCGAGTCTTAAGAGACGCTGCGTTTCGCGGAGTGTGCAGCCGATGCCGAGCGCCAGCATGATAGCGTGGTCGCGTCCGGGTTTGCTCTTGCCAGCGAAAATGTCGTACACCACTGTGGGGTTGAGACCCGATTCGCGCGCAACCTCGGATCTTTTGAGTCTGCGGGCATCGATGAGCTCGCGAAGAAATTCCGTCAGCGTCGTGCTGACCGTCTCATGTGTATAGAGATAGCTCTCGACGCTCGAACTCGCGAGCAGCCGCTTGAGCAGGTCTTCGGTCAGGTGCTCTTTTTCCATGGTGACGGTCATATGCGGCTCTCCTTGTCGTTGCAACATCGGGATGCTTACCTTCAGTATAGAGATTGTTGCGACCACAAAGCGCCATGTGGCGGCGCTGGCGCTGGATAGCCGCATGTCACCCTATCCTCTCGATGCGTATTGGAACATCAGCCCCTCATGAGGTGGGCGTCTATGCTTGTACGGGCAACTCCGCGTGCGAAACGTTACGGTTGTATTTCGTTTGTCCTCAAACGAACGAAAATGTGCCATAGGTCGGTGGTGGGAGTAGAATGCCCAACATGCGACCGTCTTGGCGAGAAACCCACACATGTGCTGCAGGCATGCGTGGTCCAAATGCCGACGCGGCGCGTGGACTATTGCAAGAGAAGGAGCACAGTATGACCGTTGAGAAGAAGGATCTGGATTGGGGCAACATCGGCTTCAATTACATGCAGACCGACTACAGCTACGAGGCACATTGGAAGGATGGCGAGTGGGACGAGGGCGGCCTGACGTCCGACCACACCCTGCATGTTTCCGAGTGCGGCGGCATTTTCCATTACTGCCAGGAGGTCTTCGAGGGCCTCAAGGCATATACCACTCAGGACGGCAGCGTCGTGTGCTTCCGCCCCGACCAGAACGCACAGCGCATGTATGACTCTGCCCAGCGCCTCGAGATGCCCCCGTTCCCCGTTGACCGCTTTGTCGAGGCCGTTAAGCAGGTCGTTACCGCTAATGCCGCGTGGGTTCCGCCCTTTGGCTCGGGCGCTACGCTCTATGTCCGCCCGTTTATGATCGGCTCCGGCAACGTGATTGGTGTCGCTCCTGCTCCTGAGTACACGTTCCGCATCCTCGTCACGCCAGTTGGCCCGTACTACAAGGGTGGCCTTAAGGCCGTCAAGCTGCGTATTTCCGATTACGACCGTGCTGCACCCCACGGCACCGGCAACATCAAGGCCGGCCTCAACTACGCTATGAGCCTCAAGCCTTCCGTCGAGGCTCACGCTCAGGGTTACGCCGACAACCTGTATCTCGATTCCGAGTCCCGTACCTACGTTGAGGAGACCGGCGGCGCCAACGTGCTGTTCGTCGACGGCAACACCCTTGTGGTTCCCAAGAGCCACACCAACTCCATCTTGCCCTCCATCACCCGTCGCTCCCTTGTGCAGGTGGCCCAGGACCTGGGCATGACGGTGGACGAGCGCCCGGTGGAGTGGGCAGAGGTCGTCTCGGGCAAGTTCTCCGAGTGCGGCATGTGCGGTACCGCAGCTGTTATCTCCCCGGTAGGCGAGATCGACAACAAGGTCTACGGTGCCGACGAGACGGTCGTTTTCCCCGCCGGCCACACCGAGTGCGGCCCGGTGATGAAGAAGCTGCGCGAGACGCTCACCGGCATCCAGGATGGTGCCGTTGAGGATAAGCACAACTGGGTCTTCAAGGTCTGCTAAGGTAGATTTACCAATAGCGTTTGCATGCTCGACTCCCGCCGGCGCAGGCCTGCGGGAGTCGTTTTTGTTGAAAGGACAGCAATGAAGATCGATCGCAACGAGGTGGTTCGGCTGCTCGAGCGCCTCTCCAATGCCAAGGGTCCTTCGGGTTTTGAGGATGAGGTCATCGACGTGGTCCGCGACTTTTGCGACGGATGGGCCACGGTGGAAGAAAACACGCTGCGTGATGGCTTGATTGTGCCGAACGGCACAGGGATTGATGGCGACCGTGCTCGTCCGCGCGTGATGATGGATGCCCATGGCGACGAAGTGGGCGGCATGGTGCGCACCATTCGCGCAAATGGAACCATGGGGTTTGTGACACTGGGGCGTTTTCCCGAAGGGGCCCTTTGCGGCCAGGACGTGCTGGTGCGCAATGCCCGGGGCGAATGGCTGCACGGTACCATTGGCGTCAAGCCGCCGCATTTTACCAGTGCTGCCGAGAAAGCCGCCCATGTAGCGCCCGAGATGATTCTCGATGTGGGTGCGACAAGCGCCGAGGAGGCACGCGAGCGCTTTTTCCTGCGCATCGGCGAGCCTTTTGTCGTGGCGACGCAGTTTACCTTTGATGCCGAGCGCGGCATCGCGGTGGGCAAGGCGTTTGACTGCCGCGCGGGCGTGGCGGCGATGCTGATCGCCCTGCGCGAGCTTGCTTCTCGCGACGACCTGTCCGTCGACGTGGTCGCATCCGTTTCCGCTCAGGAGGAAGTGGGGGAGCGCGGCGTGGCGGCAGCAGCGCGGACGCTCGATCCAGATGTTGCGTACATGTTCGAGGGCTGTCCTGCAGACGATACCTTCTTGGCTCCCGATGAGGTGCAGACGGCGCTTCATGGCGGGCCTATGTTCAGGCATTTTGACCGCTGCATGATCACGAATCCTCGGTATCAGCGCTTTGTGTTGGATGCCGCCGAGGCAGCGGGGCTGCGCGTGCAGGAGAGCGTGCGCGAGGGCGGTGGCACCGATGGCGGTCCCGTGCATCTTATGGATGTGCCGTGCGTGGTTTCGGGCGTGCCCTGCCGATATATCCACACGGCTACCTCGATTTGCGCCATCGACGACGTAATCGAGTCGGCCCGTGTTGCCGTCGAGGTCATTTCGCGTATGACTTCCGAGGTTATTTGCGGCTTTTAATACCTCGTTTTGTTGGCGTGCGGCGCACAGAAGGTGTACATGCATCCTTTACTTGCGCCGCATGTTGACAGGGGATTGCAAAACCGAGCGAGATTCAACATACTAGATATACCTCTTGCGCTCTGACGCAACCGCACACCAAATGAACCCATTCCCGCAAAAGGGAACGCAGAACCAAGGAGGAACCATGAAGCCTAAGCATCAGGCTATCGTTGCCGGACTCGCACTTTCGCTCACACTGGGCGTGGCGGCACCTATTCCCCTGTTTGCACAGACCGATACCGTCCAGCAGCAGGATATCGCCGGCAATGCCAACGCCGATCCCATCACCGATGTCGACGCAAAGCAGCCCGCTCCCTCGGATTACGATCCCGCCGATGAGTATTCGGAAGCCGTGGACCCCTCGTCTGTTATGACGCTCTCTTTCAATTCGATGATGGCGACGAGTTCCTCGAGCCTGCAGCCCAAGGCGCTTTCCTCTGAGATGAAGTACTTTGCCGAAAACGAGAGTGGCAGCAATTACAATCTGGGCTTTAGCTATGGCGACGGCTATCATGCCATGGGTTTCTACCAGTTTGATCGTCGCTATGCGCTCGTCGACTTCATGCAGGAGTGCTACAACTACAATCCTCAGAAGTACGGCATGTTCAAGGCGGTCATCGACCGCGGTAGCGAACTTAAGCGCAACGTCGATGACGTGATTTACGACAAAAAGACTCACAAGCTTACCGAGCTGGGCCAGCTTGCCGAGGACGCCTGGCATGCCGCGTATACTGCCGATTCGCAAGAGTTTTCGGCACTCCAGGATGCATATGGATATCAGGAGTATTACCTGCCGGTCGAGCGCATCGTGCGCAAGTACGGGCTTGACCTTTCGGGCCGTGCCGACTGCCTTAAGGGCTTGTGCTGGGGCATGAATAACCTGTTTGGCTCGGGTGGCTGCCAGAAGTTCTTCAAGATGGCCGATCTTTCCAACGATATGTCCGACGAGCAGGCCGTGACTGCTATCTGTGATGCGTTGATCGACTATATGACCAATACGTCGACCAATCAGTATGCCGCAAGCTATGCGAATCGTTATGAGCGCGAAAAGAAGACGTGCCTGACATATCTGGCCCAGCACAAGGCCGAAAACGACGCGAATAAAGACGCATCGGGCTCGGGCTCCGATACGGGCTCCGACGCCGGTGCCGGTTCGGGTTCCGGTGCCGGTTCGGATTCCAACAATGGCTCGGGTTCCGGTGCGGGCTCCGATAGCGACGCGGGTTCCGGCTCGGGCTCTACCGGTCAGCCGTCTCAGGGCGCGGGCGGTGGTTCTTCTGCTGCCGGCGGCGCCATCACAACGCCTGCGGGTGGCAGCACGACAGGCTCTCCGAACGCTCCTTCTACCGATACGGGCACGGGGTCCACTTCCTCGCCAGATGCGGGTAGCGGCGCTGATTCCGGCAACGGATCGGCATCGAGCGGTGGCTCGAGCTCGGACGCCCCGAGCGGCGCTCCGTCGGGCGGCGCGACGGGTTCGAACAGTTCCGTGGATGCCGGTGGAAACTCTGACGGCGAGGCCGGGGACGCCAATGGCGGCGCGGCGAGCGGAGATGCCTCTGGCAACGGAAGTCCCTCCAATGCGGATGCGCCGTCTTCGGGCTCCACTTCGCTGCCGAGCGCGGGCGAAAAGCCAGATGGCGGTAAAGACGGTGCCGATTCGAAAGACGATGGCGGCAAAGGCCGGGGCGACAAGAGCGTCAACGGCCAGGGCAAGGCCAAGGACGGTGCCGGCAAAGCCGATACGAAGTCGGACGAGGTCGAGAAGCTTCCCGCGACGGCGGACGCCAGCACGATCGGTCTTGCGGTCTCTGCAGCGCTCTCGCTTTCGGGCGTTGGCGCCGTGGTGGTAGGCAAGCGTCGTTCGGCCGAGAAGGTTCCCTTTGAAGACGGCTTTAGGGGCTAACGTATTTATCTTGTAACAATCGAGCGGAAGCGGGGTTGTGGCGTTGAGCTGCGACCCCGCTGTTTTTTAACGCTGCGTGTCGTTTTTTCTCCACTTGAATAGAGTAATTCCTTGCGTCATACACTCCACTAGGCTAAAGTGAAACGCGTTACGAAAGAGGCCGGCGGTTTATGCGCGGGAAGCGCGAAGTTGCCGGCATTGTGATGAGATTGAGGATTACCCATGAACAAGAAGCGCTTTATGGCTTTTGCTGCATGCGCGTTTGCGCTTGTTGCCGCCTTTGCTCTGGTTGGCTGCGGTGGCACGTCTGCCCAGACGGCGGGCTCCGCTGCTGGCTCCGCTTCTGCCGGCAGCGATGATTCCGCAGACATCAAGACCCTGACGGTTGGCTTTGATCAGTCCTATCCTCCCTATGGCTTTGTGGGAGATGACGGCAAGTTCACCGGTTTCGATATCGAGCTTGCCACCGAGGTTGCCAAGCGTTGCGGCTGGGAGCTTAAGCTCGAGCCCATCGACTGGGATGCCAAGGACAGCCTGCTTAACTCCGGTGCCATCAACTGCATCTGGAACGGCTTTACCATGGAGGGTCGCGAGGACGACTATACCTTCTCCGATCCCTATATGCTCAACGGCCAGGTGATCGTGGTCAAGAAGGATAGCGGCATCAAGAGCCTGGACGACCTTGCCGGCAAGACCGTCATTACCCAGACCGATTCTGCCGCAGAGGACGTTTTGAACGGCGATAAGGCCGACCTTGCCGCCACCTTTGCATCCCTCGAGACCATCGGCGACTACGACACGGCTTTCATGCAGCTTGAGTCCGGTGCCGTCGACGCGGTTGCCTGCGACCTCTCGATTGCTCAGTACCAGCTTGCCGCAAAGCCCGACGAGTACGTGCAGCTCGACAAGAAGCTCTCCGAAGAGCACTACGCCGTGGGCTTCAAGAAGGGCGATGATGCCCTTGCCTCCAAGGTCACCGAGACCCTGAAGGAAATGGACAGGGACGGTTTTGTCAAGGATCTGTGCAAGAAGTACGCGGATTACGGCATTAGCTACGATAACTGGGTGCTTAAGTAAGGATTGCCTCATTCGGGGCACTCGTCTGGGTGCCCGCAATGGGTGGACTGCGCTCCCGATGCCGGCTGGTCGGCATCGGGAGTTGCGTGTCTATAGAAAGGTGGAGCATGGATATCACAACGATGTCGGGAATGTTGCTCTCGGGTTTTGGTACGACACTGCAGATCTTTGTGCTGACGCTCGTGGGGTCGATCCCCCTGGCGGTGCCCGTGGCGCTTGCGCGTATGAGCAAGATTCGCCCGCTCGCGCTTCTTGCGCGCATCTACATCTCCGTTATGCGCGGCACGCCGCTGATGTTGCAGATGTTCGCTATCTATTTTGCGCCGTACTACGTTTTTGGTATTCGCTTAACGCCGGATTCCAAGTGGTACGCGTGCATCGTCGCTTTTATCATCAACTACGCTGCCTATTTTGCCGAGATTTACCGTTCGGGCATTCAGTCCATTCCGCGCGGCCAGTACGAAGCGGCTGAAGTTTTGGGCTACACCAAGGTGCAGACGTTTTTCCGCATCGTGCTGCCCCAGGTGGTCAAGCGCATCCTGCCGGCTATGGGCAACGAGGTAATTACGCTCGTCAAGGATACGTCGCTTGCCTTCGCAATTGGCGTGGCCGAGATGTTCTCGACCGCAAAGGCGCTTGTCGCCTCGCAGGTAAGCATGGTGCCCTTTGCCATTTCTGCAGCGTTCTACTGGGGCTTCAACTTCTTGGTCGAGGTCGTTATGGGTGCGCTGGAGAAAAAGCTCGATTATTACCACGACTGATAGGGGGCAACGATGACCGATTCCAATCGCTGTGCGGCTCCTGTCTTCTCGATGGAGCACGTGAGTAAATCCTTTGGCAAGACCTGCGTTTTGCGCGATATCTCGCTTTCCGTACGTCCTGGTGAGGCCGTGGCCATTATCGGGCCTTCGGGTGGCGGCAAATCGACGCTGTTGCGCTGTGCCACCACGCTCGAGACCATCGATGCGGGGTCGCTGCGCTATGGTGACCTGACGGTCGCTTCTTCGGAGGGCGGTACGGTCACCTATGCCAAGGGCGCCGATCTTCGCGCGGCAAAGAGTCGCTTTGGCCTGGTGTTTCAGGGCTACAATCTCTTCCCGCACATGACGGTGATGCGCAATATCTGCGACGCTCCCATTGCCGTGCAAAAGCGTTCGCGCTCAGAGGTGGAGGCGCAGGCCCGGGCGCTTATCGCCAAGATGGGCCTTGAGGGCTGTGAAAACAAGGTCCCCTGCCAGCTTTCCGGCGGCCAGCAGCAGCGCGCAAGCATCGCACGCGCTCTGTGCCTCAATCCCGACATTCTCTTTTTTGACGAGCCTACCAGTGCGCTTGACCCCGAGCTGACGGGCGAGGTGCTCAAGGTGATTCGTCAGCTTGCAGACGAGGACACGACGATGATCATCGTCACACACGAGATGGCTTTTGCCCACGATGTTGCCGACCGCGTGGTCTTTATGGATGGCGGCTTGATCGTAGAAGAGGGCTCGCCTGCCCAGGTGTTGGGCTCTCCGCAGCATGAGCGCGCCCGTGCATTTCTTTCGCGCTATAGCGGATAGCACGCGGTTTGTGAGATAAAGACCAAGGCGGGGCGGTGACGCTAAACGTTGCCGCCCCGTCTGCTATTCACTGGTATCATGGGCAGCAGATTCGCTCGCAAACCGAAGGGAGCTTCGCATGGAGGCTTACAAGCAAGAGTTCATCAAGTTTATGGTCGAGTCCGACGTGCTCAAGTTTGGCGAGTTCACGCTCAAGAGCGGTCGTCAATCGCCGTTCTTCATGAACGCCGGTGCTTACGTGACGGGCAGTCAGCTCAAGCGTCTGGGCGAGTACTATGCGCAGGCCATTCACGATAACTTTGGCGACGACTTCGACGTGCTATTTGGACCTGCTTACAAGGGCATTCCCCTGGCCGTGGTGACCGCCATTGCCTATCACGAGCTGTATGGCAAGGAGGTCAAATACTGCTGCGACCGCAAGGAAGCCAAGGACCACGGTGCCGACAAGGGCAACCTGCTGGGCTATGAACCCAAGGACGGCGACCGTGTGGTGATGGTCGAGGACGTGACCACGTCCGGTAAGTCAATCGACGAGACCTACCCCAAGGTCAAGGCTGCTGCCGATGTTGAGATCCGCGGCTTGATCGTCTCCCTCAACCGCATGGAAGTGGGCAAGGGGGGTGTCACCACGGCGCAGAAGGAAATCGAGGCCAAGTACGGCTTCCCCGTGGCGAGCATCGTTTCGATGGCCGAGGTTGTCGAGGTGCTCTACAACCACGAGATTGACGGCAAAGTGGTTATCGATGATACCCTCAAGGCGGCTATCGACGCGTACTACGAGCAGTATGGCGCCAAGGAGTAGCATCTGCGCCTGTTGCCAATTGGATGCTAAGCGGACGTTCCGTATTCGGGGGGTCCGCTTTTTAATGGCTCGGTAAAGACCCGGCCACTCCCCGAATAATGTTGTGCAATCACTCATTTTAAAGAGGTGGTCTGGTATTCTCAGGCCAGTGTGTAAATGGGCTTGGGGGGAACATGGGGAGTGCCATGGCGGGCCCGCGACTACGTTTGGGGGAACGATGAAAAAGAAACTCACGACGCTCGCGCTTATTCTGATTGCTGCGCTGAGCATGTTCGCGCTGTGCGCCTGCAACAACGGTCCTTCGTCGGAGGAGGTCATTCGAAAGGGCCTGTCCGAAGAGTTCGATATGATCGTCAACAAGAAGGGTGACGATTGGGACGAGATGGTCAGCGATATTGAGAACGAAGCCGGTCTCTCTACGTTCGGTATCGATGCCAAGGAGTTCGTTAACGTTTTGTTTGATGGCTTTGCCTACAAAATCACCGCAGTCGATGTTAACGAGAAAGACGGTACCGCCGTTGCGCACGTGACGCTTACCTCTAAGTCCATGAAGGACGTGATGGCGGCTTTGGGGCAGGCAGCCGATGACTTTAAGAGCGATCCCAACAACTATGCAGGTTTGAGCGAGGACGATATGTACAAGAAGGTCGGTAAGCTGATGATGGATGCCATCCGTGGTGTCAAGACGCGCAAGATCGATGTGGACCTTGAGTGCGAGCGCGATAAGGACGGCAACTGGGCCGAGGCCGATAGCGTTGCGGGCGAGATCGCCAATGCACTGATGAGTTAATCGCTAATCGATATCTTGCCTCTGGGGGCCGGAAGTAATTTCCGGCCCCTTTTTGTTTGAAACGAAAACGAAGCCCATCAATAACTCGAAAGATAAGAAAGAAAAATCGAAAGTAAGGGGTTGGTAAGCGCGCTTGGGATGAAGGCTACGTTTGAGTGGGGGTACGGCATGAGGGCACATGGGAAGCCCAGCCGCGCAGCTTTATCTAAACTGGCGGTGTGCGGTCCGACGAAACGCTTACGAAACAATTAAAGCCAAGCTTGACTTCGTTGAACTAAAGCGTAGACTGCATAAATGTAACGTAGGGAGATGGGAATTCAACAGAGCCCATCGCTTTGTAGAGGAATGCCACAGCATGTTTATGAGCCAGCTACACATTATCAGCGTAATTATTATTTAGCGCGGGTTGGCGATAAACAGTCAGCCCGTGCCACATGCGGGCGGCTGATAAAAGACGAGGGCCGTCGATTTTCGATTCGACGGCCCTCGTTTTTTATCGAAATCGAAAGTGTTGGGGAAACCTCAGAAGGAAGGATAGTATGAACGGAGTTGTAGTCATGCTCGTGTGCGCGGCGGTTCTCGCCTGCGGCTATCTCGGGTACGGACGCTGGTTGGCCAATACGTGGGGCGTCGATAGGGAGGCCCTTACTCCTGCCAAGCGCATGAAGGACGGCAAGAACTTCTCGCCCGTCTCTGCATTCACCGCGTTTTCGCATCAGTTCAGCTCGATCTGCGGTGCAGGCCCTGTCACGGGCACCATCGTGGCCATGGCCTTTGGCTGGCTGCCCGTTGTGCTGTGGGTGCTCGTGGGCGGCATCTTCTTTGGTGCCGTACATGACTTTGGCGCCCTGTATGCCTCGATGAAAAACAACGGCAAGTCGCTGGCTCAGCTCATCGAGAAGTACATCGGCAAGACCGGTCGTCGTCTGTTCCTCCTGTTCTGCTGGCTGTTCTGCATCATCGTCATTGCAGCTTTCACCGACATGGTGTGCGGCACCTTCAAGTTCACCCCGGTTATGGGCGCAGATGGCGTAGCTACTGCCGCCGTTGACTTTACCAAGTCCTATGCTGCTGGATGTGCAGGCACCATTTCCATCCTCTTTACGTTTGTTGCCATCGCTTTTGGTTACGCACAGAAGAAGTTCAACCTTACCGGCGTTGCCGAGTTTGCCACCGGTATGGTGTTGATGGTTTTGATGTTTGCCGTGGGTATGCAGTTCCCGGTGTATCTTGACAAGTTCCAGTGGTTTGCTGTCGTTATGGTCTACCTGGTCTTTGCCGGTGCTATGCCCATCAACGTGCTCAAGACCCCGCGCGACTATCTCACTTCGATCATGATGATCGTCATGATTGTCTGTGCTGTTCTGGGCATCTTTGTCCTGGGCGCTCAGGGTCAGGCAACCATCACCGCTCCTGTGTTTACCGGTTTCTCCACTGCTTCTGGCATGATGTTCCCCATCCTGTTTGTTTCCGTTGCCTGCGGCGCGCTTTCCGGCTTCCATAGCCTCGTGTCTTCCGGCACCTCTTCCAAACAGGTCGAGAAGGAGGCCGACGCCGTCAAGGTTGGCTACGGCGCCATGATCGTTGAGTCCTTTGTGGGCGTCCTCGCCATCGTTGTCGCCGGCATCATGTTCTCCTCGATGAATACCGCCGGTACCGGCACGGTGAACGTTGCCAATGGCGGCCTTGCCTCCACCCCGTTTCAGATCTTCGCTGCCGGCATCGCTCGCGGCATGACGTCTTTTGGCGTCGACCAGACTGTTGCCACCGTGTTCATGACCATGAACGTCTCGGCCCTTGCCCTGACCTCGCTCGACGCCGTTGCCCGCATCGCCCGCACCTCGTTCTCCGAGTTCTTTGCCAAGACCAATGACGCTTTGGCAATCAATGCCAAGACCGGTGTCATGAGGGTTTTGGGCAACCCCTGGTTCGCTACGGTTGTGACCCTGCTTCCCGGCCTTGCTCTGGCCTTTGGTGGCTATGCCAACATCTGGCCGCTGTTTGGTGCCTCTAACCAGCTGCTCGGCGGCATGACCATGATCACGCTCGCTGTGTTTTGCAAGTGCACCGGCCGCAAGGGCTGGATGCTCTACGTGCCCGTGGTGTTCCTGCTGGTCTGCACCTTCACCTCCCTGGTACAGAGCGCCCTGGGCTGCGTTGCCGCTATCCAGGCCTACGGTCTGTTTGGATCGATCCCCGCGGCAACTGCCGGCGCCGCTGCGACGCCCGTGCTTGCCACTAAGGGCCTGCAGCTGCTCTTTGCCGTGCTGCTGATGGTCCTGGGCCTGATTGTTGCCGTGAACTGCCTGAAGGAGCTCTTTGGCAAGGAGGCTGGCTCCCTGCCCGACGAGGAGCCCGAGTGGACCGAGATGGGCCGCGCCGAGTATGGCCGCGCATCCGTTGAGGCTCCTGCCGACGGAGCTGCTCAAAACGCCTAATCGCGTCTGAGCGCACCTTACGTACATCGCTATATTCGCCCGAGTGCTCTGCAGCCGCACTCGGGCGTTTTTTGTTTTGGCGATACGTGGTGCCGGGGTACGCCCAATTGCATGCAAAGAGTCCTGTTGTGCCGCACTCCCCGTGGAATCATTCGAGTAAGAAGCCTCGTTTAGATTCCATGGGGTACCATAGAAACGTTTGTGTTTTTCTTCGAGGAGGCTTGTGTGTCTTCATCTTTGTATAGCGATAATCAAAACGATGTCGATGCGCTGGCGCGTCGCATCGCTGCTCTCACCTCGTTGAGCTCCAAGCAGGCAGCCGTTATTTCGCGCGGTCTGTTGGGTCGTAAGGTCCTCAAGATCAAGTCGAGCTCACTGGGCGGGCTTTTCCGTTCAATCGATAAGGATATCGATACCAAGCGTCTACGCGATGAGTTCATCAAGTCGGGTCTTATCGAGCGCATCGATGAGACCGGTGTCGATGGGCGCCCTGCTATCTATTCGATTTGCGCAAAGGTTTCCGAGCTTATTATTGTTGATGGCGCCGAGGATCTAAACGATGGCTTTGACGTCGAGGAGGAGTCGGCGCCTGCTGAGACTTTTGCTGTTGAGGCCAAAGACGCTGGCCAGGCTGTGCCCGCAGCGGCGGCGTGCGGGTCCGCGAAAGATTCTGGATCAGCGAAGCCCGCGGCACCTCGAGCCAAGGATACCCATCGCGACCAGGAATTGCCCGCCGTCGCGCCTTCCGAGGCAGCCCAAAAGGAAGAGCGGGCTAGCCCAAACGATACGTCAGTGCCCTTTGTCTCGAAGGTGGGCCGAGGAGCGCGCGTGCATCGTCGCGCGCAGGACAAGAAAGCATCACGGGATACCCAGGACACTTCTGTCGAGCAGCCAAGGCCCGCCGAACCGAAGACCCAAGAGCCAGAACTTCACGCCATGGGACCCAAAAAGCAGCAGCCGCAGGCTCAGGATGCTCCGTCCGCTCCTGCCGAGAAAAAAGCATCTGCTCCCAAAGAGTCTGCCGTCTCAAAGAAAGGCGCAGCATTTAAGCAGGCGGAGGCACATCGGGATCGCGTTGCTTTTGCCGAGCGAGATGCTCAGCGAAAGCATAAGGACGCTAAGGAGGGGGAGGGTCGTTCTTCGGTAAAAAGGGATACTCCTGCGAACAGGAAGCGAAAGGGAAGGCCTGAGCGTTCCGAGGCGGTCAAGTCGTCTCACAAGCAGGATTCGCCTTCGACCCAGACAATGGGGGATCATCGCTCGAACGATTCCGTCCGGCCCGAATCTCGCTCTATCGTACGCGTGATTCGAGGGCAACTCGCAAAGGTGGCAACCGTGTTGCCGCTTTCTGCTGTTGCGCACAGCGATCGCGTCCAATATGCCAAGATCACGCGCGTTGACAATCGTCCAATGGCGAAGACTGCCGTGCACGAAAACGGTCATCAAAACGCCAAGCAGCAGCTTGCGCATGATTTTGAGGCCATTACCACGTGGATCGAGCAAACGGACGGCATGGATACCCCGTACGCCTCGCGTCGTCAGCGCGCCTTTGAAATTTTTAACGATGAGAAGGCCTTTGATGGTAAGCGCGGCGAGCGTTTGTTCAAGCGTCTGAACGACCGTGGCGTTAACGTGGCAGCACTTAAGATCACACCCACGCGCCCGTATCATTTCACGAGCTTCTTTGGCATCGGCGCCAATAAACCGTTCATCATGGTCGAGAATATCGACACATACGACGAGATCGCGCGTCTGCTGCGCGGCAAATCGTCTGTCAAGCTTTTTGGCGTGCGGGTGAGCGGCGTAATTTTTGGCAGTGGTTGCAAGGCGAGCGTCTCGCATGCGCTGGACGATTATCTGTCCGATATAGGCTATGGGTACGACTATGTGTATTATGCGGGCGATATCGACCGCGAAGGCGCGCGCATCGTCGAACAGGCCCGTGCGGCAAACAATACGAAGATTCGCATGCACGCGGGTATGTACAAGGCTATGCTGGCGGCTCACAAGCGTCGTTTGAAGGACGGTCGCGGGGTGGAGCATGCATCCGAGAATCAGGGCGTGCCGCAAAATCTCGCGCGTGCTATCGCTGATCTGCCCATGGTCACGCGCGTGCAGTTCCGCAATATCTTGCGTGAGGGCGGCCGTATCCCACAGGAGATCCTAACCTCAGCCGATTATCGCGACTCAAGCTCCGGCAGCCTTGACCGCATCCTCAACAGCTAAGCAATGTGACAAAAGTCCACGGGTTTATTTTGTCACATAAAAGGGGGGTGCGCTGCAAACCGAACTGCAGCGCGGGCGCCTTGCACTTTGTTATCGAGGCTCTATCATGCTGAGCGAGATTTTCTTTCGCTCGCGATCGACCTTTTCGATCCATACGTCAACGGTATCGCCTACGCGAACAACGTCGCTGGGGTGTTTGACAAAGCGGTTGGCCATCTTGGAGATATGCACCAAGCCGTCTTGATGCACGCCGATGTCGACAAACGCGCCAAAGTCCACGACATTGCGCACCGTACCTTTAAGCTTCATGCCCGCCTCCAGGTCATCGATAGAGAGGGCAGAGCGGCTAAAGACAACTTCGGGAGCGTCGTCGCGGGGGTCACGGCCGGGCTTTTTGAGCTCGTCGATGATATCGATGAGCGTCAAGATACCGCAACCGAGCTCTCCGGCGATCTCGCCGATGCTGCCCACGCGGCGCTCGATATCGGGGATTCCACCGCGCTTGAGCTCATCGGCTTTAACGCCTGCGCGCTTGAGTACCTCGTTGGCAACGGCGTAGCTTTCGGGGTGGACGCTTGTTGCGTCGAGCGGATTTTCGCCATCTGCAATGCGTAGGAATCCTGCAGCGTTGAGATACGCCTTGGGGCCGAGCTTCGAGACCTTCTTGAGTTGCGTGCGGTCGGTGAAGGGGCCGTTCTCCTCGCGGTAGGCAACGATGTTGCGGGCAACCGTTGGCGTGATGCCGGACACATAGCCCAGCAGGCTTGTGCTTGCGGTGTTTACATCGACGCCCACGCGGTTGACAACGTCTTCTACAACATTGCCCAGCGAGTACGAAAGCTCGGCCTGGTCGAGGTCATGCTGATACTGACCAACGCCAATGGACTGGGGCGGGATCTTGACCAGCTCGGCAAGGGGGTCTTGCAGACGGTGACCCAGGCTAAGGGCGCCGCGCACCGTGACGTCAAGATCGGGATATTCCTGGCTCGCCAGCTCGGATGCCGAGTAAACCGACGCTCCGGCTTCATTGACGATGGTGTAGCGAAGCTCGGGCGCCTGCTCGGAGATGAACTCGCTCACGACTTCCTCGGTTTCGCGGCTTGCCGTGCCGTTGCCAATAACAATGGTGTTGACCTTGTCCTTTTTGACCAGGCGAGCCAGCTCGCGTTTGGTGCCGGCAACGTCGTGGCGCGGCTTGGTGGGGTAGACGACGCCGTGGTCGAGCAGCTTGCCGGTCTCGTCCATGACGGCGACCTTGCAGCCAGTGCGGTAGCCGGGGTCGAGTGCCAGCACGCGTGCGCCGCGAACCGGTCGAGCCGAGAGCAGGCCTTCGAGGTTTTTTGCAAACACGTTGATGGCGTCGGCTTGAGCGCGCACGGTGAGCTTGGCGCGGGCCTCGCGTTCGAGTGAAGGTGCCATGAGGCGTTTGTAGCCATCAGCGATAGCGGCGCCGAATATGGGGGCAAAAACGCCTTGTCGACGCGGCCAACGGCTTCCCAGGCGTGAAACGGCCGCCTGGTTATCGACGTTCACGCGAACCCGCAGCTTCCCCTCTCGCTCACCGCGGTCGATGGCGAGAACACGGTGGTTGGGGATGCGACGCAGTGGCTCATCGTAGGCATAGTAGGGCTCGTATGGGGTCTTTTCGGTGGGGTCGGTCGCTTCGACAACGATATCGGCGGTGTTTTGGGTGAAGGCACGCAGGTCGGCGACGTTCTCTGGGTCTTCGGCGACAATTTCCGCCACGATATCGCAGGCGCCTGCGAGGGCTTTTTCGGCGGTATCGAAGCCGGCTTCCTCATTGATGTATGCTGCGGCTGCCTCGATGGCCGAGCCACCGCCCTTGGGGCTTGCCTGCATAATGATCATGTTGGCAAGCGGCTCAAGCCCTGCCTCGCGGGCCTTTTGGGCACGCGTCATGCGCTTCTTGCGATAGGGCTTGTAGAGGTCCTCGACGCGCTGGAGCTGTTCGGCTTCGCGAATCTGCTGTTCCAGCTCGGGCGTAAGTTTGCCCTGGGCATTGATGAGCGCGATGACATCCTCTTTACGCTGCTCAAGATTGCGTAGGTAACCCAGGCGTTCGTTGAGCGCGCGGAGGGCGACGTCGTCCATACCGCCAGTCGCTTCTTTGCGGTAACGGGCGATAAAGGGGATGGTGTTCCCCTCGTCGATGAGCTTGACGGCTGCGTCGACGTCGGTGACTTTGAGATTGAGCTCGTGAGCAAGCTGAGCAATGAGATCCATAGGACTCCTAGCGTTCGTTGGTGCGTTTGAGCAATGGACAAACAAGGATACCATTGCATATGACGCTTGACGCCTTGGACAATTGCGGCAGTTGCCTCTCTGCGGCTCCTCAACGTGATGTGGATAAGCTTTAGCTGCGGGGAAGTGGAGCATTTGGTGCGAAAGGGTTGATTATGGCGCCTGTTTCTCGTGTCTTTTCGGGAAGGCGAGCCAATAACACGAGTAAAAATACCTTTGCTTTGAGAAACTTTCTGATTTCAGTAGCAGTATTGCGTTTGGCGGAGTAGGTAGACTATTTAGATGAGTTTTACCTGGGCTTTTCAGTTTGGAAAAGCGTGTCTACTTGCAAAAGTGCTGGACTGCTACTGAAATCAGGAAGTTTGTGTTTTCCCAGGATATCCGACGTCGAAAATCCTTTGGGCGAGGGCTGCATGGAGGGATATCAGGGGCCAACGCTCGCGCGTTCGCTCGACTCCGCACCCTCGCGGGTTCGAATCCCCGTCCCGACGCAAAAAGCCCCGGCGCCATGGCCGGGGCTCATCAAGATAAGGGCTGGGGTAGAGGGATTTGCGTGCGGCTGGCGCCGCCCGGTCCGCTGCGGACGCTGTCGCGCCCTTGCGTGCTCCGCCGGCCAACGCTCGCGCGTTCGCTCGGCTCCGCACCCTCGCGGGTTCGAATCCCCGTCCCGACGCAAAAAGCCCCGGCGCCATGGCCGGGGCTCAACAAAACAAGGGCTGGGGTAGAGGGATTCGAACCCCCGTAACCGGCACCAAAAACCGGGGTCCTGCCGCTGGACGATACCCCAATGCGGACGTGCTGCTATCGCAGCCTATCTAGTTTACCTAATCACTCAAGGCAGCGCAAACGCCATCGAGAATACGCACAGCAAGGGTTTGCGCATCGCTTGACGTGAACGTGCCGTTGTAGCACGTAAGGCCGGTGAGTTCGATGCGCAGATGTGCGGGCTTGGATGCCGCGGCCTCAAAAGCGGTGCTAATACGCTTGGAAAGGTTGTTGCACTGAGCGAGCGTGAGGGTTGGACGTGGCTCGGCGTTCTCTGGGAGCTCGTCACTTGCGAGCTCAAGAACCAAATCCATGCCCTCGGGAGCTTCGCCCTCGCTTAGCACCATGCCACTGTTTTCCGTTGTGGCCGAGGCGATATTCCACATGCGCGAGGCGATGTTACGGGCGATGGCGTCCTGTCCGCTTACGGCGATGCGATAATGCTCAAGCACATTCGCGGCGCGCGCAAAGCCGGTACGCTCTTCTGCCTCCAGTACAGAGGGCTTTCCCTCCCATACGTGGCGCAGGCGATCGATGTAGCGAAACGTGTCCTGGAAGGCCATGCCATCGGCAAACAGGCCGACATTTTCCTGGAACTGCTGCAGGGCGTTTTCGGTATGTGGGCCAAAGTAGCCATCAACATCGCCGCACCCAAAGCCCAGGGCGTTCAAAGCTTGCTGCAAGGCGACGACATCGGCCCCGTGGAAGTTGGGAAGACGCAGGTAAAGCGTGCGATCGCCCAGTTTATACGAGGCGTCTACCAACGCGCTCCAGCAGATGATGTCAACATCGCCCAGGGCGTCGAGGCCCGAGGTGACGCGAAACGACGCCACGGCGCGCGCAGTCGTATCTCCGTAGAGCTTCTGCGTGTATTCCTGTTCGTCGATGGTATAACCCAGGCCAATCAGGCGCGTTTGAATATCTTCAACTGCGGGTCCCTGCATGCCCTTTGTAATCGGATCCAAGAGAACCCCTTTCATATGCAATAGGCGCGGTGCCGCCTGTGGGCGGTTCGCGTTCAAAGTTACCCATCAGTGTATCAAGTTAACGAGTTATGCGCTAAGTCGCACGACATTTGCAGCCATCGCACGCACGCAAAACCATACGTGCCCGTCCGGCGCGAGCCTGACAAAACGCTCGGGCGCCCTTTACGTTCCCTTGTTGTTTGTCCCATAGCCTAAAGAAAAAACGCCAAGAGAGGGGAAACACCATGAGCGACGCATGGGGCGAGGTAATGACAATGGACGACGGCACGAAGGCGGACGTTGTTCCGTTGCTGGAAGACCGTGCTGCTTTGGCGTCTATCGCGCTGTTTGGTGTGCTGGCTGCTGCTCTCGTTGTCCTTTACCTTTAGTTCAGACGCTCGACAAAGAAATCCGCCATGCCCAAAAGCAGGTCCTTGCATTGAGGGTCGAGTTCGACGCTTTCCAGTGCGGCTTTGGCGTGGGCGGTAAGATCGAGCGAGTATGAGTGCGCATATGCGATGGCGCCCGTACGCTCGAAAATCTGAACGGCGCGGTCCAGACGATCGGGATCGGTGGTTCCGCTTGTGAGGATATCCATCAGCTCGTCATGGGAGGCGCCGTCGGCATAGTTGAGGGCATGCACAGCTACCAGGGTACGCTTGCCTTCGGTGATGTCGCAGCGAAAGTCCTTGTTGCGCGCTTCTTTTTTACCCACCAGGTTGAGCAAGTCGTCTTGAATCTGGAACGCCAGGCCGGTGTGAAGGCCAAAGGTGCGCAAGGCAGAGATCTGCTCCTCGCTGCCGCCGCCGATGATGGCTCCGCAGGCAAGTGGAGTGGCGCCGCTGTAAAACGCCGTTTTGTGTGTGGCCATGGTGAGATAGTCTTCGATGCTCAAATCAAAGCGGCCGTCACGTACCCAGCCCAGGTCAAGCGCTTGGCCTTCGATGGTTCGTGCCGTCATGGAGGTGAGCTCTTGTATGAGTCGCACTTTGAGAGGCGCGTCAAGGTCGGGATCGTTTGCCACGGCGGCGCTAACGAGCATGAGCGCGTAGTCGCCGCAGTTGATGGCGATGCCCTCGCCTTCGGTGATGTGCAGGCACGGCTCGCCGCGACGGAGCTGTCCGTTGTCGGCAATGTCGTCGTGGATGAGCGCTCCGGTCTGGAAATGCTCGATTGCGGCGGCGCAAGTTGCCGCGCGGTTCCAGTCGCCGCCTACCGCGCGGCAGGCAAGCATGCAGATGAGCGGCCTATGGCGTTTTCCCGCGTTGGCCGAGTAGTGACCGAGGGGCGCATACAGGTATCGCTCGATATCGGCGCTATCGGTCTGGTGGCGAAAGTACGTATCCAGATAAGCGTTGATCTCGTTGAGGTGGGCGCTTAGGAACTCAGTGAAGGAACTCTGCACAGTAATGCTCTTTCGGGTGAGGGGTGCCGGTCGCTAACGAGTGGAGCAAACAAAACGTGGGGCAAATCCCTTGCACGGAATTTGCCCCACGCCAAATGCGATTGATTACTCGGCGTCGGCGAAGCCGTTGGGGTTGCGGGACTGCCAGTTCCAGGAGTCGCGGCACATGTCGGCGAGGTCGTACTGAGCCTTCCAGCCCATCTCGCGCTCGGCCTTGGTGGCGTCGCACCAGTTTGCGGCGATGTCGCCTCCGCGACGCTCGCGAATGACGTAGGGGAGTTCTTTGCCACAGGCTTTGGAGAAGGCGTGGATCACGTCGAGAACCGAGCTGCCGGTACCCGTGCCCAGGTTGAACACCTCAACGCCCTCGCGGCCGTTCATCCAGCGCAAGGCCGAAACATGGCCGGAGGCAAGGTCGCACACGTGGATGTAGTCGCGCACGCCGGTGCCATCGGGGGTGGGGTAGTCGTTGCCATACACTTGCACGGCCTCGCGCTTGCCCACGGCAACCTGTGCCACATACGGTACCAGGTTGTTGGGGATGCCTTTGGGATCCTCGCCGATAAGGCCCGAGGGATGTGCGCCGATGGGGTTGAAGTAGCGCAGCAGCACGACGTTCCACTCGGGGTCTGCCGTGTGGAGGTCGGTGAGGATCTGCTCGATCATCCACTTGGTCCAGCCGTAGGGGTTGGTGGCGCTCTTCTTGGGGCTCTGCTCGGTGAGGGGCAGGCTGTCGGGGTCGCCATAGACGGTGGAAGAGCTGGAGAACACAATGGACTTGCAGCCATGGTTGCGCATGACGTCTACGAGCACCAAGGTGTTCTCGATGTTGTTGTGATAGTACTCGATGGGTTTGGTCACCGATTCGCCCACGGCCTTGAAGCCGGCGAAGTGGATTACACGGTCGATGTTGTGATCGGTAAAAATCTTCTCCATGGCATCGCGATCGAGCACGTTCGCCTTATAGAAGGTGAGATTTTGCGCCTTTTCGTCCCCGACGATCTGACGCACGCGCGATACGGCGACCTCACTTGCATTGGAAAGATCATCGACGATAACGACCTGGTAGTTGCAATTAAGCAGTTCGACAACGGTATGGGAGCCGATAAAACCAGCACCGCCGGTTACCAGCACGCAGGTATTCTGCGGCTCGAGCATTTGGGACATAAAGTCTCCTTTCGGAAATGGTTGCCGTGCAAATCAGTATAGAACATCGGCTTATGCGTTTTGCGAGAGTGGGGTAACCGCTGCGTTATGGCATGAAAAAACCGGCCGCAGAAGCGACCGGTTGAAAGGCGTAGCAGTGGGTTTGGAAGGTGGCGTTAGGACAGCACGATGCCCTTTGCCCAGCCCCAGCGGGGCGTGACGGTGGAGCTGTAGAAGTTGATCCAGTAATCGGCGGTGCAGGTTCGGATATAGCCGATGTTGTCCATAACGGTCCCGCCGCCCACGTAGATTCCCACGTGGCCGTAGATGGCTCCCGCGCTCGTAAAGGGGTGCGAGGAGACGGCGATGATCATGCCGGTCTTTAGATTGCTGCGATTGGAGCTAAAGCAGTAGTTGGCATACATGTCGCAGGCGTTGCCCGGTACGTTGCCCAGACCCGCGTTGCAAAAGACGTCTGCCACCCACCAGGCGCACAGTCCGGCACCGGGCGAGGGGGTGTGCTGTGCCCAGTAGACGACCTTCGAGGCAGAGCCTGTTCCACCGCCGCCCACGCCGGCACTGCCGGAGGCGCCGCCGGAGCTGCCGCCGGAGCCGCCGCCGGAGCTGCCACCCGATTGCTGGGCCTTCTTCGCTTCTTCCGCGCGCTTGCGTGCCGCCTCTTCGTCACGCTGGGAGGCAAGCAGCTCTGCGTCGCGCTTCGCCATGAGTTCCTTGACGTCGGAGTCCAGGCCATTGAGAACGGTTTGAACCTCGTCCTTCTTGGCGCTCATCTCGCCAAGCTTTTGAGTTTGCTCGTCTTTCAGCGCCTCAAGATTGCTCTTTTGATTCTCGAGTTCTTCTTTCTTCGAAGCGAGGTCGTCTTGAATGTTCTGGATTTCTCCGATGGTCGCGCGGTCGCGATCGTTCATCTTGTCGAGGTAGTACACGTTCGAGATGAGTTCATCAAAAGAAGAGGAGGAGAGCAAAAGGGTGAGTGTGTTGTTGCCTCCGCTCTTGTAGCTTTCGCTCACACGAGCGGAAAGGGTGCCCTGCTTTTGCTTGAGCTCTTCTTGCTTTTTCTCGATTTCTGCCTGGGTGGCATCGATATCGTTTTGCACCGACTCGATGTTGCCCATGGTCTTGTTGAGCTCCTCGGCAAGCGCTTGGTATTCGCTGGCGATTGCGTTGAGCTGAGTTTGGACCTCGTTGTACTTTGCTTGGGCGTCGTTGAGGGCATCGGTGGTTTCTTTGGTCGCCGATGCAGCCGAGGCGGTACGAGGGATGCCATAGAGCACGGCGGCAGTAACGGCACCGAAGGCGAACCTGAGCGCCTCGCGGCGTGTCATACCGTACGAGATATATGAAGTGGATTTAACGTACTTGGCGTTGGCTTGCGTTCCATTGCCAGTGCGCGGATGCTGTGACATATGTTCTCCATTGGTTGTTCGTGTATATGTCGAAAGCCCTATATGAGTATTCAGGATAGCGTATTTTGAGAGGTCCGTTAAGTTTTTCATCAACCATCGACGCGGTATAGCATAAAGGGGCTTGCGGTATAGTCTAGGCAGTCCATCAAGACCCAAGGCGGTATACCATGCATGAATTCGACGATTGTTTCGACACCAATTTTCTATGTGTCCTCGCATCGATTGTGGGCGAGGATGGCGTGCTGATGGCCGAGCCCATGCGCGATCACACGACGTTTAATATCGGCGGTCCCGCGGACGTGATGATCTTGCCGCGTACGCGTGACGAGGCGGTCCGCGTCCTTGATATCTGTCTGACGGGCGGCGTGCCTTGCGAGATCGTGGGCAACGGGTCGGATCTTTTGGTGGGAGACCGCGGGCTGCGCGGGGCGTGCATTCTTTTGCGTGATAACTATAGCGACATGACGGTGGCCGGCGATCGTATCCGGGCTGCGGCGGGAGCGCTTTTGCGCGACGTGGCGCTTACCGCTGCCGACGCTGGGCTTTCGGGATTAGAGCCCCTGTGGGGCATTCCCGCTACGGTGGGCGGAGCCTGCTTTATGAATGCCGGCGCGTATGATTCCTGTACTGCAGATGTGCTGGAGTCTGTGGAAGTCTATGTTCCCGGCGCTAAGCTGGAGGATGGCTCCCGCGCGAGCGGACAGGTTCGCACGGTTCCTATTGCCGAGCTTGGCATGGGGTATCGCAAGAGCCGCATTCATGACGAGGGATGGATCGTGCTCTCTGCGACGTTTGCCTTGACGCCCGACGATCCGGATATGATTCACCGCGCGATGGATGAGTATCAGGCACGTCGCGAGGAAAAGCAGCCGCTCGATTTGCCGAGCGCCGGCTCGACTTTCAAGCGTCCCGAGGGTTATTTTGCCGGAAAGCTCATCATGGATGCCGGTTTGCGCGGTGTTCGCGTCGGTGGGGCCCAGGTGTCCGAAAAGCATTGCGGTTTTGTGGTCAATGCCGACCATGCCTCTGCCGCCGATGTCTGCGCCCTGATTGAGCATGTGCAAAAGCAGGTTAAGGATCAGTTTGGCGTTGACCTTGAGCCTGAGGTGCGCCGTATCGGCGAGTTTTAATCCACAGCGATGAGATTTGGCGGCGGGTTTGATTGCGCTTTGCCGCATGCTGAGCCCCTGCATCTGCGTTTTCAAGCAGATGCAGGGGCGTTTTAATTGCGCAGCCATACGATGACCTGTACTGGCGGGCATTGCTGCTGCTATAAAAAGCGGGCGCATCCCGTTTGGAATGCGCCCGCTGCTCTCGTGATGTATAGGCTGGCTTATTCGCTGGGGCCAGTCGAGATGTAGAGGATGATCACCGTGCCCGCAGGCTGCTTGCCGCCGGGGCTGTACTTAATGACCTTGCCCACTTCGACCGAGCTGCTGGACTGCTGGCGCGGATCATACTTGAGGCCTGCGTTGGCAATAGCTTCCTCGGCGTCTTCGGCCGTCATGCCCGTAAGGCCCAGGGAGTCGACGTCGACCCCCTCACTCGAGGTGTCCTTGCCTTCGGAAACATAGATGGTGACCGTCGAGCCCTTCTTGGCGGTGCCGGTGGGGCTTTGCTTCATGACATAGCCCTTGGCATACGTGTCGCTGGTGCCACCGCTCTCGACATTCACGCTAAAGCCGGCGTTGCTCAGCGTGTTGGTAGCGTCGCTTTCGGTCTTGCCTACCACGCCGGGGACCGAATCGGTCTCGGGGCCCGAGGATACGACGATATCGACCTTTGAACCCTTATCGACCTTCTCTCCAGCCTTGGGGCTCTGATCGACGATCTTGCCCTCGTTGGCATCGTTTGCCTCTTGCGTGGTGCTGCCCACGGTGAGGCCGGCCTCCTCAATGATTTTCTTTGCTTCGTCAAGACTCGAGGCATTTGAAAGATTGGGAACCTCAACTTGGTCAATAGGCTTCGGGCCCTTGGAGATCACGATGTCGATTTTTGAGCCAGCGGCAGCGGTCTTGCCTCCGTCCGGCGTTTGCTCGCATACCTGTCCCTCGGGATATTGGTCGTTGTAGCTTTGATTCACATTGCCGGGCTCAAAGCCGCTGCTTTTGATACTGGCAACAGCCGCTTCCTGCTTCATACCCAAAAGGTTGGGTACGCTCTTTTGGTCTCCACCGTTTAGAAAGCCCGAGACGGCAAAGACTGCGATGGCTACAAAAGCGACGATTGCGATGGCGATGGCGGCGATTTTGCCTTTGCCCATGCCGTGGTGCTTCTCATTGTCGTAGGAGCTGGTATTGACCTGATTGTCAGGTCGAATCACGGGGTTCGATGCCGTGTCGCCGGGGGCGGTGGGGCGCACCATGGCTTGCGTCTTGTCGCCCATGCGCATTGCCTCGGTTCCGCCAGCGCCCGCCATGCCGGCGATGACGCGGGTGGGCTCGGGCACATCTACGGCGCGGCCCGCAAGGTAGGAGTTAAGGACCTGACGCAGCTCGTCTGCCGTTTGGAAACGATTCGCCGGGTCTTTTTCCATGCACTTGAGGATGATGCGCTCAAGATCGCCGTCGACATTGGCGTTGATCTGGCTCGGCGGTACGGGAAGCTCGTTGACCTGCTTGAGGGCGACGGAGATGGCATCGTCGCCGTCAAAGGGAACGCGGCCTGTGGCGCACTCATACATCACCACACCTAGCGAATAGATATCGGAGGTGGGGCCGAGCTCCTGGCCGCGCGTCTGCTCGGGACTTACGTAGTGGGCGGTGCCCAAGACGTTGTTGTCCTGAGTGAGGTGGCTGTTTTTTGCGCGGGCAATACCAAAGTCCATCACCTTGATGTTGCCATCGGGCTGCACCATGATGTTTTGAGGCTTGATGTCGCGGTGGATGATCTCGTGCTTGTGGGCAATCGAGAGCGCGCCGCAGATCTGCGAGCCGATCTGCGCGACCTTCTTGGGGTCGAGCGCGCCGTGGCTGCGCACACCGCTCTTAAGATCGGTGCCATGAAGCAGCTCCATCACGATGTAATAGGTGTCTCCATCCTTGCCCCAGTCGTAGACGCCTACGATGTAGGGGCTCTGTAGGGCTGCTGCTGCCTGGGCTTCTTGCTTGAAGCGCGCGGCGAACGTGGGGTCTCCTGCATACTGGGGCAGCATGATTTTGACCGCTACGGAACGGTTCAAAACCTGGTCTTGAGCACGGTAAACCGTGGCCATGCCACCGGTTCCGACCTTCTCCTTAAGGAGGTACCTTCCTCCCAGCAAGCGCTGTTGCTCCGCCATTCTTACTCCTCACACTTCAAATGCATCGAATGCATACTCGTCATATACCATCACGCGCCCTGAACGGCCAAGGCTACTTTCAAAACCTGGCTCGCAAGTTCTGCGGCACTGGCCTCGTCGCTGTCTTCGGTGTAATCCTCCAACATGACCGAGATGGCCACGGTAGGCGTGTCATAGGGGGCAAAACCGATAAAGACCGAGTTGATGTTTCCCGATCCGATCTCTGCAGTGCCCGTCTTGCCGGCTACCTTAACGCTGGAAACCTGAGCGACCTGTCCAGTACCGTCTTCAACGACCTCCAGCATGGCTTTTTTGACCTTAGCTGCGGTGTCCGAGCTAATTGCCTGGCCAAGTGAGCGCGACTGGGTGGTTTTGATCACTGTGCCCTCGGGGGAAAGCGTCTGCGCAACAACATAGGGCTTCATGGCGATGCCGTTGTTGGCGATTGCGGCGGCGATCACGGCGTTTTGCATCACCGTGGTCTGAGGGCCGGGGGTGTGGCCTTGGCCAACGGGCTGACCGGCGCCTGCCCAGGCAAGCTCCCATTCCGTCATCGCGCCGGCGTCGGGAATGATCGACTCGGCGGTGCCGAAGTCTTGGCCAAGCGACTGCCCGTAGCCGAATGCACGCGCATACTGCGTAAGGGCGTCGGCGCCGATATCGGTGGCTAGCTGGCCAAAGACAACATTGGAAGAGAGCGCAAAAGCGCGCTCGAGGCTTACGGTGCCGTAATCGGCGTTGAGGTGGTTGGTGACATCGGCGTCGCCGATTTTCATGGACGAGGGCGACTCGAAGCTTTGGTCCAGGGTTGTCTTGCCCGAGTCGAGCGCTGCGGCGAGCGTGACGACCTTGAAGGTCGAGCCCGGCGTGTAGAGCGACTGCGTGGAACGGTCCACCAGCGACCCCTGGGATTCGTCATTGCCGTTGCCCATAAGGGACTCGACATTGGAATTGTCATAGGTGGGGGCACTCGCCTTGGCAAGCACGGCGCCGGTGCGCGGGTCGAGCGCCACGATGGCACCCTTCTTGCCAACAAGCGCCTGCTCGGCGGCCTGCTGAATGCTCGAGTTGATGGCGAGCTTCACGGTATTGCCGGGTTGAGTGATGCCGGCAAGCGAGTTGACGGCATTTTTCCAGCTGGAGTAATCGCGCGAGCCGGTGAGCGTATCGTTCATGGACGCTTCGATGCCGGTGGATCCGTACTGCGTGGAATAATAGCCCACCGTGTGCGCGGCGAGGTTTCCGTTGGGATAGGAGCGTGAATAGGTTCCATCGGCGTTTTGGACCGATTCGGCAAGCGTCACGCCATCGGAGGTGATGATGGAGCCGCGCTTGATATAGGCGGCGCGCATGATCGTGTGGTTGTTGCTGGGTATGCTCTGGATGTTCTTGGCCTGGAACACCTGGATATAGGTGAGATTGCCAATGAGGATGGCAAACAGGCCGGTGAAGACGAACACCGTGACCGTAAGGCGCTTTGCCAGCGCGACGCGGCCCAGCACGCCGGATTCGGGCGTGTCAAGCAGGCGTCGACGCATGCGCGAGTTTGGACGAGCGTGCGATCTTGCGGCGGCACCGGTGTTGGCCGTGAAGAAGCGGGTGCCGTTTTTGCTGGTGGGAGCTCCTGCAACAGCGCTGTCGGGAAGAGCGGTGGAAATGCCCGTGCCCGCAAGCTCAACGCTGCGACCGGTTGCCTCGTCGCCTGCGCGCATGAGCAGTGCCACAATGACAAAGCTCGCGAGCAGGGAGGAGCCGCCCTGACTCATAAAGGGCAGGGTAACACCGGTAAGCGGGATGAGCTTGGTTACGCCGCCCACGATCAAGAACGCCTGGAACGAGATGGCGGCGGTGAGGCCCGTTGCCGTGAAAGCGGCAAGGTCGGACTTGGCGCGTGCGGCGGTGGTGAGGCCGCGCACCGCGAAGAGCATAAAGGCAAGAAGAACCGCGGCGCCGCCAAGCAGGCCCATCTCTTCGCCAATGGCGGAGAAGATGAAGTCGGATTCGACGATCGGGATGAGCTTGGCGAGGCCCTTGCCCACGCCCACGCCGGCCAGCCCGCCGTCGGCCAGGGAGTAAAGCGACTGTACGATCTGATAGCCCTTATTCTGCGCGTCTGCAAACGGGTTGAGCCAGATTTGGAAACGCACCTGCACGTGGGACAGGAAGTGATAGGCGCCCACGGCTCCGATTGCCAGCAGGAAAAAGCCGATGATCACGTAGGAGACGCGGCCGGTTGCGGCGTAGAGCATCATCAAGAAGATGGTGTAGAACAGCAGCGCCGAACCCAGATCGCGTTCGAAAACAACGACTAGAAGGCAAATGCCCCACACCAAGAACAGCGGGGTGAGCAGGCGCAGGCGCGGAATCTTGAAGCCCATGATCGAGTGGCTGGAGATGGAGAGCAGCTCGCGGTTCTCGGAGAGGTAGCCGGCCAGGAACAAGACGATGAAGACCTTGGCGAACTCGCCGGGCTGGATGGTAAACGAGCCAATGCGAATCCACAGCTTGGAGCCGTAGATCTCGGTACCGATAAACATGGGCAGGATGAGCAGCAGGATGCCGATCGCGCCGAATGTGTACTTATAGCGCTTCACGATGTCGAGATTCTTGACCAAAGCAAGCGTGATGATCATGAGCGCGATGGACACGAACAGGATGATCAGCTGGTTCATGGCAAGGCTCGGTGCCAGGCGCGTGACAAAGGTGATGCCGATGCCCGAAAGGAAAAAGACAGTGGGCAGAATCGCCGGATCGGCGCCGGGGACAAAGATGCGCGCGGCGATGTGCGCCGCGGTGAATGCGGCGAACAGGCCGATGGGTACGGCAAGTGTCTGGAATGAAAGCGCGGCTCCGGTGCCCGCGACATAGAGTGCATACAGAAGCGTTACCGGGAACGCGGAAGCGATGAGCAAGAAAAGCTCGGTGTTGCGGCGGCTTCCCATCATGCGCCTCCTTTGGTGGTTTGAGTCGTATCGGTCGTATCAGTCGGAGTGCCTGTGGCGGAGCTATCGGCGCCGCTCGAATCGGCTTCCCCCGCGTTGGCATCCGTGCTCTTGCGAATCGTCTCGGCGGTGAGCACCTGTTCGGTTTCGGCGGCATCGATTTGCGCGCGGTATTCCGAAATCGTATTGCGCGCGTCTTCGAGACTATCTTGCGGAATGCCTTCTTCAAGACGGTTGCGCGTATCGTCGGGTAGGTCAGAGAGCTTGACCGACGTGGTGTCTTCGATGTGATAGAGCTTTATGCCCAAGAAGTCGGCATGGACGCCGGTGTAGATCGCCACGGTGTCGTCGCTGTTCACACCCAAAAACACGGAGCGCGTGATAGACACGGCGGCAACGATGCCCGAGAGCACGAGCGCGGCTACGAGCGCGACCGAGGCGATGATGAGGTTACGGCGGCGCTTGCTGATGAGGGTTTTGATGCGCCCGTCGTCCACCACATCTACGACGACAACGGTCACGTTGTCGCCGCCGCCTGCTGCCAGGGCTGCGTCTACCAGATTGTCGGTGCAAATCTGTGCGGTCGAGGACTGGGCGGCGATGGTCTCGATATCGCCGTCCGGGACCATGCTCGATAGACCATCGGAGCACAGGATCAGGCGGTCGCCCTCTTCGATGTTGAGCTGGAAATGGTCTGCGTACATGGCGGGGTCGGAGCCGAGTGCGCGGGTGATGACCGAGCGATTTGGGTGCGTGCGCGCCTCGTCGGCGGTGATTTCACCGGCGTCTACGAGTTCCTCGACATAGGAATGATCGCGCGTTACGCGGATGAGGGTGCCCTCATGCAGCAGGTAGGCGCGCGAGTCGCCCACGTGGGCAATGGCAATGGTGGTGCCGTCGATATAGGCGCAGGTCGCGGTGCAACCCATGCCCGATTTGCCCAAGCCGTTCGCTGCGGCTTCGATGATGGCGGCGTTGGCGGCCTCGACCGATGCCGCGAGAAGCGCGGGGTCGGCAGCATTCGGCGCCGTCTTCGCGATGGTCTCCACAGCAAGCGAAGATGCAACTTCGCCCGCCGCGTGTCCACCCATGCCGTCGCAGACGCAAAAGAGCGGCGACTGCACCAGATAGGAATCTTCGTTATGGGAGCGCACGCAGCCCACGTCGGATCGTGCTCCCCACATGAGCGTGGTGGTGGTTCCGGCATCGTAGGTCGAGTCGGTGTCGATGCGCTCTTCGGTGATGGGGTCGAAGCTTTGCGTGCTACCAGGGTCTTTGAGCTGTGCTTCCACGGCTTCGACGTCAATCTCGGCCGTATCGTCGAGCGAGGCGGTGGGAAGCGGACGCGGCTTTGGTGCAGCGTGGTTCGAGGTCGCGGGCCCGTCATCGGGCGCGGCGTCGGATGCGTCGGGCGCCTGCTCCGGGCATAGCTCTGCAGGAGCCTCGGCATTGACGGCGGTGGTGACAGGGGCCGGGACGGCGTTCTTTTTGGCCACATCGATGTCTTCATTCAAGATGTCGACGGCAGCAGCATGCGTGGCGGCGTCTTCGTTCAGGATATCGAGGGCGGCGGCGTGCATGGCGGTGCGGTCGGCATCGTCGGCTGGTGCGGTGTCTCGCGGCACATCCACAGGCTCTGCCATGTGCGCCCCCACTGCGGGAACATCGGCGTGTTCGACAGGGGAAGCCGCCATATGGGCAGCATGCGCCGCTGGCGTGGCGGCATCGTCGCCACGACCAGTATCAGCTTCGAAAGAGAAATTGTTCTCCTCGTCGATCATCGGCGATTCACTTTCATCACGACATCGCCGATCTGCACCTCATCGCCTTCGCGCAGGGTGGCAGGCTCGGTGAGTGTGCGGCCGTTGACGAGCGTTCCGTTCAAGGAGTTGAGGTCCTCGATCACAAGGGCGGGACCTTGGGTGGTGAAACGTGCGTGCGATGCCGAGACAAAGGGCTCGTTGATGCAGATGTCGGACGAAGGCGAGCGGCCCACGATTACGGGTCCGAGCATGTCCACATGGATGCCGCGGATGCCGCGAGGGCCCTTGTCGACATCGATGGTCCAAATTGCCGAGTCACGGCGTTGACCGCGGACGAGGCCCACGCCGGTCTTCATGACGGCGAACAGGAAGATATAGAGCAAGACGACGAGGACGATGCGCCCCGTGAACAAGATCAGGTCGATCATGAGCTGCTCCTAGCTTCTGAACTCGAAGTTGCTAAGACCAAAGGTGAGCAGGTCGCCGTTGCGCAGCGGGCAGCGCGTGATGCGGCGGTTGTTCACAAACGTGCCATTGGTGGAGTTGAGGTCTTCGATGGACCAGTCGGAGCCCGTGAAGGTGAGCTCGGCATGGCGGCGCGAGACGTTGGGGTCGCGAAGGACCACGTCGGCGGCGGCGCGCTCGCGGCCAATGATGCACCGCGCCGCGTTGACCTCGAGGGTTTCACGGGTCACGACATCGATGAGCTGGGCCAAAGGCTGTGCGGGGGCTTGGTTTGCGCGTGCGTTTGCCATGTTGGCAGCGATGCTTGCCGCGGCGCCGATCGCACCACCGGTTGCGGCCGCTCCGCCCATGCCGGCGATTGCCTCGCGCGTTACGGTTTGCGGCACGGGGATGGGCGCTGCGGGATCGGGCGGGTTGGGGGCAAACGGATCGTTTTCGACGGCGGCCGGGCTGGGCACTTGTGCCACGGGACGCGAGGCAGGGGCGGGCTGGATGGGGTTTTGCTGCGGCGCGGGAGCAGGCTGGCTCGGGCGCGGCGTCTGCTGCTGGCGCGGCATCGGTGCCGACATGCCGTTTTGGTACGCGCGCTCTTCCTCGTACAGGCGTCCCAGCGTGGGGGCATCGACGTTCTCGGCAAAGACGGAGAACTTGCCGCCCTTAAGAGAGGGGTCGATCATAAAGCGCACCAGGGGCTCGCCTACAAAGGCGTAGTGCTTCTTCTCTGCCTGAGCCTTGACGAACTCGCTCACTTCACGCGAGAGCTGCGGGTAGTAAGGGGCCATCAAAGGGTCGTCGTCATTGGCAATCAAGATCGTATAGAGTGCCGGCGCGGTGTTGGCGCCATTGACCACAAGCGTCTGATCTTCCATCTCGTGAGCTGCCTGCTTGGCGAGCTTCTTGAAGGAAAATGGTGCGCGGGCGGCACCAAGGATGCCTGCCACGTGGTCTTCGAAGGTGTTCAGAAACTTCACGTACGATCACTCTTTCGACGGGCCGTGTTCATAGCCAAACAGATACATGTCAATCCAAACAATTATAGAGGATACGATTCCGGCTCCAAATGCATTTGCGATGTTCTCGGGGTTCAAGCTGGCAATTTCCATAGGGTGCGCAAGACAGAGGATGCCAATGGCGAGGACGACCGGGCAGGCTTCGGCGAGCAAAAAGAGCAGGCGAGAGCCCTGTTTTTGGTAATTTGACCACCCACGGTCAAGCAAATAAGAGAGCCCCGCCGCCCCCGCAGCGCAAATGAGGACAGGGGCGATAAAGGATACATCGAGAAGTCCTTGGGCCAGCATATCGGCTCCAAGGACTCCGCCTGCTGTGCAAGCGAGAAGTGATAGCCTCCCTAAGGTCATGCCGAGCGCGCACGAGATCCCCGCTTCGGCAGGCGACGCGAGGTACGCGGCCAGGCAGGCCCCGACAAGACAGGCATCGATCGGCAGCGATGGCGATGCAGATAAGGCGTAGGTCACGACGAGCGCTGTTGATGCATGGCGTGAGGTGCGTCCCCATACGAGCCACCACGATGTTCCCAATGCGGCGATGAGCGCGAGGGAGGGCAGCGCGGGGACGAGGGGGGTCGAGTTGACAATCATGGCGAAGAGCCCGGCTGCAAGCAGGGCCGAGCCAATCTGAGGCGCGGCGCCGCCAGCGGCCCCGATGACGATGGCGGAGAGGGCGGCAGGAGCCTGAGCCAGGCCCATGGCATGCAGGATGGCAAAAGACGGCCAAGCGACGCCGAGACCCGACGCGATGACGCCCAGCAGCAATCGGGCTTGAGGGTATCTGGTTCCCAAAAGGCCTTTTGCCGGATCGGTTACGGTGGGCTCGTCGTCTTGGGTCGGCTCCACGGGGTCCATGTCGTCGGAAGTCATGCGCGCGATCATGCGCGCGAGGCTCTTTTTGCCCTGACGCGCATTGCCCATCTCTGATAAGAACGCCTCGGCAAAGTCGTCCGCGCGAACGGGTCGGGATTGCGGTGTGGGGGAGAGCGCCTGTAAAAGCGCGTGCTCCGCAGATGCGGGAATATCGGGCAAAAGCTCGCTGGGCGTCTCGACACCAGCTTCGATGCGCTTGAGCGAGTCTGCGGGAGACGCGGCGACAAAGGGCTTGCCGCCGCAGAGCGACTCGTAAAGCACGCAGGCAAGGGAGAACAGGTCGGAGCGCTCGTCCACTACAGACCCGTCGAGCTGTTCGGGCGACATGTATCCGATGGTTCCGCCGCGCGCTCCGCCCCAACCTGCGGCGCTCGTGAGGCACGCCATGCCAAAATCGGCCAGCTTGACGTGCCCACTGTGGTCGATGAGCACGTTTGCCGGCTTGATATCGAGGTGCAGCACGCCGTTTTCGTGCGCGTAGGCAAGCGCCTGACATAAGGAGTCCGCGATGTGCGCCTCTTCATCGTACGTGAGTGAGTGGCCGTCGACTTGAGCGAGGAACTCCTCGAGCGAAAGTCCGTCCACGTATTCCATGACCAAGTAGGCAAAGGAGGCGTCGTAGGTGAAGTCGATGACCGAAACGATATTGGGATGCTGCAGCATGCTTGCGGTGCGTGCTTCGGCAAGCGCTGCGGCGGTGGAGCCTGCCGGTGCGGGCATGCCTTCTGCAACAAGGGGGATGCGCTTGATGGCGACGCGTCGCTGCAGGCGCGTGTCGAGACAGATCTCGACGCTGCCAAAACCTCCGGTTGCGCGCGTCTCGAGCGGGCGATAACGGCGCAGGAGGGTTGCAGCACCGTTTTGCTGCGGGCTATGTTGCGAAAACAACGGCATGAAGTCACCTAATGCGTTTGGGTTTTGGTTCGCACGGGGTACGTGCGGGTGTCATGTTTGCCGTTAGTTTAGCACGGACGCTATGGGTGCGGCGGCGCACGACACGGTAGAATAGAGCCCGTAATCATTTGAGTTGAGGAGCACCCATGGAATCGCTCTACAGAAAATATCGCCCTCTCACCTTTGATTCCGTTGTGGGGCAACGGCATATCGTGTCGACGCTCGAACACGCGGTGGCGGAGGGACGTTTGTCTCACGCATACCTGTTTTGCGGCCCGCGCGGCACGGGCAAGACCACCATGGCGCGCATTCTCGCCAAAGCCCTGTTGTGTCAGCAGGCAGAAGGGGCTCGTGCCCAGGGTGCATCGGGCTGCATGCCCGACGGAACATGTCCTGAATGCGAGGCTATCGCCGCGGGAACGCATCCCGATGTCTACGAGCTCGACGCGGCTTCGCGCACCGGCGTCGATAATGTGCGCGAGGAGATTATCAATTCGGTGAGCTTCGCCCCTGTGCGCGGCGCCTACAAGGTCTATATCATCGACGAGGTTCACATGCTCTCGCCGGCGGCGTTTAATGCTCTGCTCAAGACGCTTGAGGAACCGCCTGCGCATGTGGTGTTTATCCTATGCACCACCGATCCGCAAAAGATCTTAGAGACGATTCTTTCCCGTTGCCAGCGTTTTGATTTCCACCGCATCTCGATGGAGGATATCGAGGGCCGCCTGCATTACGTGTGCGAGCAGGAGGGCTTTGAGTGCGACGAAGAAGCTTTGCAGATTGTTGCTCGCCATGCCCGCGGCGGCATGCGCGATGCTCTTTCCACCTTGGAGCAGCTTTCTGTTTTTGGCGACGGTGCTGTGCGAGTGGGCGATGCTCGCTCCCTTTTGGGCGAGGCTTCGGGCGCGATTCTCGCGCAGTTTTCGAAGGGTATCGCCACGCGCGATGTTGCGATGCTCTTTGGACTGGTTCGCGCACAGGTCGAAGAGGGAAATGATCTGCTGGAGGTCACGCGTGATCTTGTCTCGCACATGCGCGATGTCTACACGGCGCGTGTGGCGGGTACCGCTTCCGAACTTTTTGATTGCCCCCCAGAGAACGTTCCCGCCTTGGGCGAGGAGGCGTCTTGCTTCGAGACGTCCGATCGCCTTGCGCGCATTCTTACCGTGCTGGATGATGCCGCTATCGAGATGCGCAATGCTTCCGACCCGCGTCTGGTGCTCGAGATCGCCCTCACGCGTCTTTCGCGCCCCGAGAGCGATTTGACGCTCGAGGCTTTGGCCGAGCGCTTGGATATGCTTGAGGCAAAGCTGTCCTGTGGTTCCTTTGCGACTCCCGCTGCTTCGTCTTCTGTGCAGAATCGCGAACAGAAGGCCGTGCCGCAGGCTACCGCGTCGGCGAACGGGTCAACTTCGAATACGGCGGTGTCTTGGAACAATTCGACGCCTGCGCCTCAGCCCGCTTTGACGCAGGCGGCGCCAAAAGCCGCATCCGCGCCTCAAGATAGATCCGCCTTCTCGGTTCCCACCGCGCCTGCACCTCAGCCGACGTCTTCTGCTTCACAATCTGCAGCGCAGCCAGCGCACAAGGCTGCCCCCGCACCCGCCCCTGCTTTAGGGCGACCCGCTCAAAAGTCGGCGCCACAGCAATCTACGGTGGCAAAGCGTGCCGTTGCCGATGCTCCCAAGACCCCTGCCGTGGAAGACCAGTCCGATCTTCAACGCAAATGGAATGAGGTTGTGAAGCGCGTGACGGCACAAAAGGCAGCGCGCGGGGCCTTGCTTCTTCACGCTCGTGCGCAGTCCGATGATGGATCGCGTTTGGCCATTGAGCTTCCTGCGGGTTCCGTCTTTGCCATGAAGATGCTGCAACGCGTAGATTCCTCCGAGGCTATTGTGCCGGTGGTTTGCGAGGTATTCGGTTCGCGAACCATCGAGTATGTAATGCCCGGCGCACCTGCACCGCAGCCGACGCCCGCGGCGCCTGTGCCGCAGCCTGGCGCACCTGCGTCGCAGTCGACGCCCGCGGCACCTTCCCAGCAAGATTTTGCGCCCGCTTCCGCTCCTGTGCCCGAGGTGTTCGAACGTCCGGTGCCGCCTGTCGCTGAGCCCGCTGCTCCCGCTACTGAGCCCACTGCCCCCGCCGCCGTCGCGTCAAGATCGCCGTTCCAGCCGCCCGCTTCGAGCGCTGCTCACACAGTCCCTGCAACGCCGGCTCCGGCTTCGCAGCCGATTGCGCCCGCGGTTGCTCCTGCTACAGAGACCGTGGCCTCCGGTGCGGTTCCGAGGAGCGATGCCGACGAGCGTGCCCCTTGGGAAGGCGAGCAGGTTCCCTATGACGATGCCATGATCGGCGAGGCCAACGCCGAGGAGCCGCCCTTCCAAGAGCCCGCCTCCGACCCTGCAGCTTCGCCTTTTGCAGTACCCGCACCCGCGCCGGCTCCTGCCGAACCCGCTTCGTCACCCCAGGTTGATGAGGCACCTGTTTCTGCGCCCGCCGTCGAGCCGGTACGCTCGACTCCGGCGCCGAGTTCGCCTTTTGCCGCGAGCCCGTTTGGAAACGTGATAGAGCAAAACCTGACGCCGCAGACCGTCGAGGAGGGAAAAGACCTGCTCAACAGCGTTTTTGGCGAGGGCGTCGTCTTCAAGTCCATCGACAATTAAGCGAACGATAATAATCGCGCCCGGCTATGCATCGAGCACGGCCGGGCGCGCTCATAGGCGACGTGTTGCCGTGAACGAGTGGCGGTTTCGTTATTCTTTTCCGCCGCATCGTCCTCGATGATCGGCGGCTTTCCAATCGTTTTAGAACGAGTAGCGGTTTCGTATACGTTTGAGAGGGGAAAACGCCCCGTAAACGCGTGGGTTTCCGCCACCCATCTCGGGAACGAGTGAATTTCCGCCAGTCATCTCGGAAACGAGCGAAATTCCGCCGCACCGCCCTCTGATGATCGGCGGCTTTCCAATCGTTTTAGAACGAGTGGCGGTTCCGCATACGTTTGGGAGGGGAAAACGCCCCGTAAACGCGTGGGTTTCCGCCAGTCATCTCGGGAACGAGCGAATTCCCGCCACTCATTTGAAGCGGGGGGGTCAGGCGGCAGTCTCGTCCCAAAACGCGGGCGAAGAAAGTATTGCCGAGGTTTCATATAAGCGGATAGTATCGTCGGAGCCGCATATAAGCTATATAAGCCATATAAGCAGAAAGTATCACCGGGGGTGCGTATAAGCGAAATGCGGAAGAAGCGCCTTTGCCCTTTGCTTTAACCCTTTGCCTTTGCCCCGTGCCTTTAGCCTTTAATGGTCCTCTTTGGTGGTGCTGATGATCGTGCGGATTCGGCTCAAGGATTCGGAAGCATTGGGGTTGCGAAACATCAACGTGGTGTAGAGCGAGTCGATGATGGCGAGCTGCGGGTAGCGGCTCGAGAGCGACTCGGAGCGATAGCCCGTTTCCTCGGAGGTCGAGACAAACGTCACGTCGGCATATTCGGAGATCTTCGCATTGGGGTAGCTTGTGATCACGATAACCTTGCCGCCCGCGCTTTTGACCATGCGCGCGATGGAGAGCATCTCTTTGGTAACACCTGTGTGGGTAACTACAAAGGCACAATCTTCCGGTTGTGTGAGGGAGGCATGCATGAGCTGCATGTGCAAATCCATGATGAAGTGGCAGCTGATGGGGGAGCGCAGAAACTTTTGGTAAGCGTCGAGCGCTACGACTGCCGATTCGCCGCAACCGTAGAACGAGACGATGCGCGCGCTCGTTAAAAACTGCAGTGCCTTCTCCAGATCGTCCTCGCGGATCATCGCGAGCGTGTCGGAAAGCGAAGTCGCCGAGGAATGGAATACCTTCTTTGCGATGTCGAGGGAGCTGTCGTTGGGGCGAACGTTTTCGTGAATCGAGATCTCGGGGTCGAATTCTTCGGAGAGCAAATTGTTGCGGAAGTCACGGAATCCGTTGTACCCCAGGCTTCGCGTGAACTTAAAGACCGTCGAATCGGCGATGTCGAGCGTGCTGGACATCTCGGAGATGGTCATACGCGATGCCGCGCGCGGGTCGTCGAGGATAAAACGCCCGATTTTTTGCTCCTTGGCGGAGAGGTTGGGCATGAGGGACTTGATTTTTAGAAGTACGGCGTCGGCCATCGGTGCTCCTGGTTAGAAAAAACTTATTTCTCACTTTGCAGTGTAGACCGAAATCAAAAGAAAGTATCTCATCGGCAAATATTTTTCGATGAGAAGCATCCCGGGTAATTGAACGGTGCTCACTTTTTTATACGTGTGGCGATATGTTGCGGTATTTCCAAAAGAATTTGCAGGTAATAGTGGATATAGAGGGCTGAATATGACAATTTGTGCCACAGGGACTGGCCCATCGATAAAAAATGAACGAAAGGAACTGTGGACGGAGAGCGGGAGAAATTTCGAAAGCAAAACAAAAAATGTTTTTTGAAACAGTCTTAGTCACACAAATATATAAATATACATCCATAACCGTTCACCTTCAAGAAAATTTATGTGAACGATGTGTTACATACCGTTCGCCGGAAAGTCAAAATTAAAGATATGAATGAATCGTGTCTGCTCATAAAATTTTTTTCGAAAGGCACGGAGTCTGGCTGTTGGCGCAACGTCGAGCTTCGTGGAAGAAGGATCGGGTTAAAGAGGATCCGGTCCTAGAAAGAGGAGAGAAAGGAAGAGCCAATGAGTGTCGTTCAAGCACTGCTGATTGCACTTTTCGTCGCAGCAGTCGAGTCGCGTGCCCTCGGCTACGCAACCCTTACCATGCGCTTCTCGCCGCTGATGGCGGGTTTCGTGGTTGGTCTTGTTCTGGGCAACATGCCCCTCGCAATGACCACGGTTGCAACCATCCAGCTTATCTACATGGGCGTTGTCGCCCCCGGTGGCGCTATGCCGTCCGAGCCCTGCATCGCTTCCGCTATGGCAGTTTCCACGGTTATCGTCGGCAACCTCAAGCCTGAGGCTGCTGTCGCCATCGCCGTGCCTGTCGGCCTGCTGGGCAGCTACCTGTATCAGCTCCGCTTCTTCATGAACACGTTCGCGGTCACCAAGATGGATGCCTGTGCCGTCAAGGCTGACTCCCGTGGTCTTGCCCTGTGGATCGGCCTTATGCCCACCATTTTCTCCTTCGTGCTGTTCGTGCCCCTGATGTTCGTCGCTCTGTACCTCGGTGCTCCCGTGGTCTCCGGCTTCATGGACACCATCTCTAACGGTCCCGTGCTTCACGTGCTCAGCACCGTCGGTGGCGGCCTTGCTGCTCTTGGTATCGCCATTACCATGCACGTCATCGGCAACCGCAAGCTGCTGCCGTTCTTCTTCCTGGCCTACTTCATGCAGGTGTTCGCCAACATGCTCAACACGCAGCTCACCGCTGTCAAGGGTAGCTTCAGCGTTCCGATGATCTTCTGGGCCATCATTGGCGTGATCATCGCTGTTGTCTACGAGCAGCTCACCGAGAAGTCCGCTGAGTAACGACCCTTCTAGATTAAAGAAAGGATGGGAATACGCATGAGCGAAGAGATTTTGAACGAAGCTGTGGCTGAGGCCCCGCTTTCTCAGGATTATCACGATTACCTCAACGAGGACGGCCAGATCGTCGCCGATCCCCGTCTGATGCTGGGCGAGGAGAACAAGCCCGAGGAGATCACCACGAAGGACCTGCTTAAGGTTTGGTTCCGCTGGTGGTGGGCAAACGAGGTCCCGCACTCCTTCGACCGCATGGTTGCTCCTGCCTTCACCTTTGGCCTGATGCCGGTTCTGAAGAAGCTCTACAAGAACCCCATCATGCTCGGCGAGGCTTATCAGCGTCACCTTCAGTTCTTCAACACCCAGGCTGTCTGGGGCGGCGGCATCATCTCCGGTATCACCGTCTCTCTCGAGGAGGAGCGCGCTAAGGCTCTGAACGAGGGCGACGTCGATGGTGCTATCGATCCTTCCATGATCCAGAACACCAAGATCGGTCTGATGGGCCCGCTCGCTGGTATCGGCGACTCCATCGACTCCGGTACCGTCCAGTACATCTTCATCGCTCTGTTCCTGGGTATGGCCCAGGAGGGCAGCTGGCTCGGCGCCGTTCTGCCGTTCGTTTGCTTTGCTACCGCAACCTTTATCTACGGCTTCCTGTTCACCAAGATGGGCTACACCATGGGCCGTCGTGCCGCGCTCGAGATCATGAAGGGCGGCAAGATTAAGTCGATTATCAACGCCCTTGGTGTTTTGGGTCTGTTCATGATGGGTATCATGGCTGCTAAGTACGTTACTCTGTCCACCCCACTCGCTTGGGAGATGTCTGGTAAGGCGTTCAACCTCCAGGGCATCCTCGACGGCATCCTGCCCGGTATCCTCCCGCTGTGCGCAGTTTTGGGCCTGTTCTTCTTCTTCCAGAAGCAGGGCATGAAGGTTACCAAGGCTATGCTTGGCTTCACCGCCATCTTGATTGTCCTCGGTGCCATCGGCCTTCTCTAAGGAGTTACTCGGAATGCTGAACAAGGTTCTTATCATTACGCACGGCCTCTTTGGCATCGAGCTGAAGAAGTCCGCAGAGATGATCATGGGCGAGCAGGAGAACGTTGAGGCTCTTGGTCTGATCCCTGGTCAGTCCGTTGACGAGCTCCACGCTCAGGCTCTTGAGATCGTCAAGAAGAACGAGGCTGATGGTTTCCACACCGTGGTCATGGTTGACCTCATGGGTGGCTCCCCCAGCAACGTCGCTCTCATGACGTGCCTCAAGGAGGTCGACTGCGACGTACTCGTCGGTGTCAACATGCCGATGCTGATCGCTGCCATCTCCGGCCTGACCTTCCAGGAGGACTCGGAGCTTGCCGAGAGCGCCTTCGCCGAGGGCCAGAATGGTATGTGGCTGATCAATCATGCTGAGAAAAAGCACGCACAAGCCTAAGGAGTACTAACATGGCAGAAATCACCCTTGCTCGCGTCGATGACCGTCTGGTTCACGGCCAGGTCATGCAGGTCTGGACTAAGGGCCACGGCACCAACGCCGCTTACGTCATCGACGACGCCACCGCCGCTGATGAGTTCATGAAGGAGATTTACGAGTCCACCCAGTCCACGGGCGGCCTCGCCATCAAGGTCTTCTCTTCCGACTCCATCGTTGACGAGTGGAACAAGAACCAGTTCGGTGATGACAACGTTGCTCTGATCTTCAAGAGCATCGCGTACGCCAAGAAGGCCGTTGACGGCGGCGTGCCTATCAAGGAGCTGAACGTTGGCGGCATCGCCATCAAGCCCGGCACCACGAAGGTCATCGAGTCTGTCGGTCTGTCCAAGGACGACGCTGAGCTCTGCCGCGCCCTCGACGCCGCTGGCGTCAAGGTCTACTTCCAGAAGATTCCTTCTTCTGAAAACGTTTCTCTGTCCGCTGCACTCGCAAAGATGGGTTAGTTCAAAACATGGATTACCGTATCGCAATCGTTAACTCTTCTTCCTTTGGCACCCGCTTCCCCGATCAGATGGATCGTCTTCGCAAGATCGGTGAGGTCGAGCGTGTCCGCGTTGCCGGCACATGCTGCGGCGCCGAGCTTGCGAAGGCTCTCGAGGGCTTTAACGTTGTCATCTCTTCGGTGACTCCGTTCTTCGACAAGGAGTTCTTCGAGAACAAGCGCGATCTTGTCCTGCTGTCTCGTCACGGTATCGGTTACAACAACATCGATATCCCGGCTGCCGAAGAGGCTGGCTGCCTCGTTACGACCGTTTCTCCGCTCGTCGAGCGCGACGCGGTCGCCGAGGGTGCCGTCGCCATTCTGCTTGACGCCATGCGTCGCGTGAGCGATTCCCATGTCGCCGCCAACGATGGCCGTTGGGCTGAGCGTGCAAGCTTTGTCGGCAACGGTCTGTCCGGCAAGACCCTGGGCATCATCGGTTGCGGCAACATTGGATCTCGCGTCGTCGAGATCCTTGCTCGCGGCTATGACATGAAGGTTCTTGCTTGCGATCCCGTTCACCACGACGACTGGGCTGCTAAGCTCGGCGTTCCCTTTGAGTATGCCGACGTTGACACGGTTGTTGCCAACTCCGACGTCCTGACGCTCAATGCCGACCTTAACCCCACGTCCTTCCACATCCTGAACGCCGAGGCGTTCTCCAAGATGAAGAAGGGCTGCTACGTCGTTAACAACGCGCGTGCCGACCTCATCGATCAGCCTGCTATGCTTGCTGCTCTCGAGGACGGTACGGTCAAGGCTCTGGCTATTGATGTGATGCATGACGAGCCGCCGCTTCCCGACGATCCGTACTTCAACCATCCTCAGGTTCTCGTTTGCCCGCATATCTCCGCTTATACGGAGGAGTGTCTGCGTGGCATGGGCGAGAAGTGCGTGGGTGACGTTGAGCGCTTCGTCAACGGCGAGGCTCCGGTTAACGCCAAGACCAAGCTTGCGTAAGGTGCGCTGACATCCGCATCTCCTGGCCCCGGCTGGGGGATGCGGATTTTAATTTCGAAGTTAATCGAAATTATTTCGTAATTAGCCCCATCGAAATCGAAATTTGGAGGGAAACAATGCGCTCAATCCATGCGGTTATATTCGATATGGATGGTCTCGTTTTTGAAAGCGAGCGCATTGCCATGCAGGCTTTTATCCGCACCGCCAAGCATTTTGGTTTCCAGATGAATGAGCTAATGCACCTTAATTTGACGGGACGTGTGGAAGAAGATTGTGCCGCGCAGATGCAGCGCATGTACGGGCAGGACAAGGATGTTCGAGCTTGGCGTGCCTACTTACGTGAGCAAAAGGCTTCCATTCGCAAGGCGCAAGGGGGCCGCGTTGGTAAACGCCCCGGCCTCCTTGCTCTTCTGAGTTACTTGCATGAGCACGACGTTGCGTTTGCGTTGGCGAGTTCTTCCACCCGGCAGACCATTGATTCGTATCTCGAGAGCGAGTATCTACTCCACGAGTTTACGAATATCGTCGATGGCTCCCAGGTGGAACGAGGCAAGCCCGACCCAGAGATCTTCCTCAGGGCAGCGACGCTTTTGGGTGTTGAGCCCGAGCATGCTTTGGTTCTCGAAGACGGACTGGCAGGTATCACCGCTGCGAATGCGGGTGGTTTCGTGTCAGGATTCGTGTACGACGATCTGTCATTTGCCGGTTCGGTCGATACCGGTTTCCCGATCCTTATCGACCTTATGAGCGTTGCTGATGTTCGCGCGCTTGCCGATTTGTCGTTTGATACGCTTGATGACGTTATCGGATACCTGGAGAAAGCCCATTCGGTGCGGCAGTAAGCGAGGTTTTGGACATGGAAAAACGCGAGATTTATACCAGTATCAGAAAGACCATCATGATCATGGTCTCGTATGTGCTGATTGCCGTCGCCGTGAGTGCGCTTGTCTTCACTCAGACCGATCTTTTGATTTTGAAGGTCTTTGGCGTTTTGATCGACTTGGTCATCGCCGCGGCATTTGTCTTTACCTTTCGTAAGATGCTCAACCGCCAGCCGCTGTTTGTATTTGATGAGAACGGCGTGACCGATTACTCGAAGCCGGACGATGTCATCATGCTTCCCTGGAATCAGCTGGTGAGCGTGGGCTTGAAGGCTGCCAACAGCAATGATTTGATGCTCAACATCGTTGGCTACAAGACCGCCGACCAGCTGGGAAACATCACGCCCGAAATTCGCCAGCAGCTTGCTGCCAACGATAACAAGGCATATTACGCCCTCGAGGTCTCCGGCTTGTGGGTTGCCCGCAAGGATATTCGAGAGACCTTTGAGTGGATGAAGGAGACGATTCCTGCTCTTAACGGCGAGATTCAATTTGTCGATTTCGAAGATCCTTTGGCAAAGCTCGGAAAGAAATTCTAAGGAGGCGTGTGATGGCAAAACGTGCGCTGCTCATGGCAGAAGCTGATGACGTCGCGACCGTGATCGAAGCGGTTTGCGCGGGCGACACGGTTGCCGTCGAGACCAAGCAGGGAAAGGCCGTGGAGGAGCTTGTCTCCGCACACGACATCCCTCGGTTCCACAAAATCGCCCTGCGCGATATGGCGGCTCATGACATCGTGCATAAGTACGGTCAGGTTATCGGTGAGGCCACAGCGCCTATCAAGCGCGGCGATTATGTGCACATTCATAACATCGAGAGCATTAAGACGGGGGTGGAACGATGAAGGGTTATCGCAGGCCCGACGGCCGTTTTGGTATTCGCAACCATGTCCTGATTCTTTCTACCGTGGGATGCGCCAACATGATGGTGCGCAAGATCGCGGCGCAGGTTCCCGGTGCCGTGGCGCTCGAGAACTCCAAGGGGTGCGGCCAGGTTGGTTCCGGTCGCGCGATTATGCGCCGTTGCCTGTTTAACCTCACGCTCAACCCCAATGTCTACGGTACGCTGATCGTTGGCCTTGGCTGCGAGACCACCAAGCCCTATGAGCTTGCCGATGAGATTCGTCAGGTGAGCGATAAGCCTCTCGAAGTCATTACCATTCAGGACTGTGGCGGTTCCGTGCGCGCCCTCGAGCGTGGCGTTGAGATTGCGCGCAAGCTTGTTGAAGATGCCTCGAAGGTCGAGCGCGAGCCAATGGAGCTTGGCGACTTGCTGTTGGGGACCAATTGCGGTGGATCCGATGCAACGAGCGGACTTGCCGCCAATCCTGTTATCGGCGTCGTGAGCGATAAGGTCGTAGCTGCGGGCGGTACTGTAATGCTTGGCGAGACAACCGAGCTTATCGGTACCGAAGACATCTTGGCCTCTCGTGCGGCCACGCCCGAGGTTGCCGATGATATCTATACGATCGTCCACGGGCTTGAGCAAAGTTTTGCTGAGGCCGGCGTAGACGTGCGCGGTGCCAATCCTTCGCCTGGCAACATGAAAGGCGGCCTCTCCACGCTGGAAGAAAAGGCTCTGGGCGGCATCAGCAAGGGCGGTACTACGCCCATCACCCAGGTGGTTCCCTATGGCGTACGTCCGACTGAGAGCGGCCTTACCATCATGGATACCCCGGGCTATGACATCGAGTCTGTCTCGGGCATGACCTGCGGTGGCGCTCAGGTGCTTATTTTCTCCACGGGCCGTGGAACGCCGATCGGCAACCCGCTTATCCCTGTGATCAAGGTTACGGGCAACTGCGAAACCTACGCGCGCATGAGCGACAACATTGACTTTGATGCATCGGGCGCTGTTGAGGGAACCTCAACCATCGCCGAGCTGGGCGATCGCCTCTATCAAATGCTCGAAGACGTGTGCGATGGCGCTGAGCCTGCGGCGGAGCGTTTGGGCTTTGACGACTTCTCCATCTTCCACAATCAGGAAGTATGGTGTACCTGCATCCCCTAATGCCTGGGTCTAGGCCTGCGGCATATAAGTTTATTTATAAGTTCGACATGAAGAGAGAGGAAATCGATATGTCGACCGAGTACATGAAAGAGAACGGTTTTTACGAGCAGCTTGAGAAGACGGCCGTTGTGCCTGTCGTTGTGCTGGAGAAGGTTGAGGATGCTGTTCCCATGGCCAACGCTTTGGTCAAGGGCGGTCTTCCCGCCGCTGAGGTGACCTTCCGCACCGCTGCTGCTGCCGATTGCATTCGTGAGATGTCCGAGAAGTGCCCCGATATCCTCGTCGGCGCCGGCACCGTGGTGAATCTCGAGCAGTGCAAGCGTGCAGTCGAGGCCGGTGCCAAGTTCATCGTCTCCCCGGGCTATGACGACGCCATCATCGACTACTGCCTCGAGAACAAGGTCAACCTGATCCCGGGTGCTGTCACTCCTGCCGAGCTTACGCACCTTATCAACCGCGGCTTTGACATCACTAAGTTCTTCCCGGCAAACCTCTACGGCGGCCTCAAGGCTACCGAGACGCTCTCTGCCGTCTTTGTTGGTCATCGCTTCATGCCCACCGGTGGCGTGAACCTCGAGAACCTGCCCGAGTTCCTGGGCTCTAAGTCCATCATTGCCGCTGGTGGCACCTGGATGGTCAAGCCCGCTCTCTTTGCCGATGGCGACTTCTCCGAGGTCGAGGAAATGACTGCCGAAGCCGCTGCTGTGGTCAAGAAGGTTCGCGGCTAGGACAATCGTCTTATTCACGCGTGTTCGAGGCGCCTTTTGGGCGCTGAAGATATGGTTGCTACAGGAAAAGGGGATTTCAATGAGCAGCAATCAACCCAAGTTGGATACCGCAATCAAGTTCGGCGCCGGTCGTGTGCGTGCTGAGCAGGGCCTGCTTCCGCAGCTGGGCGAGGAGATCGCTCGCTTTGGCAAGAAGGTGCTCATCGTTGCCGGCCCTCGTTCCTGGGATGCCGTCAAAGATCAGCTTGAGCCTGCACTGAAGGAGGCTGGCGTCGATTACCAGCTCGAGATCTGGACCGGCTGGTGCTCCAACGAGGCTGCTGACGAGCTGACCGAGAAGGCCCATGCCTTTGGCGCCGAGGAGATCGTCGGCGTTGGCGGCGGCAAGATCATGGACCTTGCCAAGGCCATTGGCGAGACCGCTCAGCTGGGCACTGTCAACATCCCGACCTCTGCCTCTACCTGCGCTCCCTTCACCTGCATGAGCGTTATGTACACGCCTGAGGGCGGCAAGAAGACCTCCTGGCGCTTTGACCACGAGATCGACGCTGTCTACATGGACCTCGACGTTATCGCCGCGTGCCCGATCCGTTACAACGCCGCCGGCATCATGGACGCCATGGCCAAGAAGATCGAGATGCTCAACGGTCGTCCCGAGATGCATATCGACGAGAACCCCATCGACGTCTACACCGCATACAACATGGCCGCTTACGTCTACGACGTGCTGCATACCTATGGTCAGCAGGCCATCGCCGACAACCGCGAGGGCAAGTGCACCAAGACCCTCGGCGACGTTGCCTTCCTCAACGTGATCACCACCGGCGTTATCGCCAACACCACCAAGAGCTTCCGTCAGTCCGAGCTCGCTCACGTCATCTATGACGGCGTGCGCACCCACTTCACCCACGAGGCTGCCGACGCCATCCACGGCGAGATCGTGGCTATCGGCCTGTTCTGCCAGCTGTACTTCAATGGCCTGCAGGAGAAGGAGGCCGAGCTGCGCGAGTTCATGCGTAAGATGGACCTGCCGCTGACCCTTGGCGAGATTGGCATCGAGCCCACTGAGGAGAACCTCAACACGATCGAGGAGTACATTGTGAACTCCCGTCACTACAACAGCACAGATCCGGCAGATCGCCAGCGTCTGCACGAGGCCGTGCGCGAGATGGTGTAATATAAAACGTTGTCATTAGGTAGAGTCCGCGCTGCGTTGGCTCCGACCTCTGCTCAATCCAATAGGAGGCATTAATGTATTCTGAGAACGTTACCGTTGTGAACGCTACTGGCATCCATGCCCGTCCGGCTTCCCAGTTTTCCAAGATGGCCGCTGGCTTCCAGTCCAACGTCACCGTCAAGAAGTCCGACGCCGAGGGCGACGGCGTGAACGCTAAGTCCGTTCTGAATCTCATGACCCAGGGCCTGACCTGCGGCACCGAGATCACCATCGCTGCTGACGGCGAGGACGAGAAGGAGGCTGTGGCCGCTCTCGTCGAGTTCGTCAAGGGTGGTTGCGGCGAGTAGTTCTCGCGCACTCTTATATGAGTCTCGCAATGAGGCCCCGCGCCAATTGGTGCGGGGCCTCATTTTGTTTGGGAATGCGAGTGTGTATGCTCTTTCGCGTCCTGCAATAGATGCCCTACAATCTATCGACCCTACAATCTGTCATTCCATGAAGAAAGCCCAGAAGGCCTTGGCCTTCCGGGCTTTGCTAGGGGGAAACGTTGTGATTGCTGGCGATTAGCAGCTCAGCAGGGCGCCGTCCTTGGCAGGGCCGACCATCTTCTGGTAGCGCTTGAGGAGCTTGCCGGGCACGGGGTGCACGACGGGCGTCCAGTTGGCGCGACGCTGCTCCAGCTCTTCGTCGGTGATATCGAAGTTGATGGAGTTGTCGGCAAGGTTGATGTGGACCATGTCGCCATTCTGGATAAGGGCGATGTTGCCGCCCTCAGCGGCCTCGGGGCACAGGTAGCCCACGGAGAGACCGCCCGAAGCACCGGAGAAGCGGCCGTCGGTGATGACGGCGGAGCCCGGGATGCCCTTCATGATCTCGGTGACGCGGTGCAGCTCCTTCATGCCAGGACCGCCCACGGGACCCTCGTAGCGGATAATGACGGCGGTGCCGGCAGGAATCTCGTGCTTGTTATAGGCGTCGAAACACTCTTCCTCGCTGTTGAAGCACATGGCCGGGCCGTCGAAGGTGTGCTGATCGGCGGGAACGGCAGAGGTCTTGACGAGCGTGCCCTCGGGAGCCAGGTTGCCGTAGAGCACCTGGATGCCGTTTGCCACAGAAGCGGGATCGTCCTGAGTGCGGATGACGGAGCGGTCGATGTCCTTCTCGACGTCCACCTGAGCGAGGTTCTCGCCCATGGTGTGGCCGTTGACGGTCATGACGGAGGTGTCGATGGAGCCCTCGATGGTCTTGAGGACGCCCTGGATGCCGCCTGCCTTATAGAGGTTCACGCAGGAGATATCGCCGTTGGGAACAACGTTGCAGACGACGGGAAGCTTGGAGGTAGCCTCGGCAACCTGAGCCCAGGTGCACTTGAGGCCAAGCTCGGCGGCGATGGCGGGAAGGTGCAGCAGGGCGTTGAGGGAACCGCCGATGGAGGCGAGGACGGCCACGGCGTTGTCGATGGCAGTCTGCGTCATGATGTCGCTCGGCTTGATGCCGCGACGAACCAGGTCCACAACGGCGGCACCGGTGCGGCGGGCGATGAAGCGGCGCTGAGCGGAGGGAGCGGGCTGCAGTGCGCCGCCGGGAACCTCCATGCCCAGGGCCTCGCCCAGGCAGCCCATGGTGTTGGCGGTACCCAGGAACGGGCAGATGCCAGGGCCGGTGTAGTACTTGAGCGTACCCTCGATGACCTCGCGCTCGGTGGCCTCGCCACGGAGGAACTTGGCGCGCAGGTTCTTGGAGTAAGAGGGCTTGACCTCGTCATAGCAGGGGCCGGCGGTCACAAGTGCTGCAGGCAGGTTGATGCGAGCGGCAGCCATGAGCAGGCCAGGGATGATCTTGTCGCAGCTGCCCATGTAGACGACACCGTCAAAGCAGTTCTGACCCATGATCTGGGCCTCGCAGGAGTCGGCGACGATCTCGCGATGGGGAAGGCTGTAGTGCATGCCTGCGTGACCCTGTGCCAGGCCGTCGCAGATAGCGATGGTGTTGAACTCGATGGGCTCGCCGCCGGCCTCGAGGATGCCCTTCTTGACTTCCTGTGCGAGCTGGCGCAGGGGCTCGTGGCCCGGGCAGATTTCGTTCCAGCTGTTGGCGATAACGATCAACGGCTTGTCGGGGTTCTCGAGGGAATCGACGGCTACGCCTGCAGAGGCGAGGTGCGCCTTGGAAATTGCCCTCTGGAACGGCTCGAGTTTGTCAATTGCTCTGGTCACGATTGCTCCCTTCTTGCGGTTCTCTCTCATAAACCGCGTTGCCAAACATGACTTTCTGTTAACAAACGACATGTATGCCGAAAATATTTTTTCGGTCCTTCATCATTAAATATAGTGACGAATGCCCCTGTTTTTAGCAACGTTTTATCGGCATTAGACAAAAATTTTTTCGAATTCGGCGTGATAAATTGTCAAGACTTTGCGAAGACCGCTCAAAAAATGATCTTGATAAGACGTTTGACCAATTCCACAAGCAAAAAAGACGACGTTTCACCCTTGCATGGGGCGCGCGGAGGTGTGATAACGGGGGAGCCGGCGTGCGTTTTCTCTCCACGACACGCCGGGTTACGTTTGGCAGTGTGGTCTTCGTTGGAAAAGGGGCGGGCAGCATGGAGATCGGAATCGTCGGTCTGGGCAAGATGGGCGCAAACATCGCGATGAACCTGAGGGACAGCGGGCATCGCGTGGTGGGCTTTGACATGAGCGAGGTCGCCCGCGCCGCAGTCGAGGCCGAAGATATCGAGACGGTCGAGTCCATGGCGGGCCTGGTTTCTGCGCTCGGCACTCCCCGTGTTGTCTGGGCCATGGTCCCTTCCGGCCCCATTACCGATGCGGTGCTCGCCGAGCTGTTCGAGATGCTCGATGAGGGCGATATCGTGATCGACGGCGGCAACTCCAACTATCATGATTCCGTGGCGCATGCCGAGCAGGCTGCTGCCCACAGTATCCGCTTTATGGATGCGGGCACGTCGGGCGGCAGGTCCGGTGCTCGCAACGGCGCCTGCCTCATGGTTGGCGGCGATCGTAGCGCATATGAGTATGTGGAGCCCATGCTCGATGACATGTCGTGCGAGGGCGGCCTGCTGTACACCGGTCGTGCGGGCAGCGGTCACTTCATGAAGATGGTCCACAACGGCATCGAGTACGGCATGATGCAGGCGATCGGCGAGGGTTTTGCGCTTATGGAGGCGAGCGACTTCGATTACGACCTCAAGGCCGTCGCTCATAACTGGAACTGCGGATCGGTTGTTCGCAGCTGGCTTATGGAGCTTATGGAGCAGCAGCTTGGTGAGCATCCCGGCTTGGAGGACATCCGCGGCGTAGTGGATGCAAGCGGCGAAGCCAAGTGGACGGTTGAGACAGCTCTTAACCTTGAGGTCCCGGTACCTGTGATTGCGCTTTCACTCATGACGCGCAACGCCTCGCATATCGAGGACTCGTTTGCCAACAAGGCGGTCGCGGCGATGCGCAACGGCTTTGGCGGGCACGCGATTCATACAAAATAGTACCGGCAATGCGGCGCGGACGTTACGGCGACACCGCGCCGCTCGTCGTAATGGTGTAAGCGTAAAGGTATTTGTGGTTGCCGCCCTGCGCGCATGGTACGATTCTTCTGGTTAAAACGCCGAAGATAAGGAGCCATCATGGCCGGTATGAACATGCAGCAGATGATGAAGCAGGCGCGCAAGATGCAAGAGCAGCTCGCCGCAGCCGAGGACAACCTCAAGACCCAGACCGTCGATACCAGCGCGGGCGGTGGCATGGTGAAGGTCACCATGACGGGCGACATGAAGCTCGAGTCCATCAAGATCGATCCGGATGTGTGCGATCCCGAGGACGTCGAGATGCTGCAGGACATGATCATGGCTGCCGTCAACGAGGCCATCCGCAGCGTGGGCGAGCTTGCCAACAAGCAGATGGGCGCCATCACCGGCGGTCTCAACATCCCGGGTATGCCGTTCTAAATCATGACGGCAGACCATAGCCTACAGATTCTTCTTGATGAGCTGGGCAGACTTCCGGGCATTGGTCCCAAGTCGGCTCAGCGCATCGCGTATTACCTGCTGGAATCCGACGTTGAGGAGGCGCGTCGCCTGGCAGACGCCATCCTCTCCGTCAAGGAGCAGGTCCATTTTTGCAGCCGTTGCTTCAACTATGCCACGGGTGACGAGTGCGCCATCTGCGAGGACTCCACGCGCGACACCACGCGCATCTGCGTGGTGGGCGAGCCTCGCGACGTTACGGCGATCGAGCGCACGGGGTCCTACCACGGTCTTTATCATGTGCTCGGCGGCGTGATCAGCCCTATGGACAAGATCGGTCCCGAGCAGCTCCATGTCCGCGAGTTGCTGGCGCGTTTGGGAACCGAGGATATTCACGAGGTCATTATCGCCACCAATCCCAATATCGAGGGCGAGACCACGGCGAGCTATTTGGCGCGCACCATCAAGCCTCTTGGCATCGAGGTGAGCCGTCTGGCGAGCGGTCTTCCCGTGGGCGGTGACCTGGAGTATGCTGACGAGCTTACGCTCGGTCGTGCTATCGAGGCCCGTCGCACACTGTAGCTTTGGGTTTGGTCGTGAACTCACGGGTAAAAACTGTCCGATAACCGAATAGCCGATCTTTTGGCACGCCTTCGGTGCGATTTCCGAAGGCGTGCTGTTAAGATTGCGAACAGTGTGTCATTTTCCCGCGCATTTGCGGCGGGGGGATTCTGTTGAGCAACAAATTGGATGGCGCTCTCGGGTGGCTGGGCGTCTGCGTTGGAGTGATACGCGATGCCAACGTCAAAACCCGCGCACAAACGACAACTTTTCGTCAGAAATAAGAAAAAGTGAACGTTTGTGCGCGGGTTTCTTTTTGACGCGACGGTCGAGGCGGCGGGGCAATGTGCGAGGCGTGATTGAGCTGCCGTGTGCGCGAGCGAGGGCGGGCGACGTGCGGGCGGTGTACGGGGCTCGCGCGGCTGCGGACATGCCGACGTTGCGTAGACGCGAGCCGTGCTTCGCTCCTTCCGAGTTCCCGCTGTGCCGCTTGCGGTTTTCGAAAACGAAAGACGACCCTGCGGAGTACAATAGAGCGACCTGTGAAATCGAAGCATTCACCATGGCAGAGACGGGGCCGCCCGTCGCATGGCGCACTGTATCGAGCGCGCGTTCATGGGTAGAATGATCTGCGGTTCCAGCGCAATGCATTACATCGCCTGATGCACTGCAACACGTGGCTACATCCGAAAGGCGCCGTCTTTCGGAAAGCATGTACACCTAAACGAGAGGAGAGGGGTATATGGCGCGTAAGTTCAAGTCTATGGACGGCAACGAGGCCGCCGCATACGTATCGTATGCGTACACCGAGGTGGCGGGGATCTATCCCATTACGCCGTCCAGCCCGATGGCCGATCATGTCGACCAGTGGGCCGCGCAGGGCAAGAAGAACATCTTCGGTACGCCCGTTAACGTTGTCGAGATGGAATCCGAGGCCGGTGCCGCCGGTACCGTCCACGGTTCTCTGGGCGCTGGTGCACTGACCACCACCTACACGGCTTCCCAGGGCCTGCTGCTGATGATCCCCAACATGTACAAGATCGCCGGCGAGGGTCTTCCCTCGGTTTTCCACGTGTCGGCTCGTACCGTGGCTACCCAGGCGCTCAACATCTTTGGCGATCACTCCGACGTCATGGCGTGTCGTCAGACCGGCTTTGCCATGCTCGCCGAGGGCAACGTTCAAGAAGTCATGGACCTCTCCCCGGTGGCGCACCTCGCCGCTCTTGAGGGCAAGGTTCCGTTCCTCAACTTCTTCGACGGTTTCCGCACCAGCCACGAGATCCAGAAAGTCGCCATGTGGGACTACGAGGACCTCAAGGACATGTGCAACATGGAGGCTGTCCAGGAGTTCCGCGATCACGCGCTGAACCCTGAGCATCCGCATGCTCGCGGCAGCCATGAGAACGGCGACATCTTCTTCCAGCATCGTGAGGCATGCAACACCGCCTACGACAAGCTGCCTGCTGTCGTCGAGAAGTACATGGGCAAGATCAACGAGAAGCTCGGTACCGATTACGGCCTGTTCAACTACTATGGCGCCGAGGATGCCGATCGCGTCGTCGTCTGCATGGGTTCTTTCTGCGACGTGCTCGAAGAGGTCATCGATTACCTCAACGCTCATGGCGAGAAGGTCGGCCTGGTCAAGGTCCGTCTGTTCCGTCCGTTCTCCATCAAGCACTTTGTCGACGTGCTCCCCGCGACCGTCAAGAAGATCGCCGTCATGGACCGCACCAAGGAGCCGGGTTCCATTGGCGAGCCTCTCTACCAGGACGTTGTCTCCGCGCTCTATGAGGCTGGCCGCACCGACCTCACCGTGGTGGGTGGCCGTTACGGCCTGGGCTCCAAGGACACCGCTCCCTCTTCTGCCTTCGCTATCTACGAGGAGCTCAAGAAGGACGAGCCCAAGCGCGAGTTCACCGTCGGCATCGTGGACGATGTCACCAACCTCTCCCTGCCTCTTGCCGAAGACACCCCCAACACCGCAGCTCCTGGCACGATCGAGTGCAAGTTCTGGGGCCTCGGCGGCGACGGTACCGTGGGCGCCAACAAGAACTCCATCAAGATTATCGGCGACCACACCGACAAGTACGTTCAGGCCTACTTCCAGTACGACTCCAAGAAGACCGGCGGCGTGACCGTCAGCCATCTGCGCTTTGGCGATTCGCCTATCCGCAGCCCGTACTATGTGACCAAGGCCGACTTCGTCGCTTGCCATAACCCCAGCTACATCGTCAAGGGCTTCAAGATGGTCCGCGACGTCAAGCCGGGCGGCACCTTCCTGGTCAACTGCCAGTGGTCTGATGAGGAGTTTGCCGAGCATCTGCCCGCTGTTGCCAAGCGCTACATCGCCAAGAACGGTGTCAACGTCTACCTGATCGACGCTATCGACCTGGCTGCCAAGGTTGGCATGGGCAAGCGCACCAACACGGTGCTGCAGTCTGCATTCTTCGCGCTGGCGCAGATCCTGCCTGCTGCGGACGCGCTGCAGTACATGAAGGACGCGGCTACCAAGTCCTACATGAAGAAGGGCCAGGCTATCGTCGACGCTAACCATAAGGCTATCGACGCCGGCGCCACCGCCTTCCATAAGTTTGAGGTTCCTGCCGACTGGGCAGACGCTCAGGATGCTCCCGTCGAGATTTCCGACGAGGAGAAGAGCGCCGTCGCCAAGCAGGTCAAGGAGCTTCTCGAGCCCATCGACCGCATGGACGGCGACTCGCTGCCCGTTTCTGCCTTCATGGGCTGCGTTGACGGCCAGTTCGAGCTGGGCGCCTCTGCATACGAGAAGCGCGGCGTTGCCGTTATGGTTCCGCATTGGGACGAGACCAAGTGCATCCAGTGCAACCAGTGCGCTTATGTGTGCCCGCATGCTACCATCCGTCCGTTTGCTCTGACTGATGAGGAGGTTGCCGGCGCGCCCGAGCAGCTCCGTACCATCGATGCCATGGGTCCCAAGGCCAAGGGCATGAAGTACGTCCAGGCTGTGAGCCCGCTCGACTGCATGGGCTGCACCAACTGCACGAAGGTCTGCCCCAAGGGCGCTCTCGAGATGGTTCCCGCCGAGACCGAGCTCAATCAGCAGCCCGTTTGGGATTACCTGGTCAAGAACGTCTCCGAGAAGTCCGAGCTCATCGCCGCGAACGTCAAGGGCAGCCAGTTCAAGCAGCCCTACCTCGAGTTCTCCGGCTCCTGCGCCGGCTGCGCCGAGACCGCGTATGCTCGCCTGGTGACCCAGGTTGCAGGCGACCGCATGTTTATCTCCAACGCCACCGGCTGCTCCTCCATTTGGGGCAACCCCGCCGCGACCTCTCCGTACTGCACGGACAAGAATGGTCACGGTCCAGCATGGAATAACTCCCTGTTCGAGGACAATGCCGAGCATGGCCTTGGTATGGCCGTGGGTTACGAGGCCGTCCAGAACAAGCTCGTCGCCGACACCGAGAAGGTTCTTGCCTCCGACGGCGCCGCTCCCGAGCTGAAGGCTGCCGCCCAGGCATGGCTCGACGCTCGCCACGACACCGAGGCCAGCAAGACCACCGCTGCCGCCTATGTCGCTGAGCTCGAGAAGTGCGGCTGCGATCTTGCCAAGTCCATCCTGGCCGACAAGGCTTACCTCACCAAGAAGTCCTTCTGGATCTTTGGCGGCGACGGTTGGGCCTACGACATCGGCTTTGGCGGCCTTGATCACGTGCTGGCATCCCGCCACAACGTCAACGTCTTTGTCTTTGACACCGAGGTCTACTCCAACACCGGTGGCCAGGCTTCTAAGGCATCGAACCTGGGCCAGGTTGCTCAGTTCGCCGCTGCGGGCAAGACTACCAAGAAGAAGTCCCTCGCCGAGATCGAGATGAGCTACGGCTACGTTTACGTGGCACAGGTTGCCATGGGCGCCAACCCCGCTCAGACCCTTAAGGCCATCCACGAGGCCGAGGCCTACGACGGCCCGTCCCTCATCATCGGCTACAGCCCCTGCGAGATGCACTCCATCAAGAAGGGCGGCATGCAGAACTGCCAGGCCGAGATGAAGAAGGCCGTGGATTGCGGCTACTGGAACCTCTTCCGCTTCAACCCGGCGGCTCCTGCCGGCAAGAAGTTCTCGCTCGACTCCAAGGCTCCGGCCGGCGGTTATCAGGAGTTCCTGATGAACGAGGCCCGCTATGCCTCCCTCACCCGTTCCTTCCCGGGGCGTGCTGAGGAGCTCTTCAAGGAGAACGAGCAGGCCGCTATGGACCGCTATGCTCATCTGCAAAAGCTCCTGACGGTGTATAACGAGGCGTAAAGCTTTTTTCCTAGGACTCTGAGGGCTATTGCGTTATAGATCTCGGGGCAGAGAAATCGCACTAAACCAAGAAAAAGCCTCCCGTCCCTCGACTACGAGGGACGGGAGGCTTTTTTCAGTCATTTGCGCACTCGACAGCACGTTGGTATGAGATGCCGGTGCGATATGGTGTCAAGGATGTGGATGGGCACCAAGTCAAAACATCGATATACAATACACAATGAACAAAACGGGTGCCTGCAGGTGGTTGTGCCATATCTCAATCCTGATATGGCGGTCAAGAAGGCAGCCCCGGTTGCTTAGTCACGCAGACGGCCCGATGTATTTGCGCCCATAGCACAGGATACGGGTTCCACGGGCGAGCGGGGCGCTTGCACCATCCGGATTTCTGCCACGCGCATGGTGTGGTAATTGCATAAAAACTCTCCTTATACACGGGGCGTGTATGCGTCATGCCCAATCAAGGGACGCCATTTCAAGCTTCCCAAGCATGAGGATGGTACCGGACCAAGACGTCAGGCGTTTGGCCCGTTTCGGTCCACCCTGTTGCTGCAATATCCTCAATTTGTAAAAGCGCGGACTTGGTCTATCCGTTTGTCGTTACAGACATGTGGGGCATGCGGATGGCTGACGCTGGCCTAATTGCTTACAGAGCGAAAACAGAACCTTTGTGAAGCATTCCTACTATTGTCAACGGTCTTATCCAACGATTTTAGAGGGAGAATTGTGACTACTGACAATATCTGGAAACGTGTCGTGGTGCTAGGCCTGACGGTGATGATGGCGGGCCAACCTGTACCCGCCATCGCGCAGGGTATGTCTGCCGAGCTACAGGCCGCGCAGCCGCAACTGCCGCAAACTCGTTCAGACAACGAGGACCTATCTGCAACCGACGAGAGCGCGTCTCAGACTGCAACAGACCAGACGTCGGACAACACGGCGCTACCCACGCAGGGCGAACAAGGGACTACGGATGGTCGTCTCTCTTTGAAGAGCGGACAGACCGTGAACCTGTGCTACAAGGCGGATGGATCGCTCGACAAGCAGGCAACCGAGGCAGCAATCCTCAAGGCGATTGTCGAGCAAACGCCGTCGGAAACGAACGATTCGGCGGTTATCGAGTACTATGCGGGCAAGGCGGTAAGCGGCTTCAATCGCGTTGAAACCTGGCTTCCCATCGATGAGAAACCGAGCTGGACGCTCACCGACAAACACACCTTTGGTGCGGGTTCGCAGCGAATTCGTGTGACCATTGCTGGCCAGTCCGCCGAGACCGCCGTAACGTTCCAGGACGTGCCTGCCTCGGGTTTGCAACTCACGCAGAACGTTTCTGAGCTTCCCTTGACCTACAAAGACGGCGACACCATTGATGCCCGGGCAACGGCTCAGACAATCCTTGATCAAAGTATCACGGGCTGGGGACTTTGTGATAAGAGCGAGGCTACGGTCGAGTACTGCTACGACCATATCAACTACACCTCGCTTGATTATAAGCCTTCGAAGTACAACAAACTCTTCAAGGCATTTGGCGAGGGCGAGCAATGGATTCGCGTGACCGTTCCCGCAAACGATAAGCACCAGGCTTTCAAACAGGAGTATAAGCTCACCTTCAAGGATGTACGCCAAATTCCGAGTCTTACCTTCGTTCGCGCCCCTAAGCTTGTCATGAGCTTCAAGGATAACGGCGAGGCTGATTCTGCCGCCATGCTGACCGCGCTGAAGAACGACGATATCCTGAGCGGTGTCAAGGGCTGTGAAAAATCTGAGGTGACGGTCGAGGCGACGTTTGATGCGGCCGGTGCACACGATGTCCGCTACACGGTCCCGGCCACTGCGAGTCACAAGGCACTCGATCAAACGGTTAGCGTCGAGTTTATCGATATGCGTGGTTCCTCCGACATCAAGGTCAACAACAATCAAACTGTTGCGCTTGCCTATGCGGCGTCGGGTGATGTCGATGTCCAAGCGACGATGGCGGCAATCAAAAAAGCCGTTTTGGGAGAGGTCGTGGCGAGCGACGTTACTCTCGATCCCCAGGGAGCGCTTGAACCGGGTGTCGTTGACGTGCACGTGAGCGCACCGGCCACCAAAGAGCACAAGGCGGTTGATGTCACGGTCGCCGTTACTCTTAAGGACACCCGTGTACAGCCTCAAATTTCTTTTAAGCAGAATTCTCCGTGGAAGGGCGTGTTTAAAGGATCTGCTATCGATCCCGCCGCGACTGAGGCTTACGTACGCGATGAGCTCATTGATGAGGGTGCGCTTGCTGGTGTGGATAAATCCGAGGTCAAGCTCGAGTATTGCTATTTCAATCTTTTTGGTCATGCGCAGAAGTGGGCATCCTTTACGTATAGCCCCACCGACGTTAACTTTGATGGTACCGGCTGGATCTCCTTCGGCGCGAATAAGGACCTCTTGATTCGCGCTACCATTGCCGCCACCGATACCCATGCGGGTACAAGCGTGACCAAGACCGTGCGCTTCGAGGATAATCGCCCCGCTTCCGGCATCGAGTTCAAGACGGATGCCACCTCAGCCGATTTGGCCTATAGCGAGCAGGGTGCGCTTGATATCGCACAGACGAAGGACAAGATTCTCGCCGCCATTGTCCAGACGTACGGGGCGTGCAAGCCCTCAGATATCACCATCGAGTATAAGGCTGGGCTTTTGTGGAGGCCTCTCGACTACGTACCGGGTATCGGCGAGAAGGCCTTTGGTGCCGGTGAACAGCAGATTCGTGTGACCGTCGCGGCCACTGCAAATCATCAGGGTGAGCAGCAGCAGTTCACGCTTACCTTCACTGACGCGCGCAAGGACGCTACGCTCGCATTCATTGCGAACCCCAAGGTTTTATATTCTCCTGATATCGATCAGATGAAGGGACAGATTCTCGGGCAGCTCGACACAAAGAGTTCGACCGTTCCTAGCTCCTGCGATCCTAAGAATTTCACGTTCGAATATGAAGCTCCTATGTATCTGTTTGGGAGCCAGAACAACCTCAACATCACCAAGGGTTGGTCTCCGCTCGAGGGTTCGAAGGATAGCATCCGAGAGTATCCGCGTATCGGTGCGGGCGACCAGAAGATTCGCGTCAAGTTCAACGGTAACGCTGAGTACAAGCCGACTGGTATCGTCGAGGCATCGCTGAAGGTCAACAAGGGCAAGATCAAGATTAAGGTCAAAAACGGTAACATTTTTGCCGGCGAGAAGGATTCGACCGAGAAAGTTCATGCCCTCACGACACTCAACACGACCGACAACGTGGATCTCTATCGTATCTACTCCGGTCTGTCGAGCACGGTAAAGAGCAAACTGTACCTCGAGCTTCCCAACTCCATCACCGACAGCAGGGTCGTCAAGATTCTCGACCCCATCGCTCAGAGCGCTTTCGGTGCCCCGCTCTCTCAAGTCATCAAGGGCGGCAAGGTGAGCTTTGGTCAAGTGCGCACTTTTATCCAGGGCATCACGAACAGCCCCGCATTAAATTGGCTTGCAAACTTCGGTCTTATCGATAAGGGCGCACTTAATGCCCTCAACAAGACCCTCGTTGCTCTCAAGATTCTCGATAATGCCGAGGTTGAGTTCGGCGTGCCGCGCGACGCGGGACTCTACACGACATTTGTGGTAAGTAACAATCCTAACTATGAGACGGCTGTGGGAACAGGTGAGCTGCTCGTCAGGCTCAACTCGAAAGGTACGGCGCTGACCTGGAACCATAATGGTACTGAAGGTAAAAAGGCGGGGACGTTTGCGCTGTCCGACGTCCAGCAGAATGCCGACTGGTATACGGCGACTCTCAGTGTCGATGGTGATACCACAATCGAGCAATCGGGCGTCCGCTATCACTTCACGGGCATCACCCAGAAGGGCAAGCTCTTCAGCAGCTCGAAGGCTCCCACCGAGCCGGGCCGCTACCAGGAGACTGTGCGTACCGGCGGCGGCAATTTCTTCGCATGGGCCAAGACAAGGTCGCTTGTCATCTCTGAATAAGGTATCAATCGGGCAGGGATCGGCATTCGCAAGAAGCAGACTGTTCCCTGCCTTTTTTCGTTGCGGAAAGGCACGTTAGATTTATATGAAAAAGAACGACACAGTACAGCATGTCAACGGCTCGATGGACATTTCGCGCCGCAACTTCGTAAAGTTAACGTTCACGGGAGTCGCCGCCGCGGCGGCAGCGGCAAGCCCTGTACAGGCATTTGCCGCTCAGGACGCCTCCTGCGCAGTGGATAATTCACAGTATCCCAAGGAATATAAGATTGCCATTCTCTCGGATATCCACTATATGTCGCACACGCTCTTTGGCGAAAACAGCGATTTTGAGCGCGCAGAGAACTCCGATCGCAAGATGTTCCGCGAGAGCGCGGATATCCTGTGCGCTGCGTTGCGCGAGGTTGTGGAGGCGGAGCCCGATCTGGTTATCGTGTGTGGCGATTTGACCAAAGATGGTGAGTATGTCTGTCACAAAGAGGTGCACGATCTTTTCCTGAAAGCGCAGACGACTCTTAAAGCGCGTGGAAAGAAAACACGCTTTCAGATCATCAACGGTAATCATGATATCAACAACGATGATGACGGGCGAGATTTTAGTTCGGGATCCGCTCAGCATCTGGGCGAGGCGGGACTGACCACGCCCGAGAAATTCAAGGACCTGTGGAAGGATTGCGGCTATAGCGATGCTATAGCAAAATTCAACGAGAGCGGTCACGATGGTGGAAGCCTGTCGTATGTGACCCGCCCGGTCAAGGGACTCACACTTATCTCCGTTGACTCCTGTAAATACTCTCCCGATCAAAATGGCCTCGGCCGCTACGAGCATGTTACTGCGGGTGTCATCAAGAAGCCCCTTTTGAATTGGGTCTGCGAACAGGCCCAGGCCGGCAGGAAGCGCGGGGACGTGGTTTTGGTTATGCAGCACCACGGCGTGGTCCCTCACTTCACGATGGAGCCCACTATCATGGGTGAATATCTGGTCGACAACTACGAGGAGGTTGCGGCTGCATATGCTCAGGCAGGTGTTTCCGCTGTGTTCACCGGTCATATGCATGCAAACGATATCGCCTCGAAGGCCTACGGTGATAAGACCCTCTACGATATCGAGACCTGCGCTACCGTTACCTATCCTTCCGATATCCGCATGGCAAGCCTCAAGTACGGCCAGGGCGCCGACGCAACTGATGTAACCCTGAGCCTTGAGAGCCACCCGCTTGGGGCGGTGGCCTTCAGCGGTCTAGGTAAGGCGTCTGCCGACGATATCGCTGACATTACCGCGTACGGTTACGACAGGCTTCTGACAATCCCGGTCGTTGAGACCATGGTATGCGATGTCGTTCTCACACCAGCCCTCGCCTCCATCAAGACGCGTGATGCTCTGAAGTCGACGTTGGGCTCCTTGCTCAAGACTGACGCCGCTGGCTTAAACGAGACTATCTTCAAGACGCTCGCGTCGACGCTTCCTACGGATGCTTCTCACGGCGTGGTGCTGATTGATCTCGAAGCGCTCAAGCAAAAGCCTGAGATCGCCGCTGTTGCCTATAAGTTGTTCGGCAAGCTCGTGGCCTGGTATGATCCGAAAAATGGTTGCGTGAACATCGATCAGGTCGCTCTGGACGATTTGGCCTCAAAGGACCAAGCCGCCGTCGTTGACCTCTCTGACCAAGAGGTTTCCGAGCTTGCAGCCGAGCTTGAGGCACAGCCTGCACAGGCAAGTGACGGAAGCTCGAACAAGGTAAAGCAGTTTTTCGATGAACTGGGTGAGAGAATCAAGCGCGACTGGACGCTCCACTACACGATTTCTCCTAACTCTTTTGACGTGTTTGCCGACAACTTGTTTGATCAGATTGTCAAGGTCGGTATCAACCAACATTCCACTGAGCTTGTGAGCCTCGTGCGTTCCTTGCTTCTTGCATTGCTCACGGCTCCGCTCGACGTGTGCGAAGGCCAGCTGTTTGATGTGGTCAAATACGCCTACGGTACCCATCTGTACGGCGATGAAGCGGATCATCAGGATCAAAATCTCTCGAAGGCCATCGCGGCTATCGCGCGCAATACCGGCAAGGAGGATGGAGATGGATCCATCGTGAGCATCCTACGCTTTGCCCTCTCCTGCAATGCCGATTCCGGCGAGGACAAAAACGTTCAGGGTTGGCTGAGCACGATTGCGCGCTATTTTACCTTCAATCTCAAAGACCTCGTTAAGGCCGACGAGAGCTCGCTTTCCAAGACAGTGCTCGATATAGTCTCGCTTGTCGTTGGCGGTACGGGCGATATCCTGCGCCTAGTTGGGGTCGAGAAAGTCTCCTCACTTGTTCCCGATATCCCGCAGCTGCGTGAGCTTGCCGGTGGTCTCCTTGAGTCGCTGACGGTCGACCCGGGGCAACTGGACCGTAATAATAAGGTCACTGCCACGTTGTCCGCCTCGGCCGATGCCGGTTCTGCAAACTCCGGGGATGGCAAGCAGGACCAACAGAACAAGCAAGATCAGACGGAACAGACCGGCAAAAAGCCCGGTGAAGGAAATAATGACGGACAGGACAGCAACGCCCAGGCCCCTACCAAAGGACTGGTACTCCGCTGGATTTACGCTCAGCAAAACGTCAAGGCTGATAGCATCGTCTCCGACCCCAGCTGGTACAAGGCTCACCTGTGGAAGGACGGCGCCCTCAAGGATGAGCATGTCCGCTACCACTTCACCGGATTTACGGCGAAGATGAAGTTTTATAGCAGCTCCGCAGCACCCACCGAGCCAGGCAGCTACCTTGAGACCGCCAGCGTCCATGGCATCTCGGGTATCGCAATGCCGCTCACACGTGGCTTCAAGATCGTGAAGTAGCGCCGCTTCCCTTCTGCGATTTCCAGCTTGCTCGCTCCCGTTCCGTGCGCATACGTCGCCTAATCGGTGCGTGTCCCGCCGGAGCGGGGGCTGCTTGTGCTTGGATGTGGCACAGTGGGCTCGCTTTGGGCGGTCAAAGACGTTTGTGCCTCGCGCTTGTTCGTACGATGGGGTTTCTCAAGCTTGAAGTGCCGCTGCTATAATGGGCGGGTAATTGAGAGCTTCACATGGAAGGAAAACCCGCTGTGAGCAATGCCGCTAAGGGTGCCAAGGGACCTCGTTTCCATCTCGCTATGGCCGTATCGAGGGCTGCGGCTTCGGCACTTAAGCTTGCGCGTCGCAACGCCGGCCAGATACCGGGCGTTATCGCCGAGAAGATCGATCCTTCGTTTCTCGCCGACATCGATAAACCCGCGCGCGTCGTCTTCGTCTCTGGAACGAACGGCAAGACAACCACGAATAACCTGCTGTGCGACCTGCTGCGTGATGACGGCATCGAGATGATCGATAATCGTGCGGGCGGAAACGTTCGCAACGGCATTGAGAGCACGCTTATCAAGAACGCCACCATTTCTGGTCGCCAGAAGCTCGACGTGGCGGTCATGGAGCTCGACGAGCTTTCGTTCCGCACTGTGCTGCCCAATCTGGTTCCCGAGGTCATCCTCGTCACGAACCTCTATCGTGATTCCTTCTCGCGCAACGCCAACCCCGACTTCATCTTCTCTGTAATGAGTGAGAACATCTCGCCTGCAACCAAGCTGATCTTGAATGCAGACGATATGATCAGCTGCCGTCTGGCGCCGCAAAATTCGAACCGCGTTTACTATTCCATTGCTCGTCTCGAGGATGACTCGCCAGACCCTCAGGGCATTGTGTGCGACCTCACCGCTTGTCCTCAATGTGGCGGCAAGCTTGAGTATGACTACTGCCATCTGCGCCATCTTGGTCACGCGCATTGCAAGAACTGCGGTTTTACTAACCCCGAGTCCGATTACGAGCTCGTGGCGCTCGACCGCGACGCTCATACGTTTACCGTGTGCGAGCGCTGCCATGAGGGGGAGCCTACCCACACGTACCACTTTGGCAATTACTCGATTACAAACCTGTATAACCTGTTTTCTACGGTTGTGGTTGCTCGCGAGCTAGGCCTTTCCGCCGAGGTCATCGCAGCTTCGCTCGAGCGCGGCATCAACGTGACTGCGCTGCGCTATACAGAGAAGACGGTTGGTGGCAAGCGCTTGGTTGCAGTGGCGTCCAAGGGCGAGAACAGCACGGCGACGTCGGTGGCGCTCGATACCATTCGTAAAGAGCCCGGTAGCAAGGCAGTCATCGTGATGCTTGCCGATGCCCACAAGGCGGCGAACCCCAAGGAGACCGAGTATATCGGCTGGTACTATCAGACCGACTTTGAGTATCTCAACGATCCCAGCATCGAGCAGATTGTAATTCAGGGCGCCACGAATCTCGACTTGCTTCCGCGCTTGCGTATGGCGAATATCGACCCCGCAAAGCTTCACATGGTCGAGACGCCCGAGCAGGCTGCTCAGGCGGTCGACCCCATGAGCGTTGATTCTGTGTTCTGGGCATTTGACATCTTTAACGGTGGCGACGTGGAGAAGAGCCGCGAGCTTATTGGGAAGAAGATCGAGGAGGCATCTGATGTCCGCTAATGCAAAGACTGTCATCGAGGTGCTCTACCCCGAATACGCAAACCAGGCAGGGGACAATGGCAATGCCATGTATCTGCGTGCATGTCTGCCCGATGCCGAGTTTATCGAGACGACGCATGACGACGTTCCCTATTTTGCCGAGTACGTGCCCTCGTTGATCTTGCTGTGCGGCATGTCTGAGGCGCAGCAGGTAAACACTATCAAGTTGTTGCAGCCGTATCGCGAACGTCTTGTTGAGCTTATCGACGCCGGTGTGCCCATGCTCTTTACGGGCAGCGCTCCGGAGGTTTTGGGCACCAAGATCGTGAATCCGGATGGCTCGGAAACTCCGGCGCTGGGCCTTCTCGATTTTGTGACGCACTGCAATATCCCCGCGCGCTATCACGATGTGGTGATTGGCAACCTTAACGCTCCCGAACGCGATGAGGCTATTAAGGTCGTGGGCTTCAAAATTCAGTTCACTCAGATGGAGGCCAGTGCGGGTCAGCAGCCGTTCTGCCGTAACGAGGTGGGCTTTGGCCTGAATAAGCAAACCAGCGAGGAAGGCTTTAGAAAAAACAACCTTATGGCAACCTGGCTTATCGGCCCGCTGCTGCCGCTCAATCCCGATTTTACGCGCTATCTGCTCGACCTTATCGGCGAGAAGGATGCTCCGCTCGCGTTTGAGAAGGATGTGCGCGCGTCGTACGAGGAGCGTTTGAAGACGTTCCGCTTGCCGGGAATGGGCCTTGCGTACTAGGTACGCTTTTCGTTGCTTGTGGGCTGGCCGTTGACGGGGCCCGGGAAGGCTATCAAGAGGATTCGGGCGGTGGGACCAGGGGTCCCGCTGCCCGTTTCTTTTATGTCTATCGGTGCTGAGCCATGCTTTGGGCCGCACGTACGCGTTTTTTCATCCGCTCTCGCCATTTCTGGCAAAAAAGGTCAAAAATGCGCGATGGAAGTCCGTGGATTTGACATGAATAAAGCTCTGGGAGGTGCGCAGGGCTTCATGCGCAATATGAACGCTGTTCATATTTGATTTGGTGCTGTTCTGTTCTGTTTTGGAGCGCATTCCAGCTCGCTTCGTCACGCATTTCTAAACTTTTTTGTCATTTCGAGCTGCTGCGGATGCAAGATTCTCCAAAGGGAGATATGCAAGCGATTTTTTATGCATATACAGCTTATCTTTATGCATTTTATCCTTATGGTGCTGCCGTGTGCACCGGGCGGTGCGGGTGCGGACGATAGAGCCTGCAGGCTCTTTGGGCGGAAGATCGATACCGTGCCGGTTCGTTGCCATGTGCAGCCGAGGGTGTGAAAATATGCTTGATGTGTTGTCACATTCAGAGGGGAGGGGGCGGCTATGAACGCATTTGTCTCACGTCGTGCGCTCGTATCTTCGGTGAGCCTTGCCGCGATGTCGGCAGGATTGTGCGCGTGCGGCATTTCTGGCGGACGGAGTACGGGGTTTTCCGGTTCGTCTTCCTCGGCTAAGTCGTTCGAGCAAAAACCTCTTGTCCAGCAAAAGCTTGAGTCCATGACGCTCGAGCAAAAGGTGGCACAGCTTTTTCTTGTCACTCCCGAGCAGCTTACCGGTGTGTCTCAGGTGGTTGTTGCCGGCTCTGCTACGCAGCGAGCTTTCGAGGATATCCCCGTGGGCGGTCTGTGCTACTTTGCTCAAAACATTACGGGAGACCAGCAGCTGCGAGACCTTCTTTTGGGCATCTATAGCATGGCATCACGATCCGGTGCCGGCATTGCCCCGTTTTTAACTGTGGACGAGGAAGGCGGCAGCTTGGTGTCGCGCGTTGCCAATTCGGGTTACTTCGATGTGCAGCGCTTTCCGAACATGGCTGAGGTGGGGGCTGCAGGAGACGAGGCACAAGCTGCCCATGTCGGTGCAGCAATAGGCGAGTATCTGCATGAAATTGGTTTCAATGTCGATTTTGCTCCCGTTGCAGACGTACTCACCAATCCTTCCAACGAGGTAATTGGGCCCCGCGCGTTTTCCTCCGATCCCGACGTGGTGGCGCAGATGGTGTCCGCCGAGGTCCTGGCGATGCTCGATACGGGCACAATGCCCTGCATAAAGCATTTTCCCGGTCATGGCGATACTGCTGGCGATTCCCATACCGGCGCTGTCGTTTCCTCGCGTTCTGCCGAAGAGATTCGAACATGTGAGTACAAACCGTTCCAAGCAGGAATCGATGCGGGGTGCCCCTTCGTGATGGTGGGACATATCGAAACTCCCAATCTGGCGGCAGATGGCTTGCCGGCATCGCTTTCCAAAACGATGATCACCGACGAGCTCCGCGTGCGCCTGGGATTTGGGGGCGTGGTGATATCTGACTCGTTTGTCATGGGTGCAATTACGCAGCGCTACGCATCGGCCGATGCTGCTGTGCGCTTTATCCAAGCAGGCGGCGATATGGTTTTGATGCCCGAGAACCTGCAGGACGCATACCAGGGACTGCTCGAGGCGGTAAACGAGGGCGTGATTGAGGAGAGCCGCATTGATGAATCGGTCATGCGTATTCTCAAGGTCAAGAAGTGCGCCGGAATGCTCATGTAGCGTGGGTTTGCTTGAGGTCAGGTGCCTGCTGGACTGGGCGCGTTTTGCACAGTTCCTTAAAGGCTAAAGGGAGAGGGCCCAGCTGTAGGTCGATTGATCCACGATGGTATCGATGGGCCAGGTGTGGGAGCTGCGCCAGGCGCTTGCGGGGTCGTGAACGGTCACATTTCCGCTGTCGTCGATATCCGAAAGCACGATAAAGTGGCCAGCATTGGTGAAATCGCCAATGTTCATGAGTGAAATAACGGGCCTGCCCTGCGAGAGGGCAGTGGATATCTGGTCTTTATTGGTGTCGAACATCTTGGAGCTCACGCCAAAGGCGGCGGCGCCTTCGGTCATGAACGACCACTCGGTGGCACCGCTCGGAGCATAACCGTGCGCGTCGGCCCAGGCGGCCATCGTGGCTGGCGTGTAATCGATATGGCCGGTGAGATAGACGTAGACCATCGTGAAGGCGGTTGGTCCGCAGGCGTTGTCGCGGACAGTGCCGCCGCCATAGGGGCGCTGCGCCCACATAGGGTCGGTTTGGTAGAGATAGGGCATCTTGCCTTGCCTCCACGACTTCTTGGGCGTTGATATGGGGAGGTCTGCCGGGCTCATAAGAGGCATATCGAGTTGAGTCGCCTCAACGGCAGGCCCCACACCTGCGGATATGGCGCCAAAGAGCGCGCCGATGATACCGAAGATCACGATAAGGGTTGCCAAAAGCCCACGTCGAATGCGCAGCGGTCCGGCCGGCGCCGCCGCTCCGCGATGTGTCCTAAACCCTGCCCCGCGCATGCCAGGACGTCCAGAGGCAAAGTACATATGGTTGTTGGAATAGGCGCCGCGGCGGAGCGGGTGGCCGATTGCGGAGCCTTGCGGGCGCGATGGGCGCGCGCCGGTATTTCGACGTGATGGGGGCTGGCTGCCTCGCGTTTGAAATTGAGCGCTGCGCGGTGGGTGCTGGCCGCTATGGGACGGACTCGAGGCGCTGCGCTTCGGTCGGCTTGCACTGCGCCTCGTCGGGGTCGAGGGGCGTCCAGGGGTGCTGTTGAGTTTTCGCCCCGATGCAGGAGTGTAGGAGCGCTGTGCGCGGCCGAGGTCATCGGCTTGATGTCGCGCCGCGGGGTCGTGTGCGCGCCGGCTGCTTTCGGTTTGCGAATGGTGCCTGCGCTCCGGCTGCGAAGGAGCCTGGCGAAAATGAGGCGCCTGTTGAGGCTCATGCGAAGGAGGTCGCTGGGGGCTTCTTGACCGTGCGGAGGCGAGGCGGACCGTAGGACGTGCGGTCCTGCTTTGGTATCGGTTATTGTCTTCTCGTGCGTTCATGGCCCTCCGTTGCTGGCGTCAAGTCGCCGAGTGCGCAAGATTGCCCCCATTCTATCTCAAGTAGGATGTTTACCCCCTTCGAGCTCGGCTTTGCATACATATAACCGCTGGTCCCGCGCCTGGGTCCTTTCGCCGCCAAAGGCTTGACGTATAAGAAGGATGTAACGCATTGACAGGCTTTTTGCGCTTTGGGGTGCCGAGCACTCGATTGCGGGACCCTTGCAGTCACGCTCGTAGACGCCTGCATTCTTCAGGCAACGGATGCGTTTGTTTCCTATTAAGGTAACTGCCGAGGAATAGACGCGCACGCGACGCCTCCGCTCGCGTTGTTGCGTGCGGATAGGGCAACTTTTTATGAGGGCCCCGGAGGAGGAATCGTGGGTAAGAAATATGCGTTTGTCGGAGGAAAACTCGTTGACGGTACCGGTTCTGCACCGGTTGAAAATGCTCTCATCCTTATTGGAGAGGATGGCAGGATCGAGTATGCGGGTAAACACGAGGACGGCCCGCTGCAGTCAGCTCGAGAACAAACAGTCGCATCCTTGGGGCGATCAGGTGGATGGGCCGTGGGAGCTGCGCCGTGCTGTTCGGCAGCGCCTGCGCGAGGACCCCGATGCCATCAAGATTTGGGCTACCGGCGGCGGTATCTGGCGTTGGGCCTTCCTGCGGCGCCACTTCTGAAACGAAGAAAACATGCCGACGTTTGATGATGGGGCGTCGGGGCATAATGGACGCATGCACGTTATCGCGGAAGGAGGCCCCTTCCGTGTCCACGAAAGGACTTCCCTTATGCCTGCACTTATCACGCATCATCTTTTTGGCGAGGAGAGCATCGACCGCCTGCCTGCCGGGATCGTCGCGTCGGACGAGGAGCGCTGCGCGTTTCTGCTGGGAAACCAAGGCCCGGACCCCTTCTTTTTCCGCGTGCGTACGCCGTATATGCGCGACTGCATGCAGCTTGCCAGAGTGATGCATCGTTCGCGCATGTCAAAGCAGTTTGCCTGTCTTCGCAACGGCGTGAGCCGTTTACAGAAGCATGACGCTCGGCTTGGGCGCGCTTTCACCCTGGGACTTCTTTCCCACTATGTGCTCGATCGCAGCGCTCATCCGTTTGTGTACGAGCAGCAGTTTGGCGTGCTCGATGCCGATCCCGATCTGGAGTCGGCAGCCAGTCAGGTACATGCGGTGATCGAGAGCGATTTGGATGTCTTGATGCTTCAGCTCAAGCGCAACGGCGCCACGACGGCGGACTATCCGCCGGTGAGCGAGCTTGTTACCAGCGAGCGCATCGATAAAGTGGGCGGCGCGCTGATGAGTCATGTGGCGCGTAGCGTCTACGGCCTCGATGTGGGCGTTGCCGAGTATGGCGGCGCTGTGGCGGATATGCAGATGCTGTATCGCATTATCGAGCCGGCGGGCTCGCTCAAGACCGACGTTATCGGCAAACTCGAGGGCCTTGTGTCCAATTATTCCCTGCTGGCGTCGCTTGCGCATCCCGTGACCAATAAACAGCCGCTGCGCGCTGGTAACATGGGGCACATCGCATGGAAGAACCCCTTTACCGAGGTTGTCTCGCATGAGAGCTTCCCGGAGGTTTTCGATCGCGCGTTGGAAGACTACGAGCGTGCGGCAGCGTGCTTTGTCGAGTGCTCCGATATGGAGCAACTGACGGGGCACGTCAACTATTCTGGCCGTCCGCTTGCTGCCGATGAGGAATTTGACCGCGAGGAGTAACGCATCGTCTGCGTTGTTTTTGACACATAATTCGCTTGACCAAGCCCGCCTTGCGCGGGCTTTTTCTGCATCTACCTGGGGACTCCATAACATGTCTCACAGTAATCCTGTCGACTATCTGGCACATGGCAGGGCGGTGTGGAGTATTCATCGCGCGTGGCGGGAAGAGCCTGATGATGGACTTGCATTCACGCAGCGTTGACGGGTTCTTGACGTGTTCTTGATAAAACTTGTCGTACGATAGTCTATTGACATTTCGAGTAACCGCCGCTGTGGCCAATTAAGGGGAGACACACACCATGAAGTACACCAAGCTCGAGCGGAACTGGGTCATGTATGATGTGGGCAATTCCGCACTCGTGCTGCTGCAGACCTCCGTGGTGCCCATCTATTTCAACGCGCTCGCCGCAGGCGCCAGCTCGGCTGGTCTAGTTACCGCTTGGGCCAATGCCCAGACGATCGCCTCGCTTGTGGTGGCGTTCCTCATGCCGATTCTGGGTGCACTCGCAGATTACGCTGGCAACAAGATCAAGTTCTTCATCGGCTTCTTTCTTACGGGCCTGGTGCTGTGCTTTGCGCAGGCCGTGCCCATGAGTGCCATGGCGTTCCTCGTGATTTACGTGGTGTGTACGATCGGCCTTAACTCGTCCATGACGTTTTATGATGCCATGCTTCCCGACATTACCACCGACGAGCGCATGGATGCTGTTTCCAGCTCGGGCTATGCCTGGGGCTATATTGGCTCGACCATCCCCTTCATCATCTGCCTCGCGCTTATCATGGCCGGCCCTTCGGTGCTCGGTCTCGAGGCGATGTTCTGCACGCGCATGGCCTTTGTCATCACCGGCATGTGGTGGCTCGCATTCACCCTGCCCCTGCTTCGTACCTATAAGCAGAAGTACGGTCGTGAGCGCAGCGGCGAGGATACGCTCGGCCATATCGTCTCCGGTGTGTTCTCCGAGGTCGCTCAGACCATGAAGGAGATTGCCCGCGATAAGGTGGTCCTTTTGTACATGGTGGCGTTCTTCTTCTACATCGACGGTGTGCATACCGTCATTTCCATGGCTACGAGCTACGGCTCTTCGTTGGGCATTGATTCGACGCAGCTCGTCTTGGCTCTGCTCGTCACGCAGTTCGTGGCGTTCCCTTCGGCCATCATCTACGGTAAACTCGCCGGTCGCGTGGGGGCTCTGCGCATGATTACCGTGGCCGTGGTCGCCTATATGTGCATCGTCTTGTTTGCCGCGTTCTTCCTCAAGACCGCTACCGAGTTTTGGATCCTCGCCATCCTCGTGGGTATGTTCCAAGGCGGCGTGCAGGCGCTTTCACGCAGCTACTTTGGCAAGATTATCCCCAAGGAGAAGTCCAACGAATACTATGGCTTCTTTGACATTTTTGGACGCTACGCTTCTGTCATGGGAACTCTGCTAGTATCTGTTGTGACGTCACTCACGGGGGATCCTTCTTTAGGAGTGCTTTCCATCGGGATCCTTCTGGTTGTGGGTTTCGTTTTGCTAGTAAAGCTCTCCAAGATGCAGGGGTCCGCTGCGTAAGCGGACGTGCGCACACCTGTCTTGGAACGGAGGGCTTTACGGCACAGTAAAGCCCTCCGTTTTCATAGAAGGTGAATGAGGAACAATGAAATCGAATTATCTTGCCCGTGTTGGTGTGATCGCTGCCGCTTATGCAGCGTGCACCCTGATTGCCCTGCTCTTCTTGGGAAGTCTCGCGTGGGGTCCCATCCAGTTTCGCGTGTCCGAGGCGCTGTGCGTGCTCGCCCTGTTCACGCCTGCCGCAATTCCCGGCCTGACGCTTGGCTGCGTGATCGCCAACGTGATGAACATCGTCATCTCCGGTACGGGTATGCTGGGCATGCTTGATGTGGTCTTTGGTTCGCTGGCCACCTTTGCGGGCGCCCTTTTTACGTGGAAGATGCGCCGCCATCCCCTCGTGGCACTTGCGGGCCCCGTGCTTGCAAACGCGCTGATCGTGCCCGCCTATCTTCCGCTCTTGCTGCAGGGTGTGGGCTTCTACACCATTCCCTTTACGACGATCTCGCTCGATAACTCCTGGCTGTTCATGTATCTGTTTGGCTTGGTGACCACTGGCGTGGGCGAAGCGGTTATCATGTATGTACTTGGGTACCCGTTGGCACGCTCGCTGGCAAAAACGTCGATGTTTTCTGCAGAGAGCGCCGATTTGGGTATGCATAACTAACGGCGAGGTAGCACGCATGCGGGTCGAGTGGCGCCACGGCTGACAGATGGGCATGCGCGGCGATGGATGGAGCCAGCATGAAACCCGTTGTCGTGATTCCCACGTACTGGGAAGCAAGCCAGGATGGCGTCTGCACGCCGGGCGGGTACGACCACGCTACCGATATCTATTCGACAACGCCCGATCTTGATCGCTGCCTGCGTTCGCTCGAGCAGGTGCGCAAGCTTCCGCGCGTTGTCATTCTTGTTGTGTGTCCTGCCGCGACGACCGCGCGAGTGCGTCGACGCGTAGAAGAAATCGCGGCGGCACACCCCTCGATTGATGCCTTGGTTGTGACAAACGCCGAAGCATCGCATATAGCCGATCGCGTGGCGGAGCTTGCCCCCAACGTCATAGGGGAGCCTATATCGCTGCGCGGCTACGGTGCCATTCGAAATATGGGTCTGGCCGTCGCGGCGATTTTTGGGCACGACACCGTTGTTTTCTTGGATGACGACGAGATGGTGCTCGGCCCCGATTTCATGGATAAGGCCCTCTACGCCCTGGGGCAGCAAAACAGGCAGGGCGTCCCCATTTTGGCCAAGAGCGGCTACTTTTACGATCGTGCCGGGTCGCCCATGGCCGACGCCTCCCCAACGGGGCCCACAACGCGTTGGTGGACCAAGCGCCTCGAATTCAATAGCTGGATGAAGCAAGCCCTCGCGGGGACGCGCATTTCCCGTTCCAACTACGTGTGCGGCGGATGCTTCTCCTTGCATGCGCGCGCTTACATGCATGTGGCATTTGACCCGTGGATCACGCGAGGCGAGGACCTCGATTATCTCTTTAACATGCGCCTTTGGGGCTTTGAGATGTGGTTTGACAACCAGTGGGTGGTTCGCCATCTGCCGCCGGTGATAACCCAGCGTGCTCCGCGCTTCATGCAAGACGTATATCGCTGGTACTACGAGTGCGCAAAGATCGCCTATGCCAACCGTCAGCACGACCTGAATCCGGTGACGCCCGAATCGCTTATGCCGTATCCGGGGCCATGGATTTCCAAGCAGCTCGATGATCGCGTTCGCAAGACGGCTGCGGCACGTGCCATGCTGACGCCCGAGAAATTCGCCTATCTCAAGATTTTGAAAGATGGCATCCCCGAGGCGGAGTCCTATGCGCGTACGAACGCGAGCAATTATGTGCGTCTTCAGAGCTTCTGGCCCGCTATCATGAATGGGCTGTGGAACGATATCGATATGCAGGCCATGCTCCTGCAGCATGAAGAGGAGAACGATGAGCGACAATAGGACCACGCAGGCCGAGGCTTCTTCGCAAGACGGTCTTACGTCGGGAGTGCGCATTCTGGTGGCGGTGTGCGCGGCGTTGCTGATCTTCTATTTCATCTACGCCCTGATGGTGGACAGCAAGCCCCTGGCAACCGTGTTCGCCTGCGCTCTCCTATGTGCATTCCTGCTGATTTTTATCTTCTTGTCCCTCAATCCGGATATCCTTCGCTCACAGTACACCGAGCAAACGCTCTCGTCGGCGTCGGAGATGCTGGAGGATATCAAGGACGGTCTGACTCCCGAGGGCGCCCAGGCAATCTGTCGCAGGCTGCTTACCGAGACGCGTGCTATGGCCATCGCCATGACGGACGATACGTGCGTGCTCGCTTGTGCGGGCGATCTTGCGAGCGATTTTCCGCCCGGCTCTCCCATCCATACGCCTGCCACGCATTATGTTCTCGAACATGGTATCGTGCAGAGCTTCACGCATGCCGTGGACGTGAAAAGCGAGGTCCGGGGGCATCGCGAGATCCCTGCGGGTATCATCGCCCCGCTTAAGGTGCGCGGCAAAGCCGTGGGAACGCTCAAGTTCTACTATCGGCGTTCGCACGAGGTCAATCGCACCCAGTATGCGCTGGCCTCTGGTTTTGCCGAGCTCATTTCCACGCAGCTTGCCATCCATGAGCTCGAGCTGCAGTCCGAGCTTACCGCCCGCGCCGAGGTGCGCGCGCTACAGGCCCAGATCAACCCTCACTTCCTGTTCAACACGCTCAACACCATCGCGGCCCTTACGCGTACCGAGCCGCTGCGCGCCCGCGAGCTGTTGCGCGAGTTTGCCTCGTTCTACCGCGCGACGCTTGACAATTCTGGCTCGCTTATTCCTGTCAGCCGCGAAATCGAGCAGACGCTGCGCTATCTGACGTTTGAAAAGGCCCGTTTTGGCGAGGACCGCATTGGGGTGAATGTCGATATCGACGAAGAGGTCGAGGATACGCTGGTGCCTGCATTTGTGATTCAGCCCTTGGTGGAAAACGCGGTGCGCCATGCGATGGGCGACGAAGATCCGCTCCATATCGATATCTCGGTTGCTCCCGAGGGCGAATCCATGGTGGAGATCCAGGTTAAGGACGACGGCGTGGGCATGGACGAGCAGACGGCGGCGCGACTGTTCTGCACGCAGCAAAAGGCCCCGCGTGCGGATGCCCCCCAGGGCGGCGGTGCGGGCGTGGCCATGCACAATATCGCCGACCGCATCGCGCGATTTTATGGACCCCGCTCGAGCACGCAGGTTATTTCCTCTCCCGGGGCGGGTACTTCCGTTGTTTTGCATCTTGATTTACAAAAAGTATCCTTGAGTAGGGATAGAATGAAAGTTCGGCATGGTATGCCGGCTCGGCGCGATTTTTTAATGGTGCCGGTACTATCGATGGTTACTCCAACGAAGGGACCATATTGATGCTACGTGCGATGATCGTTGACGACGAAGCGCCTGCACGCTCTGAGCTGCGTTTTCTGCTTGAGCAGACTGGAAAAATCGGATCGATTAACGAGGCTTCGAGTGTTCGCTCGGCTATCGAGATGCTCATGGAGAATCGTGTCGACGTGGTTTTTCTTGATATTTCCATGCCAGGTGCTTCGGGCCTTCAGCTTGCTGAGGCGCTTCACCGTTTGAAGAACCCCCCTGCTGTGGTCTTCGTTACCGCCTACAGCGACCATGCTGTCGAGGCATTTGATGTGGATGCTGTGGACTATCTTATGAAGCCGGTCGAGGAGGCTCGTCTTGACCAGGCCATTGGCAAGGTGCTTGCGCGTGTCAAGCCGGTTTCGGAGAACAAGTCATCCATCGAGCGCATCCCTGTGGAGAAGGGCGGCCGTAAGGTGCTCATCCCCGTGGACCAGATTCGCTACATCATGGCCAAGGACGATTACTCCTGCATTTTTACCGAGGATGATCGCTACCTTTCCACGACGTCGCTTGCGCAGTTCGAGTCTAAGCTGGGAGATTTTGGCTTCTTCCGCGTGCATCGCCGCTATATCGTGAACCTTGCATGCGTTGAAGACGTTGAAACCGCTGCCTCCGGTGCGATTCAGCTGGGCATCACCAGCGTGGAAGATCGCATTCCCGTCTCGCGTCGCCGCGTGGTGCCGCTTAAAAAGGCGCTGAACCTCTAATGAATACGCTGGCGGATGCAAAGCGTATCGATATTATTTCCGATACGCATGGATACCTTTCGGATGAGCTTCTCGCTGCCCTTGAGGGCGCCGACTTGATTATCCATGCGGGAGATATGACGTCCGAGGCCGATTGGGACCATCTCAATACCATTGCTCCTATCAAAGCCGTGTTGGGCAATAACGATTACTATCGCGATTACGGACCAGGGGTTCCGGCGCTCAATACGTTTACGTATGAGGGCTTGAGCTTTGCGGTGGCCCACTATCGCGAGGAGCTCCCGGTGGGGACGGTCGATGTGGCTATCTGCGGCCATACGCATCGTCCCAAAATCGTGCAGTTGGGCACGTGTTTGGTTATCAACCCAGGATCGCCTACGTATCCTCGTAGCGCGCGGGGCAACACCATGGCTCGTCTTTTTGTGGCTGACGGTCGGGTTATCTCGGCCGACATCATCGATCTATAGTGTGGCGCGAGGCGTGGTCCCCGCGCCATTTTTGTGCACAAGGGCGCTGTCTACCTGTAAATTCATTGAGTACGGGGTGTGATTAACCGTCTGTTCGGTTGCTCGATATTCGGGCGTCGGAAAAAATTTTAAAAAAAGTGTTGCGCACATCTTAGAGTTCTGTGTATACTAGCTCTCGCAGCAACGCCTGCTGATGGGGAGTTAGCTCAGCTGGTTAGAGCGCCGGCCTGTCACGTCGGAGGTCGCGGGTTCGAGTCCCGTACTTCCCGCCATCAAATGTTAAAAGCCTTGTCTTCGGACGAGGCTTTTTTCGTATAGATGCAAAACTGTCGTTGATATAGGTTTATCCCCGAATGGCAATTCATGAGGGGAGATTCCGGTGTTTTGTGCAAAATGTGGGAACAAGTTGAGCGACGGCGCTCGTTTGCAGTGGACTGCAGTGTGCCTGCGACGGAGGCGTTCGATGCGCCAATTCGAACACACGAAGGTTGATTTCCGATTTCAGCCGAACACATTGATCTGATGGCTTGCTCCCGCAGTTAACCGAACGCCCCCGAGGTCCCATCCGGGACCCGGGGGCGGCATTTTCCCAGTTGAAGGAATGGTGGAGATGTGTTTCGATAGGTCCGGTGGCCATGCTCCGCCCGCCGCCCGGCACCTCTTCCCGGACTCAGCCGGACGGTCGGTCCGTCTATTCCGCTTTTCTTCCAGGCTAGGCCAGCGGGGCATCGCCCCTCTCTTCGCGCGCCCTCTCGATGAGCCCCGGCGTCAGGTCGAGGTCGCCGAGCGCCACGTCCCCCACGCCGTAGGCGTCCAGCAGCGCCGCCGTGTCCTCCCCGAGCATCGCCCTGAAGGCGCGCGCGGGCGTCGCGAAGCCGAGTGCGCCGCGGGGCTCGGAGTTCACGTGCGACATGGCCAGCGCCGGGTCGGCCGGGGCGAGCCGGTCGAACCTGATCCCGGCGCCCTTGGGCAGCAGCTTCCTGATCTCGACGTGGTTGCCGCTCGCAGGCGCCCTTCTGGTCGCTGCGCCCGGGGTCGCAGTAGAACAGCCTCGTCTCACCTGCCCGTACGTGAGCGGCGTGCCCTTCATGACCGGCATGAACCGCGTCGCTGCCGAGAAGGCCGTTCTCGACGTCATGGCTCAGTAGGCGCCGCCTGTATGAATGAACAGAACGCCAATCCGGTCAAGCTCTTTGGCATACGCGTTGCCCATGTGGGCATTAACGCCACCGACCCGGCAGACGCCCTGGAGATCGCGGAGCTGTTCTCGACGATGATGGGCCTGCCCGTTATAGAGACCCCGGTTTCGTATTTTAACGATTCGCTGGTCGAGGTCATGAAGCAGAACGGTCGTGGCGCCAAGGGCCACATCGGCTTTGCCGTCAACGACATCGATGCGGCCGAGAAGTGATTTGCCGAGCGCGGGCTCGAGCTCAACGAAGAGTCGCGCGCGCTGCTGCCCGACGGCGGCACCAAGCTCGTGTACATTAAGCGTGAGTTTGTCGGCTTTGTCGTGCACCTGTGCTGCGAGTAGCGCACAAGCTGCTATAACGAACAAAAAGGGATAGGGCCGCGTTGCCCTATCCCTTTTTTATGCCGAGGGGCATTCCTACCGCGGCAGGCGAATCGTAAAGCGACTGCCGACGCCCTCGACTGAGGTCACACCGATGACGCCGCCGTGGTTGTCGACGATCCACTTGGCGATGGCGAGCCCCAGGCCCGAACCCTGTGCGCCGGCATCGTGCGCGTTGTCGGCACGGTAGAACCGTTCAAACGCGTGAGCTGCGGATTCCTGGTTCATGCCGATGCCCTCGTCCTCAACGGCTATGTCGATCGTGCCCGTGCCCGCATCGGGTGTTATACCAAATGTGACGGTCGTTCCTGCGTCCGAATACTTGGCGGCATTCTGCACGATTACGCGCAGGGCCTGCTTCACAAGCGCCACGTCGACAGATGCGTCGCAGCGCGGGTCGCTGGTAAGTGCGGCATCGTACGCCAGCCGATATGTGTGCCTGGCATCGATCATCTGCGATTCCTCGCACACCTCGCCGACCAGTGCTGCCAGGTTGGTATGCGCACGCCGCAGGACCGTGCGTCCGGCATCGCCGCGCGCCAAAAACAGCAGCTGCTCCACGAGCTCTTGCATATGCTCGCTTTCGGCCTTGAGCGATGCGATGGACTCTGCCAGCACGTCCGGGTCGTCTTTGCCCCAGCGGTCAAGCATGTTCACATAGCCCTGAATCACCGCGAGGGGCGTGCGTAGCTCGTGACTCGCATCGTTGACAAAGCGCATCTGCTGCAGCTTGGCCTCTTGCATCTGGCGCAGCAGGCGGTTGAGCGCGACCTCGATACTCGCCAGATCGGCGTCGCCGGTGGTGACGCTCGGCGAGTCGACGCTTGCGCGCTCGATGGCTTGCTCCAATGTTTCCATCTTACCGCCGAAGAGTTGCATGCGGCCGAGCTCGTCCACGCGCAAAGCTAGGTCGTTGAGCGGTGCCATGGTGCGGCGCACGCGGCGGGCGCCGCCGAGCATGTTGAGCACGCTGATGACTTGCCAACCCACAACGACAAGACAGAGAGGCCACAGCGCGACGAGGTCCTGTGCGAGGGGGAAGGTCTTGGTGGTACGCGCAAGCTCGACGGTATAGGTGAGTGTGGTCAGGTCCCAGCCGCGTGTGGGCATCAGCGACATGCCGTGAACGACGGCGCCGGGGACCCATCCCGCTGTAAACGCGCCGTTGGGCAGCGTCTGGTTGTATCCATAGACGAGGATCGCTGCCGCAATCACCACCAGCAACAGATCGAGCCAGACGTAGCTCATCAGGCGGCGCCACATATAGCTCCAGTTGATGGCGCGGGCGATGGAGGTGACGCGCTTGGTCTCGGCGTTACGGGCGGCAGACATAGCCCACCCCGCGCACGGTCTGGATGATGCGGGCGCCGCCGGCGTCTTCGATCTTGGCGCGCAGATGCGCGATGTGCACGTCGACGTTGTTGGTGTCGCCCACGTAGTCGTAGCCCAGCGCCTCGTGCGCGATGCGTTCGCGCGTGAGCACGGTGCCGGCATGTGCCATAAGCAGGGCGAGGACATCGAACTCGCGGGCGGTCAGCACGATGGGCGAGCCGCCAACCGTGATTTCGCGGCGGTCGGGGTCGAGTGCGACCGAGCCCACGGCGAGCGCGGTGGGGGAGGGTGAGGCAGAGGTCTTGGCCGAGTCGCCGACCGGGGACGTCGCGGCGGTACCGGCACCCGTAGCGCCTTCCCCGGCCTCAACGCCGCCAATGCCCGAAGCCGCCCGCGCGGCCTCCGAGCGCTTCAACGCCACGCGGATCCGTGCGAACAGCTCCTCAATCGCAAACGGCTTGGTCAGGTAGTCGTCGGCGCCGGCGTCGAGCCCTGCCACCTTGTCCATCACGGCATCGCGCGCGGTGACCATGATCACCGGCACATCCTTGTGCTTGCGTACGCGCCGCAGCACCTCCATGCCGTTGAGCTGCGGAAGCAGTACATCGAGCAGAATCAAGTCGTAGTCGCGCTTCAGCGCGAGGTCCACGGCGGTACGGCCGTCGGCGGCGTGCTCCACCTGGTAACCTTCGTGCTCCAGCTCGAGTGTTACAAAGCGGGCGATTTTCTCTTCGTCCTCTACGATCAGGATTCGTGCCATGCGTGCCCCCGTCTGCGATTACTTGTCGTCGTTCAGATTTTGCTTGATGTCGTCCGCGGCATTGGCAGCGCTGTCCATCAAGTTGTTGATGCTGCCGGGCACGTCGCCGTCGCTGTCGATGCGGTAGCGCATGCCAAAGAACAGGCCAATCAGCATCAGCCAGATTGTGGCACCCCAGGCAAACAGGGCGATGATGGGGATCAGGATGGGGATGTTGAGGATAATCGCATCGCGGCGCGTGGCGATAAACTTGGTGTCCAGGCTCAGGCGGAAGAGCTTTTTGAGGTACTCCCACACGCTGTCCATCTTCTTGGAGAAGTTGGTCTTTTCGCTTGATTTTTCGTAGGCGGCCTGCGCGGCGACCATCTCGGCCGAGGGTTCATCGACGGGTGCAGACTCGGTGGCGGCGTGCGCCGACGTGGTCTGGGTCTTGCCCTGCGACTCGAGCCAAATGATGGCGTCCAGAACGTTGCCGTCGGTGGCGTCGAGCGCGGCCTTGGCATCGGTGTAGCTCACGTTGCACTTGGTGCGGATGGTTTCAACTTTTTCGAGGTCGTCCATGACCTGTCCTTTCGTTCGATGGGCGTGACGCCGGGCGATCTGCCCGGGCGCGAGCGTTGCGTTCGGCGGCCTGCGTTGCGCGGCGCCGCCCCGCCCTTGGTCGAACTCTATAGTGCAGGTTATAGATTAAGCGATTCTTGAGCCAAGATTAATGTTGGATGAGTTTTTGGGTGGTGGCGGGGGCATTTACCTAGATTTGTTTCGTTCAAGAGGGGCGAGGTGGCATGGGGAGGCTAATGGGGCAGAGACTCTGTAAAGAGTTGGCATTGGTCGTTGCCACGTGGCCTGATGCTTTGCATGGCCTCGCCAGAATCCGACCGCAAATGACTCCGAGGAGATTTTGCAAGTTCTTGTTGCTGTGTGAGAAAAACTTGCAAAATTAGCAAGTTCTTATCATACTGTGAAAAAAACTTGCAGATTGGGCCGAGCAATGGATAAACGGATGGTTCCCAGAAATCGATATCTCGAGAAGTTGATCGCCTTTCGTGACACGGACGTCATCAAGGTCGTAACGGGTATGCGCCGTTGTGGCAAATCGACGCTTCTGGACATGATGCGCAAACATCTGGAGGATAACGGCGTTCCATCCGAATGTCTTTTGACCTTTAAGATGGAGTCGTTTGAGCTGGAGGGTGTGCGTGATTGGCGAGAGCTTTACCGCCACGTTGACGGCCTAATGCCTGCGGGCAAGAGGTGCTATCTCTTCTTCGACGAGCTTCAGGAGGTTGCCGGATGGGAGAAGGCGATTAACGCACTTCGTGTCGACCGGGACTGCGATATATACGTTACGGGTTCGAATGCTTTTCTCCTCTCGTCAGAGATTGCGACCTTAATCTCGGGCAGGTATGTCGAGATTCGGATGCATCCGCTCGCTTTTTCGGAGTATGTCAACTTTCTTGGTCCGACTGACGTCACGAATAGGCTTGTTGTTTTTGGCCGGGAGGATATTGTCGCACTCGACGATCTTCTTGACCGCTATTTGACGTTTGGAGGCCTGCCGTTTCTCGCTGCTTCAAAGCTGCCGGAGCAGGAAATGAAGGACTATATCTGGAGCACGTACCAAACAATCGTCGGACGCGACATTTTGGCTCGCGAGGCGCGTCGGGGTAGACGGTCGGTGACGAGTAGGGGCGTGCTCGACCGTGTCACATCCTACTTAGCTGATAACATTTCAAACCCGACATCAATTAATAAGATCGTTGGAACGCTGGCAGAGAACGGGGCGAAATCCTCACACGGCGTCGTGGACACTTGTGTGTCCGCCCTTGAGGAGACCTATATCTTTTCGCACGCGCGCCGATTTGATATTAAGGGTCGGGACATTTTAAAGACCGGTGGTAAGTTCTACATCGAGGATCTGGGGCTTCGAGCCTTCTTGGATGGGTATCGCGGCAGCGACAGCGGGCGCGTTCTCAAAAATGCCGTTTACAATCGCCTTGTCTATGACGGATACCAAGTCTTCACGGGTCATCTTCGAGATGCCGAAATCGACTTCGTTGTAATCGGCGACGGCTCGGATCGTAAGTTTATTCAGGTCACAGAGTCGATTGACGAGGAGGCGACGCGTAAGCGCGAGCTGCGTCCTTTTGAGCTCAGGTCGCTCGAGAAGATTACCGGCGGTTACGAGAAGATTATCGTCGTTCGTCAGGGAAGCCATCCGACCGACATTGACGGCATCAAAATCGTTTCTGCAGTCGATTTCTTAATGGGTAGGCTTGGGGCTTAGGGCGTTCTGTGGGTTTATGGCTACTTTGGCAACGAGATTGCCCTCTGTAGACGAATTCCGCCCAGGAGCCGATGAGGATACCGTGCTCTACTACTGCATCGTTCGCGTGGGCGACGAACTCCAGCCCTGGGATGTTGCGTAGGGGCAAGGCGTTTGGCTACTCGGTTGTTATGGTGATGTTCTCCCGGTGCGTGCGGATAACATCCCAGCTGAAGTGTTCGACTAGCTGTTCGGCAGAGCACGGCGTGGAGCTCGGCGCGCGTGCAAAAGCAGGGGTAGGTGAGGCCGGCGTATTGCAGCTGGCGCAGGGCGTCCTCGTACATATCCAGGCGATCGTGCTGGTAGTAGGGGCCTTCGTCCCACTCCAGTCCCAGCCAGGCTAGGTCGTCGATGAGCTGGGCGGCAAGTTCCGGGCGCTTACAGCGATCGTCCAGGTCCTCGATGCGCAACACAATGCTGCCGCCTTGGCTGCGGGCCGAAAGCCACGCGCACAGGCAACTGAACACGTTGCCCAGGTGCATGCGGCCCGATGGCGACGGGGCAAAGCGCCCCACGACGGGTGCGGGCGCGGGAACGGAGGCGGGCTGCGTCGTTGGCGCGTCCGCGGCGGGCGTTGCTATGTTGCGTGCTTTGATATCCATGCGGACGAGTTCTTCCGCGGAAGGACGTGGCCGGACTTCGAGTCCTTCAAGGCGGACCTCGACGACTTCGTGGTCCATTGGAACACGAGCCGGAGGCAGGTAAGATTGAAGGGCCTGACCCCGGAGGAGTTTCCGGAGACAGTCCCTTGCGGCATAGTCTTTATTTAAGCCGTCCAGTTTTGGGGGCGCAGTTCACTGCCACGCGGCGGGCTTTGTCCGTCTTACGCGGTATGATAGGTGGGCACAACGAACACAATCGGCAAGGAGAGTTCATGCCGACGATTGATACCCATAGCACGCCGGCCTTCATCACCCTGGAGGGCATCGATGGCTGCGGAAAGTCGACGCAGGCGCGTTTGCTCGCCGCTGCTCTCGAGCATGCGGGCTGCGCGGTGCTGCGCTTGCGCGAGCCTGGCGGCACAGAGATTTCCGAGAAAATCCGTGCGCTTTTGCTCGACCCCGCTAACGCGGCGATGAGCGAGACGTGTGAACTGTTGCTCTTCGAAGCGGCGCGCGCACAGCTTGTGGGAGAGGTCATCGTCCCCGCCCTGGCAGCGGGCCAGGTGGTGGTGTGCGATCGCTTCTACGACTCGACTACGGCATACCAAGCTTTTGCCGATGGTCTCAACTGCGCGATGGTGCGCGGCGCCAACGCTCTTGCGGTGGGGGAGTGCACCCCGCGCCTCACGCTCGTCTACGATGTGAGCGTTGACGAGGCGCTTGCTCGTCGCGCCGCGCGCGCGGGCCAAGACCGCATGGAACTCAAGGGTGATGTCTTTCAGAAGAGCGTCGCTGCGGGGTTTCGCACCATTGCGAAACTGGAGCCTGAGCGCGTGAAGCTGATTGATGCCTCGGCCGGCGTGGCCGAGGTGTTTGCACAGACGGTCGCCTGTGCTCGTAAGGCCGGCTTTGCCCTGTCCGATGCCGATGTGCAGGCGGCTCTTGCTCTCGAGCAGACCGAGGTGGCCTGATGGTGGCCGACGCATCGCTTTTGGCAAAGCTATCTGGTCAAAAGCGCGTCAAGAGCTTTTTGACACGTGCGGTGGAAGGCGGCCGAGCCGCTCACGCCTATCTGTTTGTAGGCGCTCCCGGTTCTGGCAAGCTCGAGGCTGCATGGGCGCTTGCTCAGGCTCTTTTGTGCGAGGACGGCGGGTGCGGGGCTTGTGATAACTGTATGCGTGCGGCACGTCGCACGCATCCGGACGTGCACTATTACACTCCCGAGAGTGCCACGGGCTATCTCATCAGTCAGACGCGCGAGCTGCTGGAGGATGTTGCTTTGGCCCCTATTCGCGCCAAGCACAAGGTCTATATCATCGACCGCGCGGAGCAGATGCGTGCAAATACGGCAAACGCCTTGCTCAAAACGATCGAGGAACCGCCCGAGACGGTGACGTTTATTCTGCTGGGCACTTCGACCGATACCATCTTGCCCACCATCGTGTCGCGTTGCCAGTGTGTGCCGTTTCGCACGCTGCCGCTCGACGAGTCTGCCCAGACCGTGGCGCGTGCAACCGGCGTCGACCTTGCTCGCTGTCGCATGGCAGTAGCCGTGACGGGCGGGCCCAATGCTGCCATCGGTTTTCTCAAGAGCGCCGAGCGCCAAGAGGTGCGCCGCCAGATGCTGCGCGCTATCGACATGCTCAAACGCTCAGACGAGGCGGACATCTTGCTTTCCGTGCGCGACCTGCTTGGCGTTATCAAGGCGCCGCTTGCAGAGCTTAAGGATGCGCAGAAAGCGATGCTCGACCGCGACTCGGATTATCTTTCGCGTGGAGCCTTGAAGCAGCTGGAGGATCGCAACAAGCGCGAGCTTACGGCGCGCGAGCGTTCGGGTATCATGGAAGCGCTAGCGTGCGTACGATCGTTGCTGCGCGATGTTTTGCTGCTTGTCCAAGACGATGCCGCCTCGATTGTCAACGAGGACGCGCGAGACATTGCGTGTCGTTTGGCCGAGCATGCGACGTGTACGGGTGTCGTGCGCGCCATTGAGGCCGTAGGCGATGCCGAGCATCGCATCGCGCGTAACATAACTCCCCAGCTGACCTGCGAGGTCATGCTCTTTGATATAAGAAAGGCGCTTCTATGCCCGTAGTTGTTCCCGTTAAATTTGCTTTTGCCTCGCGCGATTTATGGTTTGACCCCCAAGGCTTGGACATCGTCGAAGCCGACCATGCCATCTGTTCCACCGAACGCGGGACCGAGATCGGCCTGGTGACCGCAGACCCCTTTGAGGTTCCCGAAGACGAGCTTTCCGCCCCGCTCAAGCCCGTGTTGCGCATCGCTACCGATGACGATTTGGACTATGCCGATGAGCTGGCCCAGCGCGGTGACGACGCCATGGAGGATTTCCGTCGCCTGGTTAAGCAAAACGAGCTGGACATGAAGCCCGTCGGCGTCGAGTATCTGTTCGGTGGCGAGAAGGTTGTCTTCTATTTTGCCGCCGAGGATCGCGTGGACTTCCGCCAGCTGGTCAAAGACCTCTCTTCGTGCTTCCATACGCGTATCGACATGCGCCAGATCGGCGTGCGCGACGAGACGCGCCTGGTGGGCGGTTATGCCCATTGTGGGCAGGAGCTGTGCTGCACGCGCTTTGGCGGCCAGTTCGAGCCGGTCTCCATTCGCATGGCAAAAGAGCAGGACCTTCCTCTCAACTCCGCTAAGATCTCGGGCGTTTGCGGTCGTCTGATGTGCTGCCTGCGCTACGAGTTCGAGGCCTATAAGGATTTCAAGAGTCGCGCTCCCAAGAAAAAGACGCTGATCGACACCCCGCTTGGCAAGGCCAAGATCCAGGAGTACAACACGCCGCGCGAGCAGTTGGTTTTGCGCCTGGAGAGCGGCAAGGTTTTTCGTGTGAACCTTTCCGATATGACCTGCTCCGAAGGCTGCAAGAAGCGTGCCGAGGAGCAGGGCTGCAGCTGCCGCCCCGACTGCGTGACGCGCGACATCTTGGAGCGCATCGAGTCCCCGGACATCGCGCTTGCCCTTATGGAACTCGACCGCGAGGCGGGCATCGACGTGGGCGATGGCCTTTCCCGTGCCGATCGCTTGGTACCCGAGGCGCCTGCACGTCATCGTCGCCAGCACTCGGGTGAGCATGGGGGCGAAGAGCGTTCTCAGCGCGGCCAGCGCGGTCGCGGAGGCGATGATCGCGGCCAGGGTGCGGCCGACGAGCAAACGTCGCGCCGTCGCCGTCGCCGTTCGGGTGCAGGTGCAGATGGCACGCGCGACAATCACGGTTCTGCACGCGAGGCAACCGAGGGACAGGCTCCCTCGCGCCGTCGTCGTCGCCATCTTTCGAGCGAGGAGCGCGACGACGCTTTCCGCGCCGCGGCAGCTCGCGAGGCGGCCTCTTCCGCATCGGAGAAAGACGGCGCTCCCGGCCGCTCTCGCCGTCGCCGCCACACGTCCGCTTCTCAGTCTGGACAGCCGACCGGCGAGCGTTCGCAGGGCAAGCCGCAGGTGCCTTCCGTGGCCGATCAGGTGGCTTCGGGTGAGGTTAAGGTTACGCGTCGCCGTCCTGGCGATGGCGGGGGAGCGCGCGCGGCAGAGCATGGTGCGGGCACCTCGACTGCCGACGACCAGCCTCCGCGCCGCCGTCGCCGTCGTTCGCGCAAGCCGCGCGGGGGTGCGGACGGCGCCGCTGGGGGCGCCGATAACACTCCGTCTGCCGAGTAGATAACGCAGCTTGCGCACAGCTGCACCACTCCGTTTGCGCGTGCGGGTATGCTTGATTCAAGCCCTCTTGCCACTGTTGACAAGGGGGCTTTGTGCTTTCTTATCCTCCATCTACGCCTTGGGAGCGGGTGCGCGATGCGACGCTTGAGCTTTTGTCGCCCACGCGCTGCGTGGCCTGCGAGCGCCCGGGGTCTTTGGTGTGCGATGCCTGCGCCGCGCGCATCGTGACCATCGACCCCGTCTTTGCCTGCCTTCGCTGCGGAGCGCCTTTTGGCAGCCTTCTGTGTACGGAATGCCAATCGGAATCTTGCCAGGACAAAAAAGACGCGAACAGCTGCCTTGCGGCATGTGTGTTTGAAGGCGTGCCCGCGCGCATCGTGCGCGCATACAAGGATGGGGGCGAGCGCCGCCTTGCCGCATGGATTGCACATGCGCTTTTTGATGCCGCGCATCGCGCCCAGAAGGCAGTTCCCAAGCGCATGGATGCCTTTGCCCTCGACGTCGATGCCGTGGTCTTTGTTCCGGCAACGCCTGCGGCATATCGACGTCGCGGGTTTGACCATATGGAGGCGGTTGCTCGCGAGTTCTCTAACCTAATGGGGATTCCCGTACTCGATGCGCTTGCAAAATGGGACGCGTGCGACCAGCGAAAACTTGGGCGGGGAGGGCGCCTGGCAAACGCGGCGGATGCGTATGACGTGGTGGAACCCGTTGCTGGCATGCGCCTTCTTTTGATCGACGACGTTATCACCACGGGGGCGACAATGGGTTCATGCGCGGAGGTTTTGAAGCGGGCGGGGGCGGTTAAAATCGATTGCCTGGCGTTCGCGCGCGTGTGGTGACGGGGCATAAAAACGTGTACATCGCTGCATTGTGGCCGTGTTTACGTGCGAAAACGCTTTACTCCTGATATAATTCGCTTCGTTCTCCCCAGGCTGTGGTTGCGGGGGCGCCCAGGCGCTTCTCAGTCCATGACAGACGCGGTCAAAGGGATCCACGTAAGCGTCCGCGTGCGCGCGGCGCGATCATGGCGCGTCCTAGAAGTAAGCCGCACCGTCCGTTTTTCCTTTTGCGAGGCAATGGTTGCCTCCCGGACGAGCGGGTTAGTAGTGAGGGCCGCTGAGGCGGCGTGAGCAAACGCTCCAGTGCGCAGGTGTGGGGTCAAAAACCAGGTCAGCTGGGGGGACGCAACGTATTTTTCCCGCGCATGGGCGCGGACCGTAAGAGGACGCCCTTCTTTGGGGGAATGGAGAAGACGATGCTGCGCGTAAGGAAGACGACCCTTGCGGCCACGATGATGCTTGCTTTGATGGCTGCCCTTGGCTTGGGCGGCTGCTCGCTGTTCACGCCGTCGTTGAGCGAGGATACTCAAAGCGCCGTCGCCAAAACCGATATCAAGTCATCGGCGCTGGTGACGGAAGGCAAGCTTACTGTCGCCCTCGATACCTCCAACGCCCCGCAGGCCATGACAAACCAGGATGGCGGCATCGCTGGCTATCAGGCCGACCTCGGCCGTTCGATTGCCGAGCACTTTGGTCTCGATGTCGCCTTTGTCGACGCCACGAGTGCAGAAGACGTCCTTGCGTCGGGCAAGGCCGACATCTATCTGGGCGCCACTTCCAGCGACGCCTCGTCCAAAGTCAAGGTCATGGGCGATGTTCTCGAGGATGCGTGCGCGGTCTTTGGCAAATCCGACTCCGGTCAGCTCAGCGTGAGCGCCTCCGATCTTTCTTCTGCAACTATCGGCGTGCAGATGTCTTCTGCCTCGCAGGATGCACTTTCGCGCGCAGGCATCAATGCCCAGCAGAAGACCTACAACAACGTCAACGAGTGCTTTGCGGCGCTTGAGTCCGGTGAGGTTCAGTACGTGGCGTGCGATATGACTGCCGGTTCGTACCTTTCGCGCGCCTACAGCGACATCTCCTTTGGGGGAACGATCGCTTCGGTGTCGAAGTTCGGAGTGGCGACTCTTGCCACCAACAGCGAGCTGACAGAAAAGCTGGGCCGCGTTCTCGACACCATCTGCTCGGACGGCACGCTCGATGCCATCCATACGCTGTGGTACGGCTCAACCCCTACGTCTCTTGCCAAAACGCTTGTCTCCGGTGTGGTGATCGACGAGTCGGGCTCGGGTAATTCGGGTAATAATAATTCTGATAAAACGCAGGGCGATACGGCGAGCGATTCTGCCGATTCGCAGTCTACCGCAGCCGAGGAACAGCCCTTGACGGTTGACATAAACGACGTCAATCGATAAAACAACCAGGTCAGATATACCCTTACAATCTCCTTGTGCCCGTAGCCCACTTTGGGGCTGCGGGCACAAATCTTCGGCGGCTGGTGTAATCCATTACGTAAACGGGGGTTTACATTTCTCGGTTACCCGCGCGGCAAGTTGGGTATGAACAGAGTACTTTAAGGGTCCCCTATAGATTGGAGTCGCGTATGGATATCAAGGTTTCTGGGCGCAAGACGACCGTGACCGATGCTCTGCGTGCGCGCGTTGACGAAAAGATCGGCGAGGCTTGTTCGGTTTTCGACATCAGCCCCATGACGGTTGATGTCGTTTTGCGCTACGAGAAGAACCCCGCTAATCCCAATCCGGCAATCGTCGAGGTTACCATTCGCGCCCGCGGTTCGGTGATTCGCGTCGCCGAGCACGGTTCCGATATGTATGCCGCTATCGATAGCGCAGCCGATAAGGCTACCCGCCAGCTTCGTAAGTTCAAGACCAAGGTGGTGGACAACCGTCAGCAGGGTGCCTCTGCGGCAGAGGTTGCTCCCATCGAGCCCGTCGAGGACCTTGCAGACCTGCTTCTCCCTGCAGACGAAGACGATCTGCTGGTGCGCGAGAAGGTTATCGACGTCACGCCGATGACCGAGGAGCAGGCGCTCGTCCAGACCGACCTTCTGGGCCATGATTTCTATGTCTTTGAAAATGCCGCAACAGGCCTTATAAATGTGGTCTATCACCGTAAGAATGGTGGATACGGCATCATCAAGCCGAGGATCGAGACTCTCGACGAGTAAACTATGGCATGGTAATGCATGAACAAGGATGGCGGCCATCCCATGCGGGGTGGCCGCCTTTTTCTATGAAGGAGCTTTGCCAATGAGCAAACCCACCGTCGGGGGCCATTCCAGCCGCTGCCGTATCGTGATCGACACCTGCGCCGATCTTTCGCCCGAGATTGCGGCCACGCTCGATGTGGATATCCTGGGCTTTCCCTATATCTTGGATGGCGTGGAATACACCGACGATATCTGGTCGTCCATTACGCCGCATGAGTTCTACGAGAAGCTTCGTCAGGGTGCCCATGCCTCAACCTCTGCTGTATCGCTGGGGCGCTTCGTCGAATTGTTCACCAGCTGCGCCGAAGAGGGTACGCCTACGGTATACCTGAGCTTCACCGCCGGTCTCTCGTCTAGCTACAACTCGGCCTGCCAGGCGGCCGATATGGTGCGTGAGCAGTATCCCGATTTCGAGATCTACGTGGTGGACAATTGCTCACCTTGCGGAGCTGCCGGCCTTTTGGCACTCGAGGCGGTTCGCCAGCGCGCTGCCGGCCTCAGCGCTCGCGAGCTTGCAGCCTGGGCAAACGAGGCAAAGCACTATATCCACGGCTTCTTTACGATCGACAGCTTGGATGCGCTCGCAGCGGGTGGACGCATTCCCCCTGCGGCGGCGCAGCTCTCCAGCAAGCTCGATATCAAGCCCGAAATGTCTTACGACTTGTCCGGTTCGCTTACGCTTGTGGGTGTGAATCGCGGTCGCAAGAAGGGGCTCAAGTCGCTCGTCAAATCCTTCAAGGAAAACTACGTGCTCGATCCGGCACTGCCGGTAGGCATTCTCACCTCCGATTGCGAGAAAGATGGCGACTGGCTCGAGTCTGCCGTCCGTAAAGAGGACGGATGCGCCGAGCTGACGGTCTTGCGCGCTTCGGTGGGCCCCACCATCGGCTCGCATGTGGGTCCGGGCATGGTTGCTATCGTCTTTTGGGGTAAGAACCGTACGGAGAAGATCTCGCTTACCGATCGCATCGCCAATCGCGTGCGCGGCGCCGAGGGCACCAAGGCCTAAAGCCTCCCTTCCCATCGATTATCATGTTGCATGCACACGTTTGACGTTTAAGGAGTACCTGCATGTCTGACAAGAAGCTGTCTGTCGCATTCATCGGAACGGGCATCATGGGCGCGCCCATCGCAGGCCACATCTTGGATGCCGGCTATCCCGTCACCGTCTACAACCGCACCAAGGCCAAGACCGATGACCTTGTGTCCCGCGGTGCCGTGTGGGCCGATAGCCCCGCCGCCGCTGCCAAGGATGCCGATGTCGTCTTCACCATGGTGGGCTATCCGGCAGACGTTGAGGAGATCTATCTTTCCGGCGACGGCTTGCTGGCTGCCGCCAAGCCCGGCGCTTACCTTATCGACCTCACCACGAGCGCTCCCGAGCTTGCTCGTGATATCGCTGAGGCCGCCGAGACCTACGGCAAGCATGCCTTCGACTGCCCGGTGACCGGCGGCGATACCGGTGCCATCGCCGGCACCCTCACGCTGATCGTCGGCGCAACGGATGAGGGCATCGAGCCCGTCCGCGACATCCTCGAGACGTTCTCTTCCAAGATGTACTGCTTTGGCGGCCCGGGCAAGGGCCAGGCTGCAAAGCTCGCCAACCAGGTGGCGCTTTCCTCTTGCATGGTGGGTATGGCCGACGCCCTTTCCTTCGCCCAGCAGATGGACCTCGATCTTGCCGAGACGCGCGAGATGATCCTGGGCGGCACGGGCCGCTCCGGTGCCATGGAGCAGCTTGCTCCCAAGTCGCTCGATGGCGATTGGAAGCCCGGATTCATGGTGACGCATTTCCTCAAGGACCTGCGCTTGGCACTTGCCGCCGCCGAGGAGAAGGAGCTTGCCCTTCCCGGTGCCGATACCGCATTCACCCTGTACGACATGCTCGACGCCATCGGCGGCAGCAAGCTGGGCACCCAGGCCATCACGTTGCTGTACCAGGAGGAGGCCGACGCCGTGGCGGCTGGTCTCGATTGGTCGCTCTACAATCCTCCCGTTCACGATGAGGGCGAGCACGAGTGCGGCTGCAACCATCACCATGGGGATGGCCACGAGTGCTGCGGTGGCCACGGCGACCATCACGGTCATCACGAGGGCGGTTGCTGCTGCGGTGGCCACGGCCACGACGCAGAGTAAGAGTAGGGCGTAATGGATATCGCTTTTATCGTCTGTTCGCTGCTGCTCTTTGCATTTAGCGTGTACATCGGGTTTCTTATTGGAAACACGGTGGGCGTGCGCGCCGTTACGCGTGCGGACTATTGGAAGATGAACGGCGCTGCCATTGTCATTGCCGTGCTGCTTTCGTTCGTCTTGGCTGCCGTCCCGCTGTTCTACTCTGTGGACGTCGGCCTGCTTGCCGGCGCTATCGTGGGCCTGAAGATGGCCTTTGGCGAGTCGGTGGGTCCGTGGGCCGTGCACGACAAGGCATTTAACGTGAACCGCTCGCATCGCGAGACTGCCGAGAAGGGATGCGGGGAGGAGCGCCGTAGGCGCCGCGCCTCCCGTGAGGACGCACCTGATCTTATCTCGGTGGAAAAGAAGTCCCGCACGTCCGGTTCGCGCAAATAGGAACGAAAGGTAGATTGGTCATGGCAGAAGAAATGAAACAGGAGCTTTCCGACGAGGAGGCCGAGCAACTTGCGCTTGTGGAGAACGATCGCGATGCGCTGAGCGCCTTGGTCGACGACCTCTCCGGTCACAGCCGTCGCAAGCGCCAGATGGCCGCTCACGTGATGCTGCTCGTGGCACAGCGCGAGCCCGAGCTGCTTTCCGAGTTCATTCCCGACCTGATCGATGCGCTCTATCGTCCGGAGGCCCAGACGCGCTGGGAGATTCTCGATGCTCTGACGTTGCTTGTTCCCGAGCATGCTAAAGAGGTCGGTGCCGCCTTTGACGGCGCTGAGGCCGCTCTGTTCGATGACCTTTCTTCGATTTTGCACTTCTCGGCCTTCCGCCTGCTTGTCACCTGGGGTGCCACCGAGCGCGGCCGGTCCAAGAAGGTTTGGCCCATTCTCGACGAGGCAATCCAGTGCTATCACGGCGATTTGGAATATCGCGATATGCTCGGTTGTCTTCATGAGTTCGCCGAGGGCAAGATCGAGGGCGGCGTCGCTGCCGAGCTTGCCGGCCGTTTGCAGTTCGATGCCGAGAACGGCAAGGGCAGCTATCTAAAGGCGCGTTCTTCTGAGATTTACAACATGCTTGTCAAGCGCTTTAAACTCGAGAAGCCTCAAAAGCGCGCTCGCATGGTGGCGAAAACCGACGAACCCGAAGACGACGAGGAGTAACAGATGACCCACGACGTAGTACTTATTCCCGGAGACGGCATTGGACCTGAGATTACCTCGGCCATGCGCCGCGTGGTGGACGCTTCTGGCGTCGATATCGCGTGGAACGTGGTGGATGCCGGCGCTGGCGTGATGGACGAATTTGGCACGCCGCTGCCCGAGCATGTGCTCGATGCCATCCGCTCCACCAAGGTTGCCATCAAAGGTCCCATCACCACGCCGGTGGGAACGGGTTTTCGCAGCGTCAACGTGGCCCTGCGTCGTGAGTTTGACCTGTATTCCTGCGTGCGCCCCTGCCTGTCCATGCCGGGCGACGGCAGCCGTTATACCGATATCGACCTGGTGATTGTGCGCGAGAACACCGAGGATTTGTATGCGGGCATCGAGTTTGACGAGGGGGCGCCCGAGGTAGCCGAGCTTTCGCAGCTTATCGAGGCGTCGAGGCAAAAGACCTTCAAGCCCGATTCCGCCATCTCGGTAAAGCCCATCTCCGTTTCCGGTTCGCGTCGTATCGTGGAGTACGCCTTTGAATATGCTCGTCGTTGCGGTCGACATAAGGTGACGGCAGTGCACAAGGCCAACATCATGAAGGCAAGCGACGGCTTGTTCTTGCGCGTTGCCCGTGAGGTAGCCGAGCGCTATCCGGATATCGAGTTCAACGACAAGATCGTCGACGCCACCTGCATGGGCTTGGTACAAGACCCATACGCCTTCGACGTGTTGGTCCTGCCCAATCTGTACGGTGACATTGTGAGCGACCTTGCGGCGGGCCTCGTGGGCGGCCTTGGCATGGCACCGGGTGCCAATATCGGCCGCGACATCGCCATCTTCGAGGCGACGCACGGCAGCGCTCCCGACATCGCGGGCAAGGATATTGCCAATCCCACGGCCGAGATTCTTTCTGCCTGCATGATGCTCGATCACTTGGGTGAGGGCGTGGCCGCCACGCGTATTCGCGAGGCGGTCAAGAAGACGCTTGCCGCCGGCGAGTCGGTGACGGGCGACGTTCGCCGTGCGCAGACCGGCTCCGTCGAAGGATGCGTGGGCACCCAGGCGTTTGCCAACGCGGTAATCGCCAATCTGTAGAGATGCTATTATGTGAGCCGCGATATGGCGCTATCGCAGCTCACTGCTGTGTAGCGCAGTCACCATGCGCATGGATAAGGAGAATACACACGATATGGGCTTGATTCAGAAGAAAAACGACCGTGAAGAGGTCGATGGCATCGAGATTATCGGCCGTGGCGACACCCCAGGCGATATCGATGAGAACGAGGTGGAGCTTGTGGAGGGCGCTTCTGCCGAGCACGTGGCTGCCGGCACTACCGCCGAGAAAGAGGCCGAGCGTGCCGAGCGCGAAATGGCCGAGGATGCGGCGGACGAGAACCTCATGCCCGAGGACAATGACGATAAAGACGATGACGAGGGCGACGAGGCCGCAGGCTGTGGCAAGCGCCAGAAGATCGCCATTGTCATCGCCGTTGTGGCCGTGATTATCGCTGCTGTTTTGGGCTATTTTATCGGTTCGGGCGGTTTTGCCCACAAGGGCGCCGACTCCGCCTCCCTCACGTCCGATCAGCTCGATACCGTTGTGGCTTCGTACTCCTATAACGGCAAGAGCATCGATGTCACCGCGCGCGAGGCTATTGAGAGCCAGTACAGTCTGGACAGCGTCAAGCAAAGCGGCGGCACCTATCCCACACCTTCCGCCGATATCGTGCTCTCCTATGCACGCAACCACATTCTGCTTAATGAGGCCGAGGCTCGCGGTATCTCCGTTACCGATAAGGAGATGAAGGAGTATGCCGAAAACGCTTTGGGCATGAGCGATTACAGCCAGATGTCTCAGCAGTACGGCGTGACCAAGGATCAGGCAAAGACCATCGTCAAGCAGCAGGCTACCATGCAGAAGCTCTACGACAAGATCGTGGGCACCTCTCCTGTCACCATGCCCGAGGCCCCCACGAAGCCGGAAGACGGCAACGAGGACACCGCATCCAAGGATTACGCCGACTACATCATCAAGCTTGCAGGCGATGAGTGGGATGCCACAAAGGGCACCTGGGCTTCCACTGACGGTGTGTACGCGAAGGCGCTCGCCGGCCAGGAGTTCACGGCTGATTCCGCTACGTATGGCCAGGCGCTGACCGCCTACTACACGGCCTATCAGCAGTATGCGCAGACCAACTCTAAGTCTGGCGGCAAGTGGACCGAGTTCGTCAATGGTCTGTATGCCAAGGCGGATATCACCTTGTACGGCCTGTATCAGTAAAGATACTGGGAGGGCACGATGTCGCTTCGTGTTCTTATAAGTGAATGCCTGCTTGGCGCTCCCGTTCGCTACGACGGGGGCGCCAAGCCCTCTTTAGCGGTCGAACGTTTGGCACGCTGCTTGCGCAAGCGCGGGGGAGAAGGGGCGGTGGTCCCCGCCTGTCCCGAGGTCTTGGGTGGCCTTGCCTGTCCGCGACCGCCGGCGGAGCGGCGTGGGTCGCGGGTCGTCACGGCCGAGGGCGCAGACGTGACCCGTGCGTACGCGGACGGTGCTCGCCGTTCGCTCGATATCGCACGCGCATGTGGCGCAAGTCTTGCTATCCTGAAATCCAAGAGCCCATCGTGCGGCCTTGACCGCATATACGACGGCACGTTTTCGGGGCAGCTTCGCGCCGGTTCTGGTGTGACGGCCGCCTTGTTTGAGCAGGAAGGACACATTGTGGTAGCAGACGAGAAGCTTGTTGAGTATTGCGAGCCAAGCATGGAGCATCCCATCGCGTTGGTGCTTGGCAGCGGCCTGGCCCCGCTCGCCGATGAGGTGCGCGTGGTGCGTCGCATCAAGTACGAGGATATCGATGGCTTTCCCACCGAGGCGATTCCTGTAGAAGGGCATCGCTACGAGGTGATCATCGGCACGCTTGAGGGTGTTCCCGTGGTGGTGTATCCGGGCCGTGTGCACCTGTATCAGGGATACAGCCCGCTGCAGGTGACCTCGCTTGTTCGTCATGCTCATCGCTTGGGTTGTCGCGACATTATCCTCACCTGCGCTTCGGGCGCTGTTTCTGCTGTGGCCTCGGGCATGGTGGGTCTCATTACCGATCACATCAACCTTACTGGCCAAAACCCGCTGGCGACCCCTCAAGGTGTCGCTGCCGCCGAGGCGGATACACCGTTTATCCCTACGGCGGGCGCTTACTCTGGCTACCTTGCCGAGTTTGCCCGTGCGGCGGCTCGTGATGCGGGTCTGCATCTTGCAGAGGGTGTATATGCCGGTCTGTTGGGTCCCACGTATGAGACTGCCGCCGAGGTGCGCATGCTCAATACGCTGGGCGCCGACTACGTGGGCTGCTCGACGGTGTGCGAGGCTATCATGGCAAAGGCTTTGGGCATGGAGGTCTTGGGTGTCACGCTTGTGACCAACAAGGCGGGCATGATCGACAATAGCCACGAGGATGCCCTTAAGGCTGCGCAGGAGGCGGCCACTGCAACCCAGAGCGTGCTTAAAGGCACGATTTCATACCTGGGTGGTCACTAGCGGCGACTGGCCACAGCACCGCACCTTGCCCTTCAATCGTCGTGACAAAAGTCCACAGGTTTATTTTGTCACATTTAATGAAAGGCCTTGCGCGTTTACGCACTTACCCGTATGATAATCAACCGTTGACGTGCATATGCCCGTCAACCGCATGATATGCCAACGTGGCTCAGCTGGTAGAGCAACGCACTCGTAATGCGTAGGTCAGCGGTTCGAATCCGCTCGTTGGCTCCATCGAAACGAGGAGGGTCCCGGCAACGGGGCCCTTTTTGCATCCGGGGGAGACGGGGATTCGAACCGATGAGGTCGCGAGGCGTGAAGCGGGCGGCGGCAGCCGGCCGCGTGGCAGCCGGCCGCGTGGCAGCGGATGCCGGAGGCATACGCGAATCCGATCGTTGGCTCCATCGTAACGAGGAGGGTCCCGGCAACGGGGCCCTTTTTGCATCCGGGGGAGACGGGGATGCATACTGCCCCCCTGCAGAACGGGTCGACTGAGGGCGAAACGAGATAGCTGATGGCAATGCGCCTTTTGTAAACCTACGGATTCCAAGGGTTTTTGGCTCTCCGTGCGGAAGAAAAAATCTCTTAAAGATTTCTAATACTACGTTCATCATCATAAAAAACAATGGTTACTACCACTCACGGGTTGATTTATTACCGTTCAGCAATCAGATTGAAATTTGAAGGCTTTGTGGACGAGATTTGAACCTCTTGTGATATGGTTGTAACCAGCTCCCGGCACAACTGGGTGTAAAAACGCGCCAAGAACTCATATGGCCCGCGGAGGGGCCGACATTCAAAGGCGCAGGTGTGGATCACGAAACCACAACGAAGAAAGGTAGGGGGAAATTAATATGATGAAGTACCTCCAGAAGCTCGGCAAAGCGCTGATGCTTCCCGTCGCGGCGTTGCCCGTCGCCGGCATCCTTATGGGTGTTGGCTACATGCTCGCCCCCGCAGTCATGGGCGTCCCCGGTGCTGAGGCATCCGGTGCAGCCTACACCGCAGGCTTCCTGCTCATCAAGGCAGGCGGCGCACTTATCGATAACATGGCATGGCTGTTTGCCATCGGCGCTGCCGTTGGTCTGGCTGACGATCATGACGGCACCGCTGGCCTCGCTGGCCTCGTCGCCTTCCTGATGATCCAGCAGCTGCTCAACCCTGCAGTCGTCGGCGCGGTCCGCGGTATGGACGCTGACGCTCAGACCGCTTGGCTCGCCACTGCCGAGGGCATCGCGTTCTCCAAGATCGCCGGTAACTGCTTCATCGGCATCCTGTCTGCTATCATCGGCGGTTCCATGTACAACAAGTTCAAGGGTACCCGCCTTCCCGACTGGCTGGCTTTCTTCTCCGGTAAGCGCTGCGTTGCCATCATGACTGCCGTCGTGTCCATCGTCGTCTCCGTTATCCTGCTTTTCGTGTGGCCCATCATCTTTGACGGCCTCGTTGCACTCGGCAACGGCATTGCCGCTATGGAGGGGGTCGGCGCTGGCATCTATGCCTTCCTCAACCGCCTGCTCATCCCCACCGGTCTGCATCACGCCCTCAACAACGTCTTCTGGTTCGACACCATCGGCCTCGGCGATCTGTCCCACTTCTGGGCTGGCGACGTCATGGGCCAGAACGGTGCTAACTGGAGCGTCGGTATGTACATGTCCGGCTTCTTCCCCTGCATGATGTTCGGTATCCCGGGTGCTGCCCTCGCTATCGTTCAGACCGCTAAGAACAAGAAGGCTGCTATCGGCCTGGTTCTCTCCGCTGCTATCTGCGCTTTCGTCTGCGGCGTTACCGAGCCCTTCGAGTTCGGCTTCATGTTCCTGTGCTTCCCGCTGTACGTCGTGTACGCTGCCCTCTACGGCATCTTCACGATCATCGTGTACTACGTGAACTTCCGTGCGGGCTTCTGCTTCTCCGCTGGTGCTACTGACCTTGTGTTCTCCGCTTCCCTCCCGGCAGCTCAGAACACCTGGCTCATCATCCCGCTGGGTATCGCAGCCTTCATCGTGTTCTACCTCGTGTTCCGCTTTGCCATCACCAAGTTCGACCTCAAGACCCCTGGTCGTGAGGACGAGGACACCGACGAGGCTTCTGCTGCTGCCGCATCCAGCGACGACAAGTACGTTGCCATCGCCAAGGGTGTTCTGGCTGCTGTGGGCGGCAAGGACAACGTCAAGAACGTTGACTTCTGCGCCACTCGCCTGCGCTTCGAGGTCGCTGACTCCGCCAAGGTCGACGAGGCCGCCTGCAAGAAGGCCGGTGCCGTGGGCGTTATGATTCCTTCCAAGGAGTCCGCTCAGGTCATCATCGGCACCCAGGTTCAGGCTGTGTGCGACGAGCTCCAGAAGCTCATCTAACATCTGAGCTGAGTCACCGACTTACTGCTTGACTTGGGACCGTCCCTCTCCGCGGGGACGGTCTTTTTTTATGTCTCGGCGGGATCACTCGTTAAAGCGAGAATTCTTGAGTGTATTCTAGGCAAGTGCGTCCCAATGCATCTGGGAAAGCGCTTTATGTCACAAAAGGCCCCCGCTACAAATTGCTGCAGCGGGGGCCTTGATCTCTATATGAGCTATAAGAGAAGGCTACTTGGTGACGGTGATTACCGAATCGCCTGCCTTGACAGGAGCGTCTGCCACAGGAACAACTTCCTGGCAGTCGGGGGTGTTGGAGATAATGACGAAGACGGTGTCGTCATGACCGGCCTCGGCGACTTTCTCGCGTGAGAAGCTGAGTAGCTCGGTGCCAGCGGTGACTTTGGTGTCCTGTGGCACCTTGTTCTCAAAGCCCTCGCCCTTCATGTCCACGGTATCGATGCCTACATGAATCAATACCTCGATGCCGTTATCGGTGACGATGCCGATAGCGTGCGGCATAGCGACGGTGACCGTGCCGTCGACGGGGGCGATAATGGTTGCCTCGGAGGGGTTAATTGCAACGCCCTTGCCCATCATTTCGCTCGAAAAAACCGGCTCGGTGGTTTCGGACAGCTGCAGTAGCTCGCCGCTTACCGGAGCGGTGATAATCGTCTTGTTTGAGACGGGCTCTGCAGCCTGCTTAAAGCGATCGAACAAACCCATGTTTTGTCTCCAATTCACTAGAAAGCACAAGGTAAAAGCTCATAAATTATAACAGAGCAAGGTGCTCGATTTGATAGTTCGGCCTGTCTATGTGCCGAACGGTAACTCTGTGTTTCGGGACGGTATTCGGGCTTGCAGAATCGGATTTCAAGCGATTATCGAATTACGCTGTCAGTTTCAACATTTCCTATGGTCAGGCACTATTTTTTCGATATATAGCAAGCAAAGGCTTTACACGCTGGTATAATCCAATTTACGTTTCCAACTGGTTACATCCAGAAACCAGGTAAACAGGAGAAGAGGGGGCGGAAAATGATCGGTTTACTTTTGACTGGTCACGATCAGTTTGCCGGTGGGCTATTAAGCGCTATCAATATGGTCGCAGGCTCCCAGCCCCATATCAAAGTCCTTTCTTTTGAAGATCATCATGCGGCGACGTATCCTGCCAAATTACATGCGGCCATCGGTTCTCTGAGAGCAGAGTCGAACGGGGTTATTGTTCTCACCGACTTTATGGGCGGCACCCCTTGGAATCAGGCAATGATCGCAACACAGGATTATTCCGATGTCGCGGTTGTCGCAGGGGCGAATGTTCCGATGCTTCTCAATACGCTTGATTATCGCGAGGCGGACTACAGTCTCGACGATATGGTTGAGGAGCTTGTCGCCGCCGGCAAGGATGGCGTGATTCATAGGCATTTATCTAGGCATCGCGCGGTCGAGTACGAAGACCCTAGCGAGAAGGGGGAAGGCATTTAGCCATCGCTAGGGTCCTCGTGCTTGTGACCGATCATACCGGTTGGCGTATTGATGGTTTCGCGTGGGGTTCCGCGCGACGGTTGTTTGAAGGGAATGTGCAGCGTGGCAGAGCCGAACATACTTCTGACGCGTATCGACAACAGGCTCATTCATGGGCAAGTCGTTACTCAATGGAATGCTGTGGTCGGAGCGAATCTGATCTTGGTTGCTAACGACGGGGTTGCCAAAAGCGACGTTCGTCAGCGGCTTATGGACATGGCCGCTCCCGAAGGTGTCGCCATGCGGTACTTCTCGCTGCAAAAGACTATCGATGTGATTCATCAGGCGTCTTCCGATCAGCTGATTTTTCTCGTGGTCGATAATCCGTCGGACGTTTTGACCCTTGTCCGCGGGGGCGTACCTATCAAGAAGGTCAACGTGGGCAATATGCATATGGCAGAAGGGCGGCGCCAGGTTACTGCGAGCGTCGCGGTGGACGATGCGGACGTTGCCGCTTTCAAAGAGCTGCGGGATTTGGGTATTGAACTGGAAGTCCAGCGCGTTCCGAGCGCGTCGATAGAAGATTCCAGCGTCTTGTTCGAATAGATTTTGACGCTGGTTTGTGCGGAGACAGACTGATTGGCGCATGGGTTTTGGGGATATTTGGAAGTGAGGCCTGACGTGGCTTTAACAAGTAGAAAGCAGCCTCTGTACGACCAGCTGGTCGATATTTTGAGTGAGAAGATCGATCATGAGTACGTTCCTGGCGATATGCTTCCTTCTGAGCGCGACCTTTCGGAACGTTACGGCTTGTCTCGTACAACGGTGCGTCTTGCCCTTCAGGAGCTGGAGAGCCTCGGCCTGGTGGTTCGTCAACACGGGCGCGGAACGTTTGTTGCCGATCGCTCCGTTCACACCGCAAACCTCATGCAGACGTATAGCTTTACGCAGCAGATGCGCGAGATGGGCCGCGATCCCAAGACCATTACCCTGGAGTTTTCCGAGATCGAGGCAGACAAGAATCTCGCTGAGCACATGGGCCTTCGTCTTGGCGAGAAAGTCATCAAAATCGACCGTTTGCGTTGCGCGGACGACATGCCGCTCATGATTGAGCGCACACATCTGCCTATGCGCAAATTCATGATGTTCAAACGTCCGATGCTCGAGGGGAAGTCGCTCTACGAGGTTATCGAGGACGTCTTCCACGAAAAAGTGCGCGTTGCCGAGGAAGAGTTCTACGCAAGTATCGCTCGCCCGGCGGATGCTCGTCTTCTGGGCATTGGCGAGGGCGCTCCGGTGCTGGACCTCGAGCGTGTGACGTACAACACGCATAATGAGATTATCGAGTATACGCTTTCCGTTGCTCGTGCCGACCAATTCAAGTACAAGGTGTTCCACTATCGCAATGAAGTGCAATAGGGTCTATGACGGCGACGAACCGTTGGGATAATCGATACGACAGGGAGTAATAAAAATGGCAACATATGCACTTTCAAACGCTCGCTTCGTTCTGCCCGGAAGGGTTATGAACACGGGATATCTACCGGTTGTCGATGGCCATTTTGGGGCTTGGCAAACAGAGATGCCTGATTGTGAGATTGTCGATTGCGGTGGCCGTTGGGTTGCACCGGGATTTGTGGATACGCACATCCATGGATTCTTTAACCATGCAACGACCGATTGCGACGCCGAGGGGATTAATATTTCTAGTGCAGAACTCGTGCGCCGCGGCACTACCTCTTGGGTTCCCACTACGTTTACCGCGGCTCCCGAAAGCATTCACGCGGCTTGTACCGCCATTGCCGAGGCGGACGAGGTGCGTGGCGATGAGTTCATGGGTGCTCGTATTCAGGGCATTTACCTGGAGGGGCCGTTCTTTACGCAAAAGCACGTGGGCGCGCAGAATCCTGCCTTTTTGATCGACCCTTCGTATGATTTGTTTGCCGATTGGCAGGATGCTGCGGGCGGTCGCATCGTGAAAAGCGCGCTTGCTCCCGAGCACGAGGGATCGCTCGAGTATATTGCCGCGCTTGCCGCCGAGAATATTGTGACGAGCATCGGCCACTCTGATGCCACCTTCGACGAGGCCCTTGCCGCAGTGAACGCGGGTTCTACGTGCTTTACCCACACCTATAACGGTATGCGCGGTTTGCATCACCGCGAGCCGGGTATCGTGGGTTGTGCGATGGTCACGCCCGACACGTATGCCGAGGTTATCGCCGACGGACATCATGTGATGCCGGCGGCAATCGAGGCGCTGGTTCGCGCCAAGGGTTGGGACCATGTTGCCCTGATCACCGACGCGTTGGGTTGCGCGGGCATGCCTGATGGCGAGTACGTGAGCGGTGGTCTGCCCGTGGTTATGCGTGACGGCGCCTGCTATCTGCGCGATGCAGACAATCTGGCTGGTTCCGTCGCCGTGATGTGCGACGTGGTCAAAAATGTCTTTGATTGGAGCATTGTTTCGGCTGAGCAGGCGATTCGCATGGGAACCGAAGTCCCGGCTCGCTCCGCGCACATCGATGATCGCTGTGGTTTTATCGCCCCGGGCCGCCGCGCCGATTTTGTCGTGCTTAATGATGATCTTACGCTCGACGCCACGTACTTGGACGGCGTTCTCGTTCCGGCGGGGAAGTAGCAATTTACTGACGTGCACTGGAACATTTAAATGCGTGGGGCCGCTCGATTACAGTCGCGCGGTCCCTTTGCTTTAGGCGTCGAAACACTACGAGGCGACAAGTAACCGTGGCGCCCGCTCGCCTCTCTCGGCATATTCGGCAATCTCTTGAGCAAGGATGCCTTGAGGGTCATGGTCCATGACGATGGCGTCAATTTTGTTCAATGGTGCAAAGAGCATAAGGCCACCCGCGTCGACCTTTGTTGCGTCGATGAGGGCGATCGAGGTCGATGCTGCCTCGATAAAAGCGCTTTTAACCTGCGCCATCTGTTCGAAGTTGGTCATGAGCCCGCGGTTGGGAACAAACGAGGTGGGGCACAGGAACGCTTTGTCGGCATGAAGGACTTCGAGCGTGCGCAGGGCGAGCGGCCCGTAGAGATAGCGATGGCCTTTGCGCAGGGTCCCTCCCAACAAGACCACGTTGGTCTGGGGGAGGCTGTCGTCAATATAGTTGGCAATGGTGACATCGGCGGTGATGACCGTGATGTCGCGGCGCGCGCCAAGGGTGCGCACGAGCTCGAGCGCGGTGGTGCCGGAGTCGACGATAATCGAGTCGCCGTCTTCGACGAGCCCGATGGCTGCTTGCGCGATGGCTTGTTTGGCGGCAACGTTGAGGTTGATACGCTTGTCTTGGATGGAGACGGTTAGCGCTTTTTGCAGCGAAACGGCACCGCCGTGCGTGCGCCGCAGCTTTCCCGCCGCTTCGAGGGCGTCAAGGTCGGCGCGGGCGGTGACGGTGGAAACGCCAAAGGCCCGTGCGAGCTGGGCGACTTGTACGGATGCCGAGTGTTCGAGCATGGCGAGAATGGCTGCGCGCCGCTCCTCGGCAAAGGTATGGGCGGTGTTGCTCATAGTGGCCTCCGGCTGGTCAGGCGAAATGTGCAGATTCTATTTTGCTTTATTTTCGTATTACGCAAGAAAAAGCATATCGTTTGCTTTGTTTTTGCGCAAATGCAAAGAGCGGGTATTGGGATGGAGCTCTCGAAGCAGGCGGTACCCAAGGGGAGGGGATGGGTGGCAGTTGCGTTTGCTTATGAATGACTCGGGCTCTGCTTGATGGTGACTTCGCAGGTAACGGCCATGGTTTTATACAATGGCATCAACGTTTGGCTCGCGCGGGGGTGCGCGGTGCCGCAATGCCGGGACGGTCCCGTGCAGAAGGGAGCAATCATGCTCGTTACCACCAAGGAGATGCTGCTCGACGCAAAGAAGAACCACTACGGTGTGGGTGCCTTTAACGTCGAGAACCTCGAGTTCGTCATGGCTGTGCTCAAGGCTGCCGAGGAGACCAAGTCTCCCGTCATCATGCAGACTACTCCGGGCACCATCAAGACTGCCGGTCTCGATTACTTCTACGGCATGGTCAAGGCTGCGGCCGAGCGCACCGAGATCCCCGTGGCGCTGCACCTGGATCATGGTGACGGCTATAACCGCTGCATGCAGGCTCTTCGTACCGGCTACACCTCTGTCATGATCGACGGCAGCCACGAGCTGTTCGAGGACAACATCGCCCTCACCAAGCTGGTTGCCGATGCCGGCGCTGCCATGGGCGTGCCCGTGGAGGCCGAGCTTGGCAAGGTCGGCGGCAAAGAGGACGACGGCCCGGCGGTCGAGGGCGAAAATCCCTACACCGATCCCGACGAGGCCGTGGAGTTTGTGGAGCGCACCGGCTGCACGAGCCTTGCCATCGGCGTGGGCACCGCACATGGCGTGTATACGGGCACCCCGCACATTCAGCAGGATGTGGTCAAGGCCATCGCTTCCAAGCTCGATATCCCGCTGGTTCTGCACGGCACCTCTGGCGTGCCCGATGAGCAGGTAGCCGAGGCCATCAAGAACGGCATCTGCAAGGTCAACTACGCCACCGAGCTGCGTCAGGCTTTCACCAAGGGCTACATGCGCTATATGGCCGAGAATCCCGAGTGCTTCGATCCCAAGAAGCCGGGCCGCGAGGGCATGGCCGAGATTACGGATATCGTGAAGATCCGCATGGAGAATCTGGGTTCTGTGGGCCGCGCGTAAGAGGCAACACTCATTTTGATTTCGAGAAGGGTTTCGGAAGTGTGCTCCGAAACCCTTTTTATGTGACAATACCCCAGGTTCAATTGTCGCGTTTTATGGGAGAAAAAGGCTGTGGCCAGCAAACTCGATAGTACGAATGCAGAATCGTTTGACGATGGCGTGCCAGTGGCGCTCGAAGATCGAGCCCCGGGTGAGTTGCGCGGTGCGGGCGCTCGCTCACCCTTGTTTTGGAAAACCATGCTCGTCGCCATGGCGCTCATGTGGGGCTTTTCCTTTTGCATGATGAAAGACGTGCTCGATGCGCTGCCGCCGTATCTGCTGCTTGCCTGCCGTTTTCTTATTGCGGCGACAATCATGTTCGTCCTGTTTTTTCGTCGCATCTGCGCCCATTTTAACCGGACGTATATCGTTGCCGGCCTTTTGATGGGTACCTCGCTTTGGGCTGCGTACGTGTTGCAGACCGTGGGGCTTGTCGATACCACAGCAGGGAAGAGCGCATTCTTGACGGGAACGTACTGCGTGCTTGTGCCCTTTATCGGGCATGCGGTGATAGGCGAGGAACTCACACGCTACAACTTGGGAGCGGCATTTTTGTGTCTTGCGGGTATCGCGTTTGTGGCGCTTGACAGTTTTACTGTGGGAAAAGGCGATCTTTTGACGCTCGCGGGTGCGGTCTTTTTTGCAATCGAGATCGTGATTTCCGCGAAGTTTGGCCGCAATCTCGATGTGAATGCCATAACGTTTTGGATGTTTTCGGTGGTGGCGTTGCTTTGCGTTGCAGGCTGGCTGCTCACCGAACAGACTCCTCCGTTGGCGACGTTTACGCCGTCTCTCGTTGGCACTGTTTTGTTCTTGGCAGTGATGTGCACCTGCGTGGGCATGCTCGTTCAAAATCTGGGACTTGCGCACGTTCCCTCTTCGACAGGCTCGTTGCTGCTCTCTCTTGAGTCGCCTTCGGGTGTGCTCTTCTCCGTGTTGTTGGGCGGCGAGGTGCTTACCGGCCGCGTGCTGTTTGGCTTTGCGCTGATTTTCCTCTCGGTTGTGCTCTCGGAGACGCATTTCGCGTTTCTTCGTCGAAAATGATGCACGTGAAGTGGTCGGTTGCGTATCCTCTATAATGTTGGGCGTTTGAATGTGCAAAAAGAAAGGTGTGCTCCATGCAGGCACAGAAGGCAGAAGGTACTAAGGATCTGATCGGTAGCGAGATGCGCGCATGGCAGCACATGCAAGAAGTTGCCGCCAGCGTGTTTGAGCCGTATGGCTTCGAGCCCATCGAGACTCCCGCCATCGAGCAGGTTGACGTCTTTGTGCATGGTATTGGCCAGTCTACGGATGTGGTGCGCAAGGAGATGTTCCGCGTGTTCTCGGGCGCCAACTTCGCTCGTGTGCTGGAAGAGGGCACCGACGCCAAGCTCAAGGCAAAGCAGCGCCTGGCCCTGCGTCCCGAAGGTACCGCTGGCGTTGTGCGCTCCGTGGTGGAGAACAATCTGGTGCCTCAGGGCGCAGCTCCGTTCAAGGCGTACTACGCCGAGGCGATGTTTCGCGGCGAGCGTCCGCAAAAGGGCCGCTTGCGCCAGTTCCATCAGGTAGGCATCGAGTGGCTGGGCGCTCCCGATCCCGCGGCGGACGCCGAGTGCATCATCATGCTTATGGAGTTCTACAAGCGCTTGGGCTTTGATCTGTCCAAGCTGCGTCTGCTTATCAATTCGATGGGCGACCCCGCGTGCCGTCCTGCCTATCGCGACCAGGTGCGCCAGTTTATTTTGGATCATGCGGACGATATGTGCGACGAGTGCCGCGAACGCGCAGAGATCAATCCGCTGCGGGCCTTTGATTGCAAAAACGACCACTGCCGCGAGATCATGGCTGATGCCCCGCTTATGCGGGAGCATCTGTGCGACGAGTGCCGTGAGCACTACGAGCAGGTCAAGCGATATCTCGATGCCGCCGGCATCCAGTATGTTGAGGATCCGACGCTCGTGCGCGGTCTGGATTACTATACGCGTACCGTTTTTGAGGTCGAGGCTCCGGGCGCGGGTGTTGGCTCTATTGGCGGCGGCGGTCGCTACGATGGCCTGGTCGAGCTCGAGGGCGGCAAGCATACTCCGGGCGTTGGCTTTGCTGTGGGCTTTGAGCGTGCACTGCTGGCCCTCGAGGCGTTTGGCGGAAGCATGACCACGGTGGCCGCTCCCTGCGTGTATGTTGCGAATGTTTCTGCCGATCAGCGCGGCGATGTTTTTGCCGTGAGCAACGAGTTGCGCGCTGCGGGCATTCATGCCGAGGCCGACTACCAGGGCCGTTCGCTCAAGGCTCAGTTCAAGCAGGCCGATAAATTGGGCGCTTCTCTTATGGTGGTCATTGGTGCCGATGAGCTTGCAGGGGGCAAGGTCAAGCTGCGCGATATGGCAAGTCACGAAGAAGTTCTTGTTTCGCGCGATGCCGTGGTCGCTGAGGTTTCGTCGCGCCTGTAGTGTGGCGGCGCTATATAGCTGATTGCTGCTCGTGTTGTAAGCGGCTGCGCGATGCGCAGCCGCTTTTTTGCTGCGCCGGCACCGCGCGCCATGTAAGAAGCACTGCACCGGCAGAAAAAACGCCCGAATCGGGGCTCTCAAATCAAAACTCTTCGAAGTGCGTACCCTAAATTGATAATGCAGAGTAGACACCTGTTTTAGACGACAAAACCACCAGGATTGCAGGGGGTTAATCAATAGGTATACTTACCATTTTTGATCTAAGGTACGCACTTCGAATTGTTTTATTGCAGTAGCATTTTATGGACGGCTTGGAACGGGAGAAAAAGAAGGTATTCGGCGACATATATTGATATCTGTCCACAAATGGCAGCTGAGTATTTCTAAACGGTTTCCGTGGTCTAGAGAAAGCCCCGTTTATTCAAGCGTTTTGCCGTTTGTGAAACAGGGCGCTTATACTAACACCTCAATGACGTATAACCCGATAGCGTGGAACAATGCAGAATGGAGCGTTGATATGAGCGAGCCCACGGCCGAATCGGTCGCACAAAGTTCCGCAGCCTCGACGGAGGCTTTGCCGGATACCACCGCCACCCCGCTAACCGAGATCGATATCCCCGATACTCTCCGTGAGAATTTGGCGCTTTTCCTGCGGCTGGAGCGTCGTGTGCTTACGGAATACGATCCGTCGATTTGCGAGCTATTCGACAAGCTGCTCTCCTATGTTATTGCCGCCAACGAGGGCGATCCGGGTCGCGCCGCCGCGGACGAACCCGTTGATGGCGAGGGCATCCCCCTGCCCACAAGCAACAGCGGCCGTGCTTTCCGTGCCGCGGTAGAGCTGCTCGACTCGCTGCCGGTAGAGCGCTCTCAAGTTGTTGTGCGCGCCTTTACCGCCTTCTTCCACCTGGCAAATCTTTCCGAGGAAAACTATCGCGTCGAAGCGCTGCATGAGCGCGAGCAGGGCGTGAGCACCGACATGGATGTCGACCCCGGCAATGAACTCACCGTTGCCTATCATCAGCTGGTGGAAGAAGCCGGCGTGGCGCGTGCGACTGAGTTGCTCAATCGCTTGGAGTTCCACCCGGTCTTCACTGCGCATCCTACCGAGGCACGCCGCAAAGCCGTTGAAGGAAAGATTCGTCGCATCTCGGTGCTTCTTTCCGAGCGTCCGCGCTTGGGTGGATCGGACCTCGTGGAAAACGAGCGCCACCTGCTCCAGGAGATCGACGCGCTGGTGCGCACCTCGCCCATCGCCATCAAAAAACCGACACCTGTCGAAGAAGCCGATACCATCATCGATATCTTCGACAACACGTTGTTCGAAACGGTACCACGCATCTATCGTCGTTTTGACGACTGGATTTTGGGCGAGCGTGCCGGTCGCGTGGCCCCAGTGTGCCCGGCGTTTTTCCATCCGGGCAGCTGGATTGGTTCGGACCGAGACGGCAATCCTAATGTGACTGCCAAGGTGAGCCGACAGGTGGCAGCCAAGTTCTCGAGTCATATGGTGGCGACGCTTGCACATAAGTGCATGCGCGTCGGCCGCAATCTGACTCTCCAGGCTGGCTATACCGAGCCTTCCGAGGAGCTGCTCAACCTATGGAATCATCAGGTGGAGATGAGCGAGGTTCTCACTTCGCGCGCACGTGATATTTCGGCTTCCGAGCCGCATCGTGCGGTGATGATCGTCATGGCTTCGCGTCTTGAAGCGACGGTGTCGCGCAACGCAGACACGATGTATCGTAGCGCTGAGGAATTCTTGGCCGACCTGCGCGTTGTCCAGCGCTCGCTGGCGAAGGCGGGTGCTGTGCGCGCCGCATATGGCCCGGTGCAGACGCTTATCTGGCAGGTGGAGACCTTTGGCTTCCACATGGTGGAGATGGAATTCCGCCAGCACTCGGTAGTGCACGCCCGCGCCCTTGCGGACATTCGCGAGCACGGAGTGAACGGCGACCTGCAGCCCATGACGCGCGAGGTCCTGGATACCTTCCGCGCCATCGGCTCCATTCAGCGCCGCTATGGCAAGAAGATGGCACACCGCTACATCATCTCGTTTACCAAGAGCGCTCAACACGTGGCCGATGTGTATGAGCTGGCGCGTCTTGCCTTCGCTCATAGCGAGGACGTGCCAGCCCTCGATGTCATTCCGCTGTTCGAGCAGCTTGAGGACCTTGAGGGCTGCATCGACGTGCTCGACCAGATGCTCGAGTTGCCTGCGGTCCAGGCGCGTTTGGCACAGACCAATCGCCGCATGGAGGTCATGCTTGGCTATTCGGATTCCTCGAAGGATGCCGGTCCCACTACGGCGACGCTCGCGCTGCACGCGGCGCAGGAGCGCATCGCCCACTGGGCCGAGAAGAACAGCATCGACCTCGTGCTCATGCATGGCCGCGGTGGTGCTGTGGGTCGCGGTGGTGGCCCGGCAAACCGTGCCGTGTTGGCGCAGCCCGCGGGCTCGGTGAACTGCTTTTTTAAGGTGACCGAGCAAGGCGAGATCATCTTTGCGCGTTACGGCAACCAAACGCTTGCTCAGCGGCACGTGGAGAGCGTCGCCGCGGCGACGCTGCTCAATTCGGCTCCGAGCATCGAGCGCACCAATACGCGCATGACGAAGGAGTTCGCCGACATGGCCGAGCGCCTGAACCATGCGGCCCATGAGCGCTATCTGGACCTGCTGGGTACCGACGATTTTGCCCCGTGGTTCTCGACGGTAACGCCGTTGACCGAGGTTGGCCTGCTGCCTATTGGCAGCCGTCCGGCAAAGCGCGGCCTGGGCGCGAAGTCACTCGACGACCTGCGTACGATTCCCTGGGTCTTTAGCTGGTCGCAGGCACGCATCAACCTTGCCGCGTGGTATGGCTTGGGTACCGCATGCGAGAAGCTGGGTGACCTGGACCTGCTGCGTCGCGCCTATGCTGAATGGCCGCTGTTCTCGACGTTTATCGATAATATCGAGATGTCGATTGCCAAGACCGACGGTCGCATTGCAAAGATGTATCTGGCTTTGGGCGATCGCGATGACCTGGCGTCCAAGGTCTTTGAAGAGATGCAGCTCACGCGTAAGTGGACGCTTGCTATCACCGGCGATGATTGGCCCCTGCAGGGTCGTCGTGTGTTGGGCCGCGCCGTGCGCGTGCGCAACCCGTACGTCGATGCGCTTTCGCTTGCGCAGGTGCGTGCACTGCGCGAGGTGCGTATGAACCAAGATCAGCTTTCGGAAGAGGCGAAGGCCGAGTACATGAGCCTGATTCTTTCGACTGTGACCGGTGTCTCGGCGGGATTGCAAAACACGGGGTAATCGATAGCCCTGTGGCTCTCATCGGTCCCCTTCGCCCTCGTTCTTCTGGGATTAAAGCTGAAAAGAAGAGCGGCGCGCTTTGCGTGTTTTGGAGGGGGTCTGTCCCAGCGGGGGGTTCGCGCCGAGCGCCTTTTTGGCTGGAGTTGAGATTCATTGGGCGCGTGCGGCGCTTTGCCCCTAGCGCCTTTGCGCATGCGGCCGCGGTCCTCTTTGAGGCTGCGGCCGTTTTTGTAGCATTCTAATATGAACGTTCTGTTAACGGGTGAGCAAACGGTGGCATTTTATGGTGAGCGGCGTATCCTTCCAACGGTTTATCTAGTATGTCAGTTGAAAGGAAGAGGGCGTTCGTCGTTGTTTGAATGTGAACTGCCGTTTGACCACAAGACGTTGCATCTGGAGCTCGAGGATAAGAACTTCGCGGGTGTGATGGAAGGTCATCAAAACGAGTTTAAGACCACAAAATCGCAGGAAGAGCTGGTAGAGGAGTCACTTGCCAACCCTTATGGCTCGCCTTCGCTCGAGGAGCTTTGTGCTGGCAAAAAGGATATTGTCATCATCAGCTCCGACCATACGCGTCCCGTTCCTTCGCGTGTGACGATGCCTATTCTGCTGCATCACATCCACTCAGCTGCGCCTGAGGCGCGCGTTCGCATTCTGGTTGCTACGGGTATGCACCGTCCGTCGACGCATGAGGAGCTCGTCAACAAGTACGGCGAGGAGATTGTTGCCAACGAGGAAATCGTTATGCACGTCGCGACTGACGACAGCATGATGAAAAAGGTTGGCACCCTGCCTTCTGGCGGCGAGTGCATCATCAACAAGATTGCCGCCGATTGCGATCTGCTGCTTGCCGAGGGCTTTATCGAGCCGCACTTCTTTGCCGGTTTCTCTGGTAGCCGTAAGTCCGTCCTGCCCGGTATCGCCAGCTATAAGACCATCATGTACAACCACAACGGCCAGTTTGTGAACGACTCCCATTCGCGTGCCGGCAACCTGTGCCACAACCACGTGAGTGAGGATATGTTCGCCGCCGCCGAGATGGCTCACCTTGCCTTTGTGCTCAACGTGGTGCTCAACGGCAAGCACGAGGTTATCGGCTCCTTTGCCGGTGACATCCACAAGGCTCACGAGGCCGGCTGCGAGTTTGTGAAGAGCCTTGCCGGTGTCGAACCTGTTACGTGTGATATCGCTATTACCACCAACGGCGGCTACCCGCTCGATCAAAACATTTATCAGGCTGTGAAGGGCATGTGCGCTGCCGAGGCCACGCTTCCCGAGGGCGGCGTGATTATCGATGTCGCCGGTTGCGCCGACGGCCACGGCGGTGAGGGCTTCTATCACAACATCGCCGACAACGATCCGGCGGAGTTTGAGCGTGCCTGCATCGATCGTCCCAAGGACGAGACCCTGCCAGACCAGTGGACGAGCCAGATTTTCGCCCGCATCCTGGCGCATCACCCTGTGATTATGGTTACCGATCTGTGCGATCACCAGATGCTTAAGGATATGCACATGACACCGGTCAACACCCTCGAGGAGGCGCTCAAGCTCGCCTTTGAGATGAAGGGTGCCGATGCCAAGGTAGCCGTCATTCCCGATGGCCTGGGCGTTGTCGTCGCGCAGCACTAGTGCGTGGCCCAAACGAATCGTTTATAACCGACAAGAAAGATAAGGTTTTATGCTTACCAAACTCCTCTGCGAATTCGGCGCAACGGCCCTCATGATCATCTTTGGCGTGGGCGTGCACTGCGATACCGTGCTCAAGGGCACCAAGTATCAGGGCTCCGGTCATATGTTTGCCATCACCACCTGGGCTTTCGGTATCTCGGCTTGCCTCTTCGTCTTTGGCGGTGCCGTGTGCATGAACCCGGCTATGGTGCTTGCCCAGTGCATCGTTGGCCTGGTGCCGTGGAGCAGCTGCATTCCCTTCATGCTTGCCGATATGCTTGGAGGCTTCGTGGGCGCCTGCATCGCATGGCTCATGTATGCCGATGAGTTCAAGGCTTCCGAGGGCGTCGTCGATCCCATTGCCCAGCGCAACATCTTCTCGACTAACCCCACCACCGAGGGTACGAACTATGTTCGTAACTTCTTCTGCGAGGCTATCTGCACCTTCGTGTTCATCAGCGCCATCCTTGCTGCCGCCAGCCGTGCCGGCGAGAACGTTTTGATGCTTGCCATCTGCGTAGGCCTGATTGTTTGGGCTGTTGGTATGGGCATGGGCGGTATCACCGGCTTCGCCATGAACCAGGCACGTGACCTTGGCCCTCGCATGGCCTATCAGGTGCTGCCAATCAAGAACAAGGCCGACAACAACTGGAAGTACGGCCTGCTCGTTCCTGGCATTGCTCCGTTTGTCGGTGCTATTGTGGCTGCACTGTTTGTGCATGGTTTCTTGGGCATGTTCTAGTCCGAGCAATTGATATAAGGTCCGGTCGCGGCACAAGTTTATTTTCCGCCGCGTCCTCGGACATGCAAGAAGTCCCCGCTGCGCACTTTGTGCGGCGGGGGCTTCTTGCGTCCTGCGGAATGCGGTGGAAAATAAACTTGTGCCGCGACCTGCGGGAATCCGGGTGCGTTCGTGCAAGCAACCCAACGTATATATCTGAATTTGGATGGAAGGGGCTTGTTGCTGTTGGGGGCGTTGAGGCACGAGCGACACTTTGGGATGCGTGATGCCCCGGGTTGAGGTGTTTAGCTAAAGAGGGGCTTTATGGCTGAGAGGTAGTCTTTGGCTACGTCCTCTTTTGGGGCTTGGAAGTTGTGCCAGGCCCACCATTGGACCATTCCTACGAAGCTTGAGGCTATGTGGTGGAGGAGAAAGCTTCGGTCCATGGTGGCTGCCGGGCCGTTTGGGTCGGTAGGGACGGTTTCGGCTGCTCGGGCCATGATGGTCTTGCGGAGGCTGTCGGCGAAGACTCGTGAGCCGGCACCGGTTACGAGGATCCGTATGCCTTGACGGCGTTCCCAGAGGTTGTTGAGGATGTGCTCGACCTGTACGAGCGGATCATCGAGCGGCGCCCCGTCATCATCGAGGACATGGGCGCAGATATCGCACACAAGCTCGGCAAGTAGGTCGTCTTTGCTCTTGAAGAGTCCGTAGAACGTTGCACGGCCCACGCGAGCGCGTGCGATGATGTCGCCGACGGTGATCTTGCCGTAGTCTTCTTCGCACAGCAATTCGGAGAATGCCGAAACGATGGCGGTGCGGCTTTTGGCCTTACGGGCATCCATGGTTATGCGTTCGCGTGGACGAGCAGACAGCGAAGCGTGCCAGAGCGGCCTTCGTAAGGACGCTTGCCGGCACCGTAGCCAACGGCTTCGATGCGATAACGTGGCGGCAGGTGCTCGGACGTGCGCAGCGCGGCGACGATGGCGGCGCCCGTGGGCGTTACGAGCTCTCCTGCGACTGGCGCGGGCGTGAGGGCGATATTGCCTGCCTGACACAGGTTGACGACCGCGGGGACGGGAATGGGCATGAGGCCGTGGGCACAGCGGATGGTGCCGTGGCCCTCGGAGAGTGACTCGACAACAATATCCTCGATACCTAGGTCGTCGAGACAGATGGCGACAGAGCAGACGTCGACGATGGAGTCGACAGCGCCAACCTCGTGGAACATGACGGTCTCGGGCGTTTTGCCGTGGGCCTTGGCCTCGGCGGCGGCGAGCGCGGTAAAGATGGCGAGGGCGCGACGCTTGGCACCATCACTCAGCTGAGAGCCGACGATAATCTCGGTGACATCGGCTAGCGAGCGGTGATGATGGTGGTGGGTGTGGTGATGATCCTCGTGCTCATGGGCGTGGGCATGGTCCTCATGGTCGTGCTCGTGCGTGTGCTCGGCAGCTGCTTCGTTGCCGTAGAGCCAGGCCATATCGTGGTCGTGGTTCTCGAGCTCCTCTGCTAGCTGAACGTCAAAGTCGCAGGCGTCGATGCCATGCTTGTTTACGCGCGTGACGGCGATTGTAAAGCCGTCGACCGGCAGCGTGGCGAGCTGCTCGCGCAGGTGCTCCTCGCTGGCGCCCAGGTCGAGTAGGGCTGCAACGGTCATATCGCCGCTGATGCCCGAGGTGCCGTCGACGATAAGCGTGTGCTGATGGTTGGACATGGAATGCTCCTTAGCGGGCGCAGGGTGTGCCGGCGCCCAGGTGATTGATAAGACTTGCCTGATAGGCGGCGCCAAAGCCGTTGTCGATATTGACGACCGAAACACCGCTGGCGCAGGAGTTGAGCATGGCGAGCAGTGCCGCCAGGCCACCAAAGCTCGCGCCGTAGCCCACGCTGGTGGGGACGGCGATGACCGGGCAACTCACCAGGCCAGCGATGACGCTCACCAGGGCGCCCTCCATGCCGGCGATGGCGATGATCACCTGAGCCTGGGCAAGCTCCTCGGCATGAGCAAGCAGACGGTGCAGACCGGCTACCCCCACGTCGTAGAGGCGGGCGACCTCGTTGCCATAAAACTCGGCCGTTAGCGCGGCCTCTTCTGCAATGGGCAGATCACTTGTGCCAGCGCAGGCGACGACAATGCGCCCGTTGCCGGTGGGGGAGGGCTTGCCGCCCACGAGGGCGAGATGGGCGTCTGGAACATATCCCAGGTCGATATCGTCGCTAAGAAGCTCTGTGGTGTGCTTAGCTTTTTCGGCATCCAAACGTGTGACCAAGATGCGCCCCTGATTTGCATCGCGCAGTGCCTCGATAATGCCGGCAATCTGCTTGGCGGTTTTACCGGCGCCGTAGACAACCTCCCCGGCTCCTTGGCGCACTCCGCGCGAAAGATCAAGCTGTGCAAAACCCAGATCGACGGTCGGCGCCGTCTGGATGCGCGTGAGGGCATCGGCGGGCGCAACGCTTCCACTGGCAACGTCGCGCAGCAACTGCTCAAGATCCTGCTTATCCATATTTGTTCCCTTCGACGGTGGAGAGTCTAGCACGCCAAAATCTATTTCCGAACATTAACTTAAAACTGTTCGGAAACTATAGGACGAATATGAATATATTCAATTCTGGGGCGAATCGATTAGTCGCGCAGGATGATATCCATAGCGAGCATCAAGTTGCGCTCATTAATGGCAAATGGGGCCGCCTCGCGGGTCTTGGGTTTGGCACAAAACGCAATGCCAGTGCCTGCGGCTTGAATCATGGGGATGTCGTTTGCCCCGTCGCCCATGGCGACCGTTTGGGACAGGGGAAGGCTGAGCTCGTACGCCCATGAGCGGAGGGCTTCGAGCTTGCGCTCACGCGTGACGATATCTGCCGCCAGCCTACCGGTGAGTTTGCCATCCACGACCTCCAGGCGATTTGCCAGGCAAAAATCGATTCCTGCGGCGGCCACGATCTTATCGGCGACCTCGTGGAAGCCGCCGCTCACCACGCCGACCTTCCATCCGCGCGCATGCGCCGCGCGCACCAGCTCGAGCGCACCCGGCGTAAAGGTCACGCGCTCAAAGGTGCGATCGAACACCTCTTGTCCGAGGCCTGCAAGAAGCCCCACGCGCTCTTCGAGCGCGTGCTTGAAATCGATTTCGCCGCGCATCGCGCGCTCGGTGATCGCCGTAACCTGCTCGCCGACGCCCGCTTCCTCGCCCAGCAGGTCAATGACTTCTTCATTGATGAGCGTCGAGTCGATATCCATCACGATGAGGCGCATATCGGCGGCGCGGTGCTCTTGTTCGTTGGCAGCGCGGGGAGATTTGAACGATGCGGTCATGGGGGCTCCTTGCAATCGGTTTGGACCACTGTAGCGCAATGGAGCGTTTGAGGCAGGCACCGTTTGCGATGTCATATGCGTTCCATGCACCACATGCATCGGTGAGCGGGGATGATACGCGTTGCCGTTCGCAGGGCTTTGGGTTTTGTGGTTGCGACTGTGTTAAGACTCGCCATGCGTCTGCACATTTTTGCGGCAGAGAGATGCGTTTCGCGCTAGACTAATACGCCGTGCCGGATCGCGCTGTCTACACGCTCCGGCAATCTGTACGCCAGCCGCCCGTACGACACGGGGCGGCGCAGATCAAAAAAGGAGATATCTGTGGCAGACACCAGCACTCGTCCCATTGACGAGCACTCCATGCACACGCACACCTGCGGCGAACTTCGCCGTGAGAACGTGGGCGAGGAGGTTACCCTTACTGGTTGGGTAAGCCGCCGCCGCGATCACGGTGGCCTTATTTTCTGCGACCTTCGCGATCGCGAGGGCATTACGCAGATCACGTTCGATCCCGAGCACTCCGACGGCGACGCCTTCAAGATTGCCGAGACCATGCGTCCCGAGTGGCCCATCAAGATCCACGGGGTCGTGCGCGCCCGTGGCGAGGAGACTACCAACGCCAAGCTCGCAACCGGCGAGATCGAGGTCCTGACCGATCACGCCAAGGTGCTCAACACCTCCATGACCCCGCCTTTCCAGATTGAAGATGGTATCGAGACCAGCGAGGACACGCGTCTGCGCTATCGCTACCTGGATATCCGTCGTCCCGAGATGATGGCAAACCTGCGCCTGCGCTCTGACTTTACCTTTGCTATCCGCGAGGCGCTGCACAACCGCGACTTCATGGAAGTCGAGACTCCCTGTCTCTTCAAGTCCACGCCCGAGGGCGCGCGCGACTTTATTGTTCCCAGCCGTATCCAGCCGGGCAACTTCTACGCCCTGCCCCAGAGCCCGCAGCTTCTAAAGCAGCTGCTTATGGTCGGTGGCGTTGAGCGCTACTACCAGGTTGCCAAATGCTTCCGCGACGAGGACCTTCGCGCCGATCGCCAGCCCGAGTTCACCCAGGTGGATATCGAGATGTCCTTCGTGGACCAGGATGACGTGATGAGCGCCCTCGAGGAGGTGCTGGCAGACGCCTTTGGTCGCATGGACGTCGATTTCCCCACGCCGCTTCGTCGCATCCAGTACTGGGATGCCATGGACACCTATGGTTCCGACAAGCCCGATACTCGTTACGGTATGCACCTGGTTGACCTTACCGACGTGTTTGCCGACTCCAAGTTCAAGGTCTTTGCAAGCGCTGCAAACACCGAGGGCCACGTGGTCAAGGCCATTAACGCCAAGGGCGCTGGCACCTGGCCGCGCGCGCAGATCGACAAGCTGGGTAACGTTGCCGCCAAGTTTGGCGCTAAGGGTTTGGCTTGGATCGCCTTCCGCGAGGATGGCTCCATGAACAGCCCCATCGTCAAGTTCTTCTCCGATGAGGAGATGGCGACCCTGCGTGAGCGCATGGACGTTGAGCCTGGCGACCTGGTGATGTTCGCCGCTGGTCCGCGTCTTGCTTCCGACGAGATTTTGGGCGGCATGCGCAGCCACATGGCCGATGCCCTGAATATCGAGCGCGAGGGCCACGACTTCCTGTGGGTTGTCAACTTCCCGCTGTTCCATTGGGACGAGGAGCGCAAGGCGTACGCCGCCGAGCATCAGCCTTTCACGCTGCCTACCGAAAGCGATATCTCCAAGATCGAGGCCGATCCTCTGGCAGCCGGCTCCTTTACGTACGACTTTGTCATGGACGGCTTTGAGGCTGGCGGCGGCGGTATGCGTATCCACAACGCCGATATGCAGATGGCCATGCTCAAGCTGCTCGGCTTTACCGAGGAGCGCGCAGAGTCCCAGTTTGGCTTTGTGCTTGAGGCGCTCAAGTTCGGTGCGCCCCCCATGGGCGGCTTTGCGCTGGGTCTCGACCGCGTGTGCATGCTGCTTGCCGGCTCCAGCTCCATTCGTGACGTCATGGCGTTCCCCAAGACGGCGAGCGGCTCCGACCTCATGTCGGCCGCTCCGAGTGCCGTCTCTGGCGCGCAGCTCAAGGATGTTTCCCTGCGTCTGCTGTAGGACCGGTTGTCGGACAAGCCAATACAAGAATATGGGACAAGGTCGTCAAGGCCTTGCCCCATTTTTTATCGAGTGATTGTTATCGAACGCGTTCTTGCGGTGTGTAGATTGATTTATCCATGTTGAAGAGATATGCGACGGCGCAGACGATAAAGAACGCCGGAAGGTAGCTGAATCCACAGTCCTATGCCAACGCGCTCGCGGCTTGTGTGACGCTTAAGTAGCCGCGACGGCGCAACAGCCCAAGATTACCTTGTTATCAAGCGGTCTGCTTCACCATCGAGTGGGGCGGACCGCTTTTTTGTGCGCCGGCATCCCATTTTCGCGGATTTTCACCCGCTGCCCGAGCTACTACGGCCGTTTGCCGATTACATTCCACATCAGCCTAGCGTTAACCAACGGAAACATTTTGAAAAAAGGCCTGCAAGCCTTCCCAAAAAGTTAACCATGTGCTAGTTTACGTAAGTAAACATAGAGACGGCTAACTTTTTGGCACACAGGCATTGTCAAAAGCCAGCTCGATGTATGCAAAGGATGGAAGCGACATGACGAACAAACCCATGATGCCGGCAATGCCGTTATCGCTGGTCAAGGCAGGGGAGACCGTCAAGGTTTCCCGCGTCAAAGGCGGCGATGACATGAAGCGCCACCTCAACGACATCGGTTTTGTCGAGGGCAACGAGATTCACGTGGTGAGCTCGAGCGGGGCGAACATCATCGTCACCATTTTGGGCGCGCGCTTTGGCCTGGACACGAAGGTTGCCCAGCACGTCATGACTGTCGCCGCCTAATCTATTCCAGCACATTTCGCAGCGAGATTCTTGGCGGCCGAATGCACGCCGGCGGCCAAGATTCTCGTGCGTGAAGGTGATACGCAAATCGCGAACACGAGTATCCGGAAGGGGGATGTAATGAAGACTCTTGGAGACGTCAAGGTGGGCGAGAGCTCCACAATCGTGAAACTGCACGGAGAGGGCGCGCTGCGCCGCCACCTTATGGACCTAGGCCTCATCAAGGGCACACCGTTTACTGTCGTCAAGGTCGCTCCGCTGGGCGACCCTGTCGAGATCAACGTGCGTGGCTATGAGCTGTCTATCCGCAAGGAAGAGGCGGCTGTCGTCGAGGTTCAGTAAGTTGACCTATACGAACATGTATGCAGGTAAAGTTAGTAATTTCTAACATAAAGAAATCCAACTCGGGCGGTATGGAAGCAGTCCGAGCGCAATGGGAGGAAGGATTGCATGGCGGATTCTCAGATCCATGTTGCTCTTGCGGGTAACCCCAACTGCGGCAAGACCACGCTGTTCAACCTGATCACCGGTGCCAATGGCTACGTTGGCAACTGGCCGGGCGTCACGGTTGAGAAAAAGGAAGCAAAGCTCTTGAGCGACAAGAGCGTAACCATCACGGACCTTCCGGGCATCTATTCACTGTCGCCCTACAGCCCCGAGGAGCAGTGCTCGCGCGACTACCTCATGAGCGGCGAGCCCGATGTCGTCGTCCAGGTGATCGACGCCACCAACCTCGAGCGCAACCTGTACCTGGCTCTCCAGGTCATCGAGACGGGCCTGCCCGTCGTGGTTGCCCTCAATATGGCCGACCTTGTGGAGAAGTCCGGCGACAAGATTGACATCAAGAAGCTCTCCGATCGTTTGGGCTGCCCCGTTGTCATGATCTCTGCTCTTAAGAACAAAGGCATCGACGAACTGTTCACTCAGGTCAAGAAGTCTGCCGCTACTAAGGGTCACGTCCCCGAGCACAAGTTCGACTCCGCTATCGAGGACGTTCTCACCCATATCGAGAACCTGCTTCCCGCAAGCGTCTCCGCCGAGAAGCGCCGTTACTACGCCGTCAAGCTCTTTGAGCGCGACGAGGCTGCGTGCAAGCTTATCAACCTCACGAAGGACCACGCCGAGCGCGTGGAGCAGCTCATCGCCCAGTGCGAGAAGGACTGCGATGACGATGCCGAGTCTATCATCACCGGCGAGCGCTACGGCGTGATCGCCCATATCATTGACGAGTGCCTCACCAAGGCTCCGGCAAAGATGAGCACCTCCGAGAAGATCGACCGCGTGATCACCAACCGTATCCTCGGCCTGCCGATCTTCGTCGTCATCATGTTCGCTGTCTACTACATTGCCGTGTCTACGCTCGGCGGCACGGTGACCGACTTCACCAACAATCAGCTTTTTGGCACCGATGGCTGGTTCGTGCTGGGCCAGGGCCGCGATGCATATGACGAGGCTGCTGGCGAGTACACGCAGGCTCAGGCCGAAATCGCCGCGTTTATCGACGCTGCTGACGCCAAGGGCATCGACGTTTCTGCCTATAACGACGCTGTCGACGCCGAGGACGGCGACGCTGCCGCCGACGCGCTCAAGACCATCGCAGCCGAGCCCGAGGCCGCGTCCGTGAAGGGCAAGGTCGAGGAGGACGAGGACGCCGGCACGACTGCTGCCACCGTCACTGCGTCTCAGGCGGTCAAGGACCTCGACGTCACCGAGCCCGACCCCGCCGACTACGGTCCGTTCGTCCCCGGCATCACCACCGCGGTGCATAACGCCCTTGTGGCGGGCGGCACCGAGGACGGCGGTCTTGTCGACTCCCTTGTCTGCGACGGTATCGTGGCTGGCATCGGCGCCATCATGGGCTTTGTCCCGCAGATGTTCCTGTTGTTCGTGATGCTCTCCTTCTTGGAGGACTGCGGCTACATGGCCCGCGTCGCCTTCATCATGGATCGCATCTTCCGTCGCTTTGGCCTGTCTGGTAAGTCGTTCATTCCGATGCTTGTCTCCTCTGGCTGCGGCGTCCCGGGTGTCATGGCCACCAAGACCATTGAGAACGAGAAGGACCGCCGCATGACGGTCATGACCACGACGTTCATTCCCTGCGGCGCCAAGCTGCCGATCATCGCCTTGCTCATGGGCTCGATCATCGGCGATTCCTCGACGAGCGCCCGCTGGATTTCTCCGCTCTTCTACTTCCTGGGCGTCTTTGCCGTCATCGCCTCGGGCCTCATGCTCAAGAAGACCAAGCTCTTTGCCGGTCGCCCGACGCCGTTCGTTATGGAGCTTCCTGCCTACCACTTCCCGGCGATTCGCTCCTGGGCGCTGCACGTGTGGGAGCGCTGCTGGGCCTTTATCAAGAAGGCCGGTACGGTTATTTTCGCCTCCACCGTTGTGGTATGGTTCCTTTCCAACTTCGGTATGTTCGAGGGCGCCTTTGGTTACCTGCCTTCCATGAAGGGCATCCCCGAGGAGTTTATGGACTACTCCGTGCTTGCCATGCTTGGCAACCTGGTTGCCTGGATCTTCGCCCCGCTTGGCTTTAGCACCTGGCAGGCAACGGCCCTTACCGTCTCTGGACTTGTGGCCAAGGAGAACGTCGTTGCAACCGCCGGTTCGCTTCTCTCGGTGGGTGACGTGGGCGAGACCGATCCGGGTCTTTGGACCGCGTTTGCCGCTATGTTCCCCACGATGGGTGCCTGCGTGGCATTTGGCGCCTTCAACCTGCTGTGCGCTCCGTGTTTCGCGGCTATGGGTACCATCCGCAACCAGATGAACTCCGGCAAGTGGACTGCCATCGCCCTCGGCTATGAGTGCGCTTTCGCTTGGGTGATTGGTCTGATCATCAACCAGCTCTACGAGCTGATCGCGCTGGGTCAGTTTGGTTTTTGGACGGTTGTGGCCATCGTGCTGCTGGCGGGAATGCTCTTTCAGATCTTCCGCCCCATGCCGCACTTTGCATGGACGGACGAGGACGAGGCCAATTCCTCCAGCGCGGCGAGCCTTACCGCGTAAGGCGTGTGCAAGGCTTCGATTGACCCGCCCTCTCCCCAGCCGCTCGTGGGCCTGCGCTCACGGGCGGCTTTTTTGCGAAGATGGTGTTGAGCCTCGACACATGGGGTAAAGTTTCAGTAGGAAAACTTATGAAAGGGAGGCGTCGATGGCCCCTATCGATATCGTTATTTTGCTGCTTGTCGCCATTGCGTTTGTGGCGGTGTGTGTGCGCATCCACCGCAAGGGAACGTGCGCCGATTGCGCCCAGGGCGGTGCGTGTTCCGGACACTGCGGGCACAAGAACAGCTGTCCTGCCGTTAAGGGAGCAGACAAGGTTGCCGAGGACCTGAGCCGCGGCGTGAAATAAGACTTTGCATTCAGGAGCTGTTTGCGAAATCGGGGCTTTCCCGTTTGTCTTTCTTGTAGGAGAAATCGCAGGAGAAATCGCTCCATATGCATGTCAGCGTGCAATAAAAATCCCCTTTTGAGTTCTAGCAAGCAGAGCTCTAAAGGGGATTTTGCTGCATTTGAGCCGGGGCACGGCTATCTGCGTCGCAGGAGTGCAAACGCCGTGAGGATCGCGATTTGGAGAAGCACGATCGTGCCACCGGGTTTAAGGCCAAAAAAGTAGGAAATGGTCAAGCCAAGGATCATCGATATGATGCCTACCAAGCAGCTGAGCACACAGGTTTGTTTCCAGCTGCGGGCGCGCAAGAGGGCGCATGCCACGGGAACTGTCATCATCGAGCTTACGATAAGCGCTCCTACGGTGCGGGCGGCGATGGAAACGCTGAGGGCGCAGATGAAGATGAAGCTCAAGTTGATGAGTTGTATGCGCACGCCCGCGATGCGTGCCGCCGTCTCATCGAGGGATACCCAGAACAGCTCGCGTGAAAATACGAGACAATAGACGATGATACCCGCGCCGATGATGCAGGTGGAGATAAGCTCGCTGTCGTCTATCGTGACGATACTGCCGAACAGAAAGCTCGAGAACGTCGCGGAGTTGGGGACAAAGCCCGCAAGGACGCCTGCGAGTCCCACGCCTGCGGCGAGGATGACGGCGATGGCTAGGTCCCCGCGGTTGCCCAGGCGCTTGCGGACGGCCTCTATACAGCAGGCGGCGAACAGACATGCGACGGTTGCTCCCGCAACAGGGTTGACGCCTGCCACAAGGCCACCGGCGACGCCGGCAAGGGAGGCATGGCTCAGGGTGTCTCCAATCATAGAGAAGCGTTTGAGGACGACGACGACACCCACGAGCGGGATGGCGATCCCAAGTATGATGCCCGCTATGAACGCGCGCTGCATGAATGCGTACTGGAACATATCAAGCACGGTGCACCTCGCCGTTGAGAATGGTGTATATGGGACAATCGAGCGCATCAAGACGCCGCGTGTCATGCGTCACCATGAGAACGCTGCGCAGATGGTGACGCATGATGTCAGAAAGCACGGAGCAGAACTCTGCAACGCTTTCGGAGTCCAGGCCGCTTGTGGGCTCATCCAGGATGAGCAGGTCGGGTTCGTTGACGAGAGAGCGTGCGAGCAGGACGCGCTGGAGCTGGCCGCCGGACAACTCGCCGATGAGACGCTCGGCGAGGTTGGTGACGCCGACAAGTTCCATGGCGCAATCGGTCGCCCGACGGTCTCGGTCGCGATGATGCGTAAAAAGACCGCGCGAAACTGCGTAGCGATTAGCACGAATGACTTCGCGCACGGTGGCGGGGAAGCGGTCGTAGGCACCGCCGGTGCGCTGGGGAACATAACCGATGCGCTTCCAGTCATAAAAATGTGACGAGGGCTTGCCAAAGAGGAGCGCCTTGCCTGTGGTGGGGGGCATCTGACCCAAAATGAGCTTGAGCAGTGTTGATTTGCCTGCGCCGTTTTCGCCCATGAGAATGGCGCTGCATCCGGTTTCCAGATGCAGCGACGCGTGGGTGAGTACGGGTTTCTCGCCGTATGAGAAACTGACGTCACGCACCGATATGGGGGAGATGGGATCCTGTTCGCTGTTCATGCTAGGCACCCTCTCCAGGTGCGATATTGGCATCGGTCTCATTGGCGGTCGTCTGCTTCTTGGTGGCGAAGACAGAGCCGGCGTGGTCGAAAAGTGTGCGATATTGCATGCGCTGCAGGCGGTCTGCAGCTGTGGCAGTCTTTTGGGGAAGGTCATTGCTTTCGAGGGTGTACCAGCTGTTTTGTGCATCTTGTAATCCCACGACATTAATAGTGGGCAGGTTTTTGCGATTGGTTAGGCGCGCACGCTGATACGCGGTGAGCGGGGCGCCGATTGCGTTTACCATGAGAGCTCCGACGTTGTTGATGCTCGTGTCGAGCTCCTTGCTTTTCTGGTCGTTGCCGGCAACGTCGTAGTTGGCCCACACCACATACCGTGTCTGCCACAGGCGCTCAGCATGCATTACGTCGTCTTCGCCGTCGAACAGCAGGTCGTTGTAGCGATCGGTGAAGAACGGCTGATGGTCGCCGTACATCACAACGACGACAGGGCGGTCGAGTTCACGGAGCTCGCTCAAGAATTTGTCGAAGGCGATATCGGACTGCTCCATGAGCGAACAATACTCGTTTGTCCACGTTTGAACCTCGGGGGTGACGCCAGAGGTGGGCAGGTAGAGCTGCTTGTCGGCAGGAACGAGGCCGGTGGCATAGCCAGAATGATTTTGCATGGTCACATCGTGGATGAACACGGGGCCGTCGTTTGCGCGTAGCACCTCGAGGCACTTGTTATAGGTAGCTGCATCGGTCACCTTGCCACATAGCTCTTGGGCATTGGCGAAGTCCTTGATGGAGAGAAACTCGTCGAACCCCATGTCGGCAAAAACATTTTCGCGGTTCCAGTTGGTGGCGTGGTTGGGGTGCATGGCGACGGCATGGTAGCCGAGCTTCTTGAATTGACGCGCGAGATTTTCTGTGGGGGCAAGGTTGTAGGTCATAAACGGGTACACGCCCGAGCCTAAATAAGCCATGGAGTGACCGGTCAAAAACTCAAACTCGCTGTTACAGGTTCCTGCGCCAAACGCGCTCATATAGCTCACGCCCTGCAGCAGAGCGTCGTCGATGCTCTTGAAGCGCGTGGGGCCCTGGTAGCCGCAGCCCAGACCGTCAAAGATCGAGAGGTCGGCAAATGATTCGTTCATGATGCATATGACCGAGGGCTTTATCTGGTTGAACTGCTCGACTGCTGCGGCGCGTGCCGCGGATTCTTCTCCCTGCTTTCCGGACTTCCAGCTGTGTGCCAGATGTTTGATGAGTTGCGCTGTCTCGGTCCCGCTGTAGCGCTTGGGCTTGGGCGGGACCATCTTTTGCGCGCTTGAGATAAATGTGGGCAAAAAGCCCTGGCTGTAATAGCTGGTGAGAGGTTTCCACGTGTGCAGTTGGATACCGAAGACGTCGTAATAGCTGATAGTGGCTTGTCCTGCGAGGGCAAGGGCCGAGATGACAGCCGTACGACGGTCGATACTCAGCGGGAGCTTGATGCCGCGTTCCTTCCCGTTGCCGGCGCCATCTGTATTGATGCGTGCGGTCTTGCGGGAGGCATTGACTGCCGTTTCGGACGGGGCAGCAGTTGGCGTGCTGGTCTTGGCTGCCGTGTGGGTATTGGTCCGGGGCTTGGCATCGGCATTTTCGGCATTGCCCGCACCCAACGCCGGGGCGAGTACGAGGGTTGTGATGGCGAGCACGGCAAACGCGATACCGTAGACGCAATAAGCCGAAAGAACGTAGTGGTAGCTGCCTGCTACCGTTGCCGCTGTGGAGAGGGCGAAAAGGTCGCCCGGTTGGATGGGCATCGATTTGAAGGATATGACGAAGTACTCGGCGATGCCTACACCCGTAAGGGCGACGATGCCGATCGACGGCGCCTGTGCATGCCTGCGCGTTGCAAAGAACAGCAAGGCGAGCAGTCCGAAAATCAAAGCGAGTTCGAGCAGCGCCGGGCCCGGGTGCATGTTCCACAGATCATGGTTCGAGGGAAGCTCGAGGGCAAGCATGGCAAAGACGCTCGCGAGCAGGCATACGCCGAGTGCACGGAGATAGGGGTGACGGATGCGCTTGCAGGTGCGTGCGCAAATTGTCTTGGAGTGAGAAATCGCCGCTGTTGCTGCCGCAAAGGCTAGGGCGAGTGCAATGGTCGAGAAGACATCGTCTACAAGAAGCCCTAGCCCACGGGCCACGCATGAGAGAGCGTTTGCGACGAGCAGGACAACGCACCATGCCATGGCGCTCACAAATTCGCGCTCGCCGTATGCATGCGTCATTTTAATTGCCCGGTGTAAGACCAAGCTCTGGAAGAATACACCCAGGCAAGCCAGTAGTATCGATACCATATTCATCACGTCTCTAAAAGTTGTTATTCTTCATTCAGGGCGGCTACGAGCTTATCGAGGTTGTCGTACATAACAGACAGATAATCCTTGCCGGCCTTGAGCTGCTCGTCAGTCAACCCCTCGCACGGGTTGAGCTGGACGCACTGTGCGCCGGTTTCCTCGGCAATCGTCTTGGCGACCTTCTTGGAGACAAGGTCCTCGCTGAAGACGGTTTTGATATCGTTGTCTTTAACAAACTCAACGATTTGCGCCATGGTCTTGGCGTCCGGCTCGCCCTCGGCGTCCATGCCGGTGATGGGCATCTGGGTTAGGCCGTACGCATCGCACAGATAGCCGTATGCCTCATGGGAGACGACGATGGAATGGCCTTTTACTTGGGAGAGCTTGGTGCGATAGGCCTCGTCGAGCGCGTCGAACTCCTTGGCATACTTCTTGTAGTTTGCTTCGTAGTCGGATGTATGCTTGGGGTCTGCCTTGACGAGCGCATCTTTAATGTTTTCCAGCTCTGCCTTGGCGTTTTTGGGATTCAACCAAACATGCGGGTCGTGTTCTCCGGCGTGGTTATGGTCACCGGAATCTTTGCCCTCTTCTGATGCGACGCGCAGCGTTAGGCCTTTCGAAGCCTCGCAAACGGTGGTTTTAGAGGTGTCGATGGATTTCAGCGTGTCGTCGACCCAGCTTTCCATGTCGGCACCATTGTAGATAAAGAGCTGAGATGCCTCGATATTCTTGATATCCGTGGAGCTGGGTTCCCACTCATGGGGCTCAGTGCCCGCGGGCACTAGGTTAGTGACCTCCACATGATCGCCGCCGATTTTTTGGGCGAAATCGGCCATGGGATAAAAGCTTGCGACGACGCTGACTTTGCCGTCTGCGGAAGCTCTGCCGTCACCGGTGGAGGATTTGCAAGCGCTCAGCGCCGCGACAGCATTCAGTGCGAGAACGCAGGCGAGAAGAGCGATGAGATGACGACGAATTGAGACGCGGGGACGACGCCGCTTGGTGTGCGTGATTCGATTCATTTGTATGCTCCAAATGCAATATCGAACGCGAGCGGGATGAAGTCCCACTCGCGCGCTCGTTGAGGTGCGAGCCAATGCGGAAAATGTTCGATAGCGAGTGGGGCCGTTAATCGTCGAGGCGAACCTTGAGCGAAACAAGGGTGATAGGGGCATATGAGAATCGCACTTCGCCGAGGACGGCAAGGACGATAATCAGCACTAAGGTTGCTGCTGGTGTGGTGCTGGCGGGGGTAGAGCCTCCGCGAGTGAGCGAGAGGTTGCCGACGAGTTCGGCGCATATCGCGCAATCGGTACCGGCACAGTTGTGGTGGAGTTCGCGCGAGATAGCAATCGGGGAGAGCACGAACGCAACGAGCATGATGATTGCAATGGCTAGTGCCATGATGCGGCTGCGGGTACTCGGCATGCTGACGCGGTTTTCCGTTGTGTGGGATAGCATCATGGGACTGTCCGGGCGGCGGCAGGAGGCGCGATTAGTCATCGTCATCACTGCCCTGGCATTTTGAGCACAGGCCATAGAACACAGTACGCTGCTGGTCGATGGCAAAACCGTGCTCGTCCTGCACATGTTTTGTGAAGGATCCGAGCATATGACAGTCGAGCGGAGCAATTGCTCCGCAGCGAATGCAGCGCAATTGGCCTTCGGGACCATACGAATCGGCTTGTTGAGGGTCGAGCAGGCGGTAGTATGCCGCGCGGCCGCGCACATCGGCAACCTTGGCGGCGGTACCTTCGAGTACCAGGTTCTCGAGGGTACGATAGACCGTGGTACGTCCCACACGATGTCCTGCGTGCGAAAGGGCCGCGCAGATTTCATCGACCGTGCTGAAGGCATGCGGGTTTTCACGGAGAAGAGAGACGATGAGCTCGCGCTGACGCGTATTGTATGGACGCCGACTAGACATACTCCTCATCCTTTCCGTGTTTGAAAATGAAATCGGAATTCAATTCTAGTTCCGTAGAAAGCGGACCATAAAGTTCTCATATCTTTATATGAAGGGACCGAAGCGGGCGGTCTTCTTTGAACAGTCGGCAAAGTGAGCTTTGCCAAGGGGTGGAAACTCCGCCGAAACAATCATGTGAGAAAGTAAAATGTCTAACATATCGAATCGGCACATGTGCTGTGCGTGAAGGGATGCCCCATGAATCAGCAGCGGAATATCGACTTCGTGCTTCGAACCGTCGAACAGCGTGACATCCGTTTTGTGCGTCTGTGGTTCGTCGACGTGTTGGGTCGTCTTAAGAGCTTTGCCATCAGCCCCGAGGACCTTGAGGTCGCCTTCGAAGAGGGCGTGGGCTTTGACGGCTCTGCTATCGAGGGCTTTGCCACGCCCGAAGAGGCCGATATGCTGGCCTTCCCCGATCCCTCTACGTTCCAGGTCCTCCCTTGGCGCCCGAGCGACAACGGCGTTGCGCGTGTGTTCTGTGACATCTGCACACCCGATCGTAAGCTTTTTGCGGGCGACCCCCGCGAATGCCTGCGCGCCATGTTCTATCGCGCCGAAGAGGCCGGCTTTATCATGAACGTGGGCGCCGAGCTGGAGTACTACTACTTTAAGAACGATCAGGCCCCCGAGCCCCTGGACAATGTGGGCTACTTTGACCTTTCCGAGTCCGATTCGGCTCGTGACCTGCGCCGCAACACCGTGCTCACGCTCGAGAAGATGAGCGTCCCGGTGGAGTATACGTTCCACTCTGCCGGCCCCTCCCAGCACGGCATCTCGCTGCGCCATGCCGAGGCCCTCACGATGTCCGATGCCATTACCACCGCGAAGCACATCATTCGCTTGGAGGCATTTGAGGCTGGGTGCCACGCCGCATTTATGCCCAAGCCCCTCTCGAAGGCTCCCTCGTCTGCGATGTTTATGCACCAATCCCTCTTTGACCGCGAGGGCAATAACGTGTTCTATGGCGATGACGACCCAGTCTACCATCTGTCCGATACGGCCAAGCATTACATGGCGGGCATCTTGGCGCATGCGCGCGAGATCTCGGCCATCACCAACCCCACGGTGAACTCCTACAAGCGTCTTACCACGGGCGAGGGCACGACACCCGAGTACGCCACGTGGGGTCTGCGCAACCGTTCCGCAATGATTCGCATTCCCATCTACAAGCCGGGCAAGCAGCTTTCCACACGTATCGAGCTGCGCAGCCCCGATCCCATGGCCAATCCCTATCTGGTGAACGCCGTAACGCTGGCGGCTGGTCTTGACGGCATTGAGCGCAAGCTCGAGCTTCCGGCGGAGACCACCGCGGCCACCTTGCGCATGTCCGAGCGCGAGCTCGAGCAGGCGGGTTACACGCAGCTTCCGCGCAATCTGGAAGAGGCGCTGGACATCTTTGAGAATTCCCAGTTTATGAAGGATGCTCTGGGCGAGCATATCCACAGCTTCTTCCTTACCAAGAAGCGCTTGGAGTGGAAGAAATACGCTTCGTACGTCTCGCAATGGGAAGTCGACCGATATCTTTCCAACTCATAAAGGCCAGCCAAAGACATAGGGGGCCTGTGTGGCAAAAACTGCCTCGCCCTACCGTATGTGACCCGTATGAGCTGCTAAAATGTACCCTGTTAGGGGGTTTGGTATGTCAGAGAAAAACATCCTTTTCATGGCTCGCACTACGCGATACCACGAATTCACGCGTTCCCTCACACAGACCATGGGAGCAGAGGTTTTTGCTGCGACTCCCGATTCGCCGACCGCGGCACACGACTTCGACCTGCTCGTGCTCGACGCCGACGGCATTCGCAACGATCGTATCGAGCAGATTGCCAAGTGGCTGGACGATCGTGGCAACATTCCCATGCTGTTGATTGTGGACGAAGACGCTTTGTCCGACTTGCGTATCCCCGCCCATGGTCATGCCGACTTTATCTGTTCGGGCGGCTCGACCGGCGAGCTCGAGGCGCGCGTGCGTCGTCTGCTGGGCGAGGAAGAGGCGTTTTCGGTCGATGATGTTTTGCATATCGACAATCTTGTGATCAATCTGGCAACCTATCAGGTGTATCTGGACGGCGAGCCCGTTGACCTTACGCTTATGGAATACTCGCTGCTCTCGTTCTTGGCTATGCATCCTAATCGTGCGTATAGCCGCGAGGTCTTGCTGCATCGCGTGTGGGGCTTTGAGTACTGCGGCGGCACGCGTACTGTTGACGTGCACATCAGGCGTATTCGCTCCAAGGTGGGCCCGCAGATCGCGGCGCACATCACCACCGTTCGCGGTGTGGGCTATCTGTTCAAGCTCTAGGTGCTTGTGACAAAAGCGGAAGAATCATCTTTGGGCGCGGCGGCAATGGTGTCGCCGCGTTTTTATATTGAAGCCTCTTTGTGCATACCTTAGATTTAGCTTAAGGTACTCGTTGTTGGGACAATGGTGCTCGCAATGGGGTACAACGGTGCTTGATTAAGGGCATATGGAAAGGAAGACCAATCCATGACTGAAGATATCGATTCGCGCCGCGACGACTCGGGTGCTACCGCGCCGGCTCCACGTGTCGCCGTTGAGCCCACACCGCAGGCGCCTGCCGGGCAGGCACAGCCAGATCCTGAGGCTGCGACTCCGGGAGCTGCGACACAGCCTCCCTTCGACGCCGATGATACGCATGCTGCCCAGACGCAGATCGCGGCGCACACGGTGGTAAAGACCAAGACCAAGAAGCTGCCGGTGTTCCTGTGCTCCTTGGCGGGCATGGTCGTGGGTGCTGTTTTGGTCGTGGCGCTTATCATGACGGGCGCGCTTAACGTCAACCGCGACGCCGGCACCGCAACCGCAACAAGCGAGTCTTCCAGCGGTTCTCGGACCATGAAGATCGATGCCGAGGACACGACGCTTGCCGAGGCTGTTTCGGCAAAGGCCTTGCCTTCCGTGGTATCCATTACGGCATGGAACTCGGGTTCGTCCGAGAACGCCATGCAGGGTGATGATCCTCAGTCTTCCGGTTCCATTGGTTCGGGCGTGGTGCTCGACACCGACGGTAACATTCTCACGAACAACCATGTGGTCGAGGGCGCAACCAACATCACTGTTTCCCTTAACGGCGAGAGCTATGAGGCCGAGCTCGTAGGTGCCGATACCTCGAGCGATCTTGCAGTGATCAAGCTTAAGGACGTGGATCCCAAAAAACTTACGCCTATCGAGGTTGGTGACTCCGATAGCCTCAACGTGGGCGAGTGGGTTATGGCTATCGGCAGCCCCTTTGGTAACGAGCAATCTGTCTCGACGGGTATCGTGAGCTCGCTGTACCGTTCCACGGCGCTTCCCACCACGAGCGGCACGTATATCTACGCCAATATGATTCAGACCGATGCTGCCATCAATCCGGGTAACTCAGGCGGCGCGCTCGTGAACGATAAGGGTGAGCTTGTGGGAATCAACTCCATCATCGAGAGCTATTCGGGCTCCAGTTCGGGCGTGGGCTTTGCCATCCCGTCCAACTATGCGGTGAAGATCGCCAAGCAGATCATCGGTGGCAAGACGCCAGAGCATGCGTATTTGGGTGTTCGCCTGGGTACGGTGACCGCATCCAACGCGCGCCAGAATGACCTTTCGGTCAATGAGGGCGCCTATGTTGGCGAGGTTATTGCCGGCAGCCCAGCAGATAAGGCGGGCATCAAGAAGGGCGATGTTGTTACCAAGGTTAACGACGAGCAGATTTCCTCTGCAGACAGTCTGATCATTGCCCTGCGCTCTTACAATGTGGGCGACACGGTGACGCTTACTGTCCAGCGTGGCAAGAACGAGAAGAAGATCGATGTAAAGCTGGGCTCTGACGCCGATGCGCAACCGTCGCAAGGCGAGCAGACCAACACCGATAGCGCGGAGGGAGCCGGCAACGGCATGAGCGAGGAGGAGTTTCTCGAGTATCTACGGGAGCTCATGGGCAATGGCGGCAGCAAACGCCAATAACAAGCTTCCCGCAAGAGGGCGCCAAAAAACCGGCGCCCTCTTTTTTATGACAAAAGTAGACAGGTTTGTTCTGTCACATTTTGACGTTTGCCGAACGTATCTTCGCATTCGCGGCGCTAAGCGCTGATGATGCGAGGAAGAGAAAGGTCGAAGCCGTTGACGGGTACGTGCGGCACCTGCTGCTCGCTAAAGGCGACGCCGGCTATGAAGCAACGTGGTTGGAGCGTGGGGAGATAACGGTCGTAGCAGCCGCCGCCATAGCCTAAACGCATGCCATTGGCGTCGAACCCCACAAGGGGCACCACGATAGCGTCGAGCTCGTGCGGGGCGACAGCGGGGTATCGCCTGAGCTCGGCTTCGTTGAAAGGCAAGAAGGGACGCACCGGATGCGCGATAAATGGGGCAGCGCGGGCGAGGTAATCCTCGCGCGAGACAACATGCATCTGCATGCGTTGCCCATCTTGTAGATTTGGCAGCATGGCGGGAAAGACGATGCGTGCCTGCATATCGTAAAGAGCGGCGATGAATTCGCCCAAATCGACTTCACTTCCCATGGGGGAGTAGGCGGCAACGAGGGGCCGGTGGCTCATACGTTCCAAGAGAGCTTTTCTGACCGCACCTACAAGATCGGCGCAAATCGCGCTCGATTTGCGGAAGCGAAGGGCAGGGGCCAAAGCATCGCGCTGCGCGATAATCTGGGCGCGAAGCTCTTGCTTTAGCTGGGTAATATCGTTGTCGCAGGGACTTTTATTCAGCATGACAGTTGTTTGTTGTGACGGCATGTGCAATTGGTCGATATGCTTCCACAAGCTGGTCCAGGCGCATGCGAGCGTTCGCAGCGCTTGTGGATGGAAGGCCGGTAAGCGCAATGTTTCGAGCGCTGAGCATGTCTCCATTCATGCGACGGCACAGCTGTGTGGCCTTTCCTCCTGTTGTGAAGACGTGCGTGATGGGGGCGGCATCGAAGATGCGCGTGAGGTCATTGGGTGCCGCGTCGACGATGCTTGCGTCGGCAGCTCCTTCGATAGTGCATGAAGCAAGCACATCCCAAAGAGCGATATGATGCTCGAAGAGAAACGCGCGGCGCATATCGTTTTCGACAAGAGAATGGCTGGACAACTCAAACAGCGCTTCCATCACGCGCCAGAAGCGGTTTTGCGGATGCCCGTAATAAAAGCCGACTTCGCGTGACTTGGGCGAGGGCATGGTCCCCAGCACGAGCACGCGCGAACGCTCGTCAAAAATCGGTTCCAACGTATGTTCGATATGCTGAGCTTCCATCCATCCCACCTGCTATGTGACAAAAGTCGACAGGTTTATTTTGTCATATTTTGCCGCTACTCTCCCAACGCCGACCGAGGGCTGCTGTAGCTTAGATTCAACAGGGACTAAATGCAGCAAAAAGTCCCACTTGGAGGACCCGTCAGGCGTTCCAAATGGGACATTTTGCTGCAAATGCCGGCAATGAAGACGGCAACCTGTCTGCGTACGCTTCTTTTGCTCGTGCGCCCTTGGCTATTCTTCTTCGCCCAGGCAGTACTGCTCGATAATCTCGCGCAGCTCCTCGATGCCTTGGCCCGATTCGGACGAGGTGACGATGACGTTGTTGGCGGGGACGTTGAGCTGGCGCTTGATCGCTGCTATCTGTTTTGCCTGCTGATTGCGCGAAAGCTTGTCTGCCTTGGTGAGCGCCACGATAAAGGGGAACTCGCCTTCCTGCAGAAACTCAATCATCTGATGGTCGAGCTTGCTGGGATCGTGGCGGATATCCACGAGCGAAACCACCAGGTTGAAGCTGCGATCCAAGTCAAAATAATCGCCGATAAGCTGCGCCCAGCGATCGCGCTCTCCCTTCGAACGCTGTGCAAAGCCGTATCCGGGCAGGTCGACGAAGTGCACGCCGTCTGCCTCGAAGAAGTTCACATTGGCCGTTTTGCCCGGGGTGCTCGACACTTTGACGAGATTGCGACGATTGAAGATCTTGTTCATGATAGACGACTTGCCCACGTTCGAGCGGCCTACGAAGCTCACCTCGGGGCAGGTCGAAGGCGGAATCTGCGAAGCCTTGCCGTACGACGCGACGAACTTGACGGTGTTGTAGTTGATCTGGTTTGCCATAGTGCTCCTTTACGCCTCGCTGCCGCAAATGACGCGACGGACGATGCCGAGAGTGATGTTGCTCGCGCGCTGCGCGTACTCCTCGAGGTCGAATTCACGCGTGCACAACGCGTCGTATGCTTCGTCGCAATTGTCGGAAATGGCACGCATGACCAGGCAGTCGATGCCGTTTTTGACGGCGATGTGCGCGATGGCGGCGCCCTCCATCTCCACACAGTCCGCGTGGGTTGCCTCGATGGCGCGCTCGCGCATCTCGGCACCCGCAACGAAGCGATCGCCGGTGGCGATGATTCCGCGCAGGTATTGCAGGCTATCGGGACCTGCTGCTCGCTCGGCTGCGTTGCAGTAACCGCGGCTCGTGAGCAGTGCCTCGGCAGCATCGACAAGGGCTGGGGTCGAGGTGTACTCCTTGAGTCCCGGGGCGGATTCGGCAAGAAGCGCCGTGTCGGTATCGAGGTAGCGCAGGCGCTCGCCGATCACGATATCGCCGATGTGCAGCACGGGGTTAAGGCCGCCTGCGATACCCGAGAAGATAAGAGCCTCGGGATGATAGGTGCTGATGAGGTGCTGTGCGGCGGCTGCGGCGTTGACCGTGCCCATGCCCGCCGTGGTGGCAACAAGGCGGGCGCCATGGTAGGTGCCGGCAAGCACCGTGAGGCCGGCCTCTTGCGTGGTGACGGCTCCGTCAACGGCGGATGCAACCTCGCGAACCTCTTTCTCAAGGGCGCCGATAATGGCGATGGTTTTCATGATTTAACCCCCATATCCTTAGGTTTTTCTGCCCTATGGTATCAAAGCGCCGGCCATCGCGCCTGCGCCAGGTGCCTTTTCAGAGGAAACCGACGAACGCTGCCGCCACGTGACCGTTCGCCGCCTTGCGGCTACACTGATGCCGTGGCACAGCCGCCTGGAGCCGGCAGGGTAAATGATCGCGCTGCCGCATGCGATGCCCACGCCTGTCCGCGGCGGCCGCGCGCTAATGCTTGTTTGCGTCTTGCTTGCCAAGACGCCCGAGAGAAGGGGCCCCTTGATGGCACTCGTCAAAGTCGATTTCCTTTCCACCTCGCTCATGCGTACGGTGACGATCAACGCCGTTGTCCCCGCAGACTGGGCGTCCATCGATTCGTTGGGCTATGCACGGTCGGTGCCGCGTGATCGGCAACGACCTTTCAAGACGCTCTATCTGCTCCATGGCGTGTACGGCAACTATACGGATTGGGTTACGCGCACGCGCATCCAAAGCCTTGCGGAGGCGCGAAACCTTGCCGTTATCATGCCGTCGGGCGAGAACGGCTTTTATAACGACCGAGCCGACGGCGCACGGTTTGGAGAATTTATCGGCCATGAGCTGGTGGAGTTCACGCGAAAGCTCTTCCGTCTTTCCTGCGAGCGCGCCGATACGTTTATCGGTGGCCTGTCCATGGGCGGCTACGGCGCCATCGTCAACGCCCTGCGCCATCCCGAGACGTTTGGCAACGTGGTGGCGTTGTCCTCGGGTCTTTCCCTTAATTCGAAGCGGGTTCTTGAAAGCACATACGATGCCCCGGGTATCCTGGGTAATCGAGGCTTTTACGAATCAGTTTACGGTCCGCTGGACAAGGCACGGGGCTCGCAAAACGATTATGATGCCCTGGCCGAGCGCGTTGGTGCCTCGGATGGTCCGCGGCCGAGCTTTTACATGGCTTGCGGAGAGGACGATGACCTGCTTGAGCCCAACCGTGCGTATCGAGACAAGTTGATAGGCGAGGGCTTTGAGGTGGATTATCACGAGGGTCCCGGCGCACACAATTGGAAGTTCTGGGATACCTGGATCGAGCGCTCTCTTGACTGGCTCCCACTTGACGGTTCTGATGACCCGTTGAGCAGCGGAAACGTGTTCTAGCGATCGCTGTCGCCCGCGTCGATGTGACAGCAAAACGACAGGTTTATTTTGTCACATCGATAAAAATGCAGCGTCGGGGGCATGCGGTGCTGCGCAGCCGCGTGGAGAGTGTGACAGAATAAGCCTGTCGTTTTTTGACACATGATGGTATGTGAGGGGATATGCGATGGCGGAACAAATGAGTCTGTTTGGTGATACGGCGAGTGCGGAATCTACGGAGCCTGCGCTGTCGCATGAACAGGCCGCGGCGCGTGCGGCGGAGCTCCGTCACGAGCTGGACTACCATGCCTACCGCTATTACATGCTCGATGCCCCAGAGATCACCGATGCCGCGTTCGATAAGATGCTTGTCGAACTTCAGGAAATCGAGTCGGCATACCCCGATTTGATAACCCCTACGTCGTATACGCAGCGCGTGGGCGGCTACGTCTCTGATCAGTTTGCCCCCGTCACGCACATGGCGCGCATGTACTCCATGGACGATGCTATGAATCTCGAGGAGCTCGACGCTTGGCTCGAGCGCACGGAAAACGCTTTGGGCGCCGGCCGCGTGACGTATACGTGCGAGCTCAAGATCGACGGTCTGGGCGTAGCCATTACCTATGAGAACGGCGCTTTTGTGCGCGCTGCTACTCGCGGCGACGGTACGACCGGCGAGGATGTCTCGTTGAATGTCCGTACGATTCAAGACGTCCCCATGCATCTTTCTGAGAAAGCCCTAGCACACATGGGCACCGACCGTGACCGCGTGATCGAGGTTCGTGGCGAGGTCTATATGCCCAAGGGCAGTTTCGTGCGACTGAACGATGAGGCCGATGCCGAGGGACGCGATCCGTTTGCCAACCCCCGAAACGCGGCGGCGGGCAGCCTTCGCCAAAAAGATCCCAAGGTTACGGCCAAGCGCGACCTCTCTACCTTTATCTACGCCATTGCCGATACGGCACCGCTGCATGTTCACAGCCAGCATGAGTTTTTGGACTGGTTGCGTGACGCCGGGTTCCATGTGAATCCCAACGTCGCGAGCTGTAAAACGCCAACCGAGGTGCACGAATTTTGCGCCGATGCCCTGGCACACCGCGGCGACCTCGATTACGACATCGATGGCGTGGTCGTGAAGGTCGATTCCTTCCAGCAGCAGTCCGACCTGGGTTTCACCGCCCGCGCCCCGCGCTGGGCCATCGCTTTTAAGTTCCCGCCGGAAGAAAAGACCACCGTACTGCGCGAGATTCGCGTGCAGGTGGGCCGCACCGGCGTACTCACCCCGGTAGCCGAGTTCGATCCGGTGACGGTTGCGGGCTCCACTATCGCCCGCGCGACCCTCCACAATATCGACGAGGTGCATCGTAAGGATGTGCGCGTGGGCGACACCATCGTGGTCCATAAGGCGGGCGACGTGATTCCCGAGGTCGTGGGCCCCGTGCTCGACAAGCGCTGGCCCGACGCCCAGCCCTGGCAGATGCCCACGACGTGCCCCGTGTGCGGCAGCCCCGTGGTGCATGAGGAGGGCGAGGTTGCTTATCGCTGCGTGTCGCTCGACTGCGCGGCCCAGCTTAAGGAGCGCTTGCTGCACTGGGTGAGCCGCGGCTGCATGGATGTCGATGGCGTGGGCGATGAGCTGGTGGACAAGATGATTGCCGCCGGTCTGCTCCACGACGTTGCCGATTTCTATCAGCTGACGGTCGAGGACATCGCCGGCCTTGATACGGGTCGAACATATGCCGCTTCTAATGCGCGCCGTGGCGTGCGCGCGGGCGACCCGATCCTCGTGGGTCAAAAGACAGCGAGGAAGGCGATTGATGAGATTGCGCGCAGCAAACAACAACCGCTTGGTCGCGTGCTGTTTGCCCTGGGTATTCGCCTGGTGGGAAAGAGCGTGAGCGAGCTTTTGGCCCAACGCTTCTGCTCCATCGACAAGCTGGTGCTGGCGAGCGAGGAGGAGATTGCGAGCATCGATGGCGTTGGCCCTAAGATCGCCGCGAGCGTCAAAGGTTTTTTGGCGGTGCCCGAGAACCTCGAGGTCCTGGAGCGCTTGCGCCAGGCAGGTCTTACGCTTGAGGAAGACTTGGGCCAGATGACGGCAGATGCCGCAGCTGCTACGGGCGTCTCGGCAGACCTCGCATCCGAGCAACCGCTTGCGGGTCTTACCTTCGTGCTCACCGGTACGCTCGTGCGCCGTACGCGCGACGAGGCGGGGGCCGCGCTCAAGGCATTGGGTGCCAAGGTGACTGGTTCGGTCTCGAAGAAGACGAGCTTTGTGGTGGCAGGTCCAAAGGCGGGGTCAAAGCTCGCTAAGGCAGAGAGCTTGGGCGTGCCCGTTTTGGACGAAGACGCTTTGGAGGAGATTCTTTCCACCGGAAGTGTTCCCGAGCGCTAGATCCCCTTGTTCATTCCCGCGATGTCATGCGGGCGATGCCATGCGCGCCTGCGGGCGGACCTCGCGCCTCCGCGGGCTCTCCAAGGTTTTCTCAATGAAGCAGAAAATCCCTTTTAGCACGTATATCAGGCGTCCTAAAAGGGATTTTCTGCTTCATTTAGGCATGTGCGCTTTGGGAGCTGTGCTGGGTGCATCGCTTCTAGTGGCTCCGGGGCGCCGCGCTGTTCCGCGTGCCTCTGTCGTGCACTTTGTTACTTACGTTACAAATTCGGGCGGGTACTTGACCCTGGGCCCCTTTTCACAATACTTGAGTAGTCATTAATTGAGTATTCAAGGAGATGAAGATGGCGCAGGATAATTCCATCTCGGCAGACGCGCCGATGCAGCAGTCGGCCTCCGACGAAGACATGCGCCTGGGCATGTCGCTCAACGATATCCATATGAGCATCAGCCGCGCATTCCATACCATGAACAACACGACGCGCCCGTGCGCCCGAAGCCTGGGGCTGGGGCAAGGCCAGCCTCGTATTCTTTCGTATATCGCGGTGCATGGTGTGAGCACACAGCGCGAGATCGCCCGCTTCTACTCCATCGATCCCTCGGCTGTGTCGCGCCTGCTCGATCCGTTGGAGCGCGAGGGCTTCTTGACGAGCGTTCCGGGTCGCGACCGTCGCACGCGTGCCCTCGATATCACCGAGAAAGGCAGGCACGCCCTTGCCGCTTGGGAAGATGAGTGCCGTCGCGTTGATCGCATCATGTTCCGTGGCTTTACCTCGGAGGAAGAAGCTACGCTGAGAGACATGCTCGAGCGCGTACGCAAGAATATGGAAGATGAGCTTGAGGCAGGCAAAAAGCATGAATAACCTGCGTCGCATGATTCATTACCTGGGAACATACAAGATCGACGCCGTGCTCGGCATCCTTATCGTGGCTATCGAGACCTCTATCGAGCTCTTTATCCCCGTGCTCATGGCGCGCATTATCGACGAGGGAATCGCGCATGCCGACATCCCCCTCATACTACATCAGGGCGCGCTGATGCTTGCCTGTGCAGCCACATCGCTTGCCCTGGGCTTTTTCTACGCGCGCTTTGCGTCGAGGGCTTCGGTGGGGCTCGGGGCGAACCTGCGCCAGGCGGAGTACGAGAAGATCCAGCGCTACGCCTTTGGAAACCTCGACCATTATCAAACGTCGTCGCTGGTCACGCGCATGACCACCGATATCACCGTCATTCAAAACGCCATGGCAAACGGCTATAGGCCCTGTGTGCGTGGGCCGATGATGCTCATCATGTCGCTTGTCTACGCGTTTTCGCTCAACCGTGAGCTTGCCATGGTGTTCGTCTGCATCCTGCCGATCCTCGCGGTGGCTCTTGGCGTTATCACCTGGCGCGTATCTCCGCTCTACCAGCGCCTTCAGACCTCAATGGACCACGTGAACCGTGTGGTGCAGGAAAACCTGACCGCCGTTCGCGCCGTCAAGGCCTATGTGCGCGAGCCGCAGCAGTGCGACGTGTTTGGCAGCGTGAACAGCGAGCTTGCGCAGGGAGCTACCAAGACGTTTGGAACCGCTCAGTTCAACCTGCCGGTATTCCAAGCGGCAATCTACGCGGCGGCTACGCTCGTGCTGTGGGTGGGCGGCCAGATGATTTGCGCAAACACCCTGACCGTGGGTGAGCTCACGGGCTTCATGAGCTATGTCTTGCAGGTCATGAATTCGCTGATGATGATCTCGAATGTCTTCTTGCTGCTCACGCGTGCGCTTACGAGCGTGGAGCGCGTGGGTGAGATTCTTGACGAAGAACCCCAGATCGCCTCTCCGGCGGCAGCGCGTGCGCTCACAGCCGTGCCAGACGGCTCGGTCTCCTTTCGCGATGTCACCTTTAAATATCGCGCCGAGGCGGAGGAGGACGTGCTCGAGGGCATTTCGTTCGATATCGCAAGCGGCTCCACGGTGGGCATCTTGGGCAGCACGGGCGCGGGCAAGAGCTCGCTTGTGCAGCTCATTGCGCGCTTGTACGATGCGACGGCGGGCGAGGTGCTGGTGGGCGGCCATGACGTGCGCGAGTACGACCTGGCTGTTCTTCGCGACGCCGTGGGCGTGGTACTGCAGAAAAACGTGCTCTTCACAGGCACCGTGCGCGATAACCTGCGCTGGGGCAATGCCGAGGCAACCGACGAAGAGCTTCTTGAGGCGTGCCGTCTGGCGTGCGTGGACGAATTCTTGGATCGTATCGGCGGTCTCGATGGCGACCTGGGGCAGGGAGGCGCCGGTGTATCTGGCGGCCAAAAGCAGCGCCTGTGCATCGCCCGCGCTCTGCTCAAGCGTCCGCGCATCTTGATCTTTGACGATTCGACAAGCGCCGTGGACATGGCCACCGAGGCTAAGATCCGTGCCAACTTGGCGAGCATCCCGGGCGTTACCTGCATCATCATCGCGCAGCGCATCACTTCGGTGATGGATGCCGACAAGATCATCGTTTTGGATGACGGCCATCTCCACGCGCGGGGCACCCATACGGAACTTCTTGAGACCGACGCTATTTACCAGGAAATCTACGCTTCTCAGGTGGGACATGCCGACAACGCGACGCCTGATGATTCTTTGAGGGGAGGCGAGGCCCATGCCTAAGACTGCAGCTCAGGCGCGCCCGGAAAACCTCAAGCATACGCTGCATTGCCTGCTTTCCTACATGGGGCACGCCAAGATCTCGCTTGGCATCGTGAGCGTGCTTGCCGTTGTTTCGGCTCTCGCCAACCTGCTGGGCACCTATATGATCAATCCCGTTGTGACGGCGCTCACCACGGGACATGCCGATAGACTGGGCTCGCTTATCGCACTCACCGCCACCATCTACGCGCTGGGCGTGGCCTGCGCGCTGGGCTACACGCAGATTATGGTTCGCGCGGCGCAGCGGGTGGTGTTCGATATTCGCCGCGACCTGTTTGCGCATATCCAGACGCTTCCGCTTGCCTATTTTGACCGTACGCGGGCGGGCGACATCATGAGTTTTTTCACCAACGACGTGGACACCGTTTCCGAGGCGCTCAACAACAGCTTCGCAACGGTGATTCAGGCTGCCGTGCAGACGGTGGGAACGCTGGTCTTGATGTTTGTTCTCAATTGGCGTCTTGCGCTCATCACTGTGGTGTGCGACGTGGCTATCGTAGCGCACGTGCGCTATTCGGGCACGCGCAGCAAGAAGTTCTACGCGCGTCAGCAAAAGGCGCTGGGTGCGCTCGACGGCTTTATCGAAGAGATGGTCTCGGGGCAAAAAGTCGTCAAGGTCTTCAACCATGAGCAGGCAAATGTCGCCGAGTTTACCGACCGTAACGAGGACTTGCGCCAGGCGGGAACCTCGGCACAAAGCTGTGCCGCGACGATGGTGCCGGTTACGGTGTGCATCGGGTACGTGAACTATGCGATTGTGGCCGTGGTGGGCGCAATCTTGGCCATCCATGGCCTGGCGACCGTGGGCGCGCTCGCGAGCTACCTGGTGTTTGTACGTCAGGCGGCAATGCCGTTCAACCAGGTGACGCAGCTGGGCAACTTCTTGCTCAATGCCCTTGCGGGCGCCGAGCGTCTGTTTGCCGCTATGGAGCTTGAGGGCGAGTGCGACGAGGGCCGCGTGACGCTCGCACAGAACAGCGAGGACGAATGGTCGTGGAGGTTGCCGGAGGGCCAGGGCCTGGGAGCCTATGGCAAGCTCGTGCCCGTGGCTGCTGATGCGGATGCCGGCGAGCAGACCGCCCTTGCAGTTGATTGCGTGGCGGATGCCGAGGCATCGGGCGCGCGCCCGCAGCGCACAGCGCTGGGCGCAGATGGCACGCTGCTGGCAGTCGAGTCGGTTCCACTGCGAGGTGACGTGCGCTTTCATAGCGTGGACTTTGGCTACGTGCCGGGGAGGCTGGTCCTGCACGACCTCAACCTGTTTGCCAAACCAGGCCAAAAAATCGCTTTTGTGGGATCGACCGGTGCCGGTAAGACCACCATTACCAATCTCATCAACCGCTTCTACGAGCTTGACGCGGGCGAGATCACCTTCGATGGTATCGACGTGCGCAACATCGCCAAGGCGGATCTGCGCCGAAGCCTCGGCATCGTGTTGCAGGATACGCACCTGTTCACGGGGACTATTGCCGATAACATCCGCTTTGGCAAGCTCGATGCCACGGACGAGGAAGTGCGCGCGGCAGCGCGTGCGGCTTGCGCCGATTCGTTCATTCGCCGTATGCCGCATGGCTACGACACGATGGTGACCTCCGACGGGGCGAATCTGAGCCAAGGACAGCGTCAGCTGCTTGCTATCGCTCGTGTGGCGGTGGCCGATCCTCCCGTGCTGATTTTGGATGAGGCTACGTCGAGCATCGACACGCGTACCGAGAAGCTTGTGGAGCGGGGCATGGACCGCATCATGGACGGCCGTACGACCTTCATGATTGCGCATCGCCTGTCGACCGTGCGCAATGCCAACGCCATTATCGTGTTGGAGCACGGGCGTATCGTCGAGCGCGGCACACACAAAGAGCTGCTGGCCCAGCACGGCGAGTACTGGCAGCTCTACCAGGGCCTCAAAGAACTCGACTAATGTGACAAAAGTCCTCAGGTTTAATTTGTCATATTTTCGCAGGTCCTACAGTGAGCTCCAGTAGGACACGCCGGGCCGCATGTAACGGTTCTGTACGCGCTTGCATGCCGGGCACGGAAGATGGATATAGTAGGAGCAGAAGAAGCGAAAGCTATTGCGATTGAAGAGGATCGTGCCCGCGCATGCGCGTTTTTGATTTTGATAACACCATCTACGACGGCGAGAGTCCTTACGACTTCTATCTGTTCTCGCTCAAGTACAATCCGAAAGTCGTGCGTTTCGTGCCGCCGCTTGCCTACTATGGCATGCGCTACTCCAAGGAAAAATGCACGTTGGAGGAGCTTGAGCATGCCATGGTCAAGTATCTCAAGGCCTATCTGAGCTCTTTTGATGATATCGAAGGCATGGTGAGTGCCTTTTGGGACGCGCACATGCACAAGATCAAGCACTGGTATCATCCGCAGCCCGACGATGTGATCATGACCGGATCGTTCGACTACACCATGAACGAGATTCAGCGGCGTCTGGGTATCAAGACCATGGTGTGCTCGACGGTCAATCGCGATACGTTGGAGCTTGAACATCTCAATTTTGGAACTAACAAGGTCAAGGTGTTTCGTGAGATGTTTGGGCCGGATGCCGTGCCCGACGAGTTCTATAGCGATAACATGATCGACCTGCCCATGATGAAACTCGCGCGCCGCGCTTATCTGGTGCGCGGCAACCATATCAAGCAGGTTGACGTTTAGGCCGCAGTACCACCCAAGCCGTATCGCTTTGAGTGACGTGGGGGCGGCCAAAGCGTCCTTTGGGCGACACCTGCGGCTTCAATGAACAAAAGATGTTACGAATTTGTGCACATTTGTGCAATTTGCGCGGGTGCGGATAACTCTCGTGTAATTCAAGCGTGACAATGCGGGTGAATGCCGGCGATAAGGAGGACATCATGGAGTCGTTCACGTATTTTGCCCCAACTCGCTTGCTATTTGGACCGGGCAAGCTCAATGAGCTGGGAGACCAGGAGCTGCCGGGCAAGCGCGCCCTTTTGGTTACCACGGGCGGTAAGTCCGTTAAGGCAAATGGCTATCTTGCGCGCGTGGAGGCTCAGCTCGACCGCGCCGGCATAGAGCACGTTCTCTTTGATCGCATCGAGCCCAACCCCTTGCGCGATACCGTGAACGCGGGAGGCCGGATGGCGCGTGTGGAACACTGCGATTTTGTGCTCGCGCTGGGCGGCGGTTCTGTCATGGACGCCTGCAAAGGCATCTGCGCGGTGGCGGCTAACCCCGCACATGATACCGAAGGCAACGAGGTCGCTGGTGACATTTGGGACTATGCCATGGGCGGTACGGCAAAGGGCCTTCCCATTCCAAACGACCCGCTTCCACTGGTGTGCGTGACCACGACGGCGGGCACCGGCTCTGAGGTCGATGCGGGCGCCGTGCTTTCTTGCGAGGAGACCGACGAGAAGCTTCGTTTGGGCAATCCTCGCCTGTTTCCAAGTCTTTCGGTGGTTGATCCCGAGCTCATGCTCACGGTCCCTTCGCACCTCACGGCTTTCCAGGGGTTCGATGCCCTGTTCCACTGCGTGGAGTGCTATATCAACAATGCGCATAACCCTATGGGCGATATCATTTGCCGTGAAGGCATCCGAAGCGCTGCCATGGCGCTTCCCGCCTGCGTGCATGACGGGTTTGATCTCCATGCGCGCACGCAGCTTGCCTTTGCCAATACCCTGGGCGGCTACGCTATGGTTTGCTCGGGTTGCGCGGGCTGCCACGGAACAGAGCACGCCATGAGCGCGCACCATCATGGCCTGCCGCATGGGGCGGGCCTCATCATGATCAGCGTGGCCTATCATCAGCATATGATCGACGCCCATGTGTGCGATGATCGCTATGTCGATATGGCGCGTCTGATGGGCAACTGGTTTGCCAGCAAGCCCGATGATTTTATCGTCGAGTTGGAGCGCCTGATTGACGAGTGCAACATGGGCGACCTCAAGATGAGCGATTGGGGCATCACGCCCGAGGAGTTTGATGCCATGGCAAGCAATGCCCTTGGCACCAACGATGTCCTCTTTGCGCATGACCCGGTGCAGCTCTCTCATGATGACGTGGTGAATATCCTTCAAGCCTCTTGGGTAGAGTAGCGCGCAAACGATCATCCTGCTGGGAGCGGGGGTGATCTTCTCGGTTTTGGCTCAATGTGGCGTAGCGAGCCTGTGGACGGCCGCCTCATGTGAGATAGAAGGGAATGCGTGTGAAAAAAGGTTACGCAACAAGACGCGGCGAGATCGCTGTCGAGGATGCTGCAGCGTACGTGCGTGACCTTGCTCAACGTCTGGAGGCGCGAGGAAGGCTGGGCGCGACGCGCTCGTTTATCCAACACGGTGACGTCTCGGTGTATGACCATGTGCTTGCAGTGGCAAGGACGAGCATTTGCATGGCTCGTGTGCTTTCTCGTGTGGGCATAGCTGTCGACATGCATGCCTTGGCACGCGGCGCGCTTCTGCACGATTATTTTCTCTACGACTGGCACGACCCAGACCCTAGTCACCGCCTGCACGGGTTCAGGCATCCGTATGTCGCGCTGCGACGTGCGGAAGAGGATTTTGACCTTACGCCTCTTGAGCGCAACATCATTGTTCGACATATGTTTCCCCTGGTGCCGATTCCGCCTGCGTGTCGTGAAGCATGGATTGTCTGCCTGGCCGATAAAGCGTGTGCGCTGGGCGAGACGATAGGCGGGCATGTTGGCGGCAGGCGCCAGATAAAGGGAAAGGGAGAGCGCGCATGAATGGCGTGTTGAGGCATGCGATGGCCTCGATTGCTCCTGCCGTGCTGGCTATCCCGGCTGCAATCTCCGTCCCAGGCATTCCGCTTTCTGCCCTCGTGCTCTCCTTTATGGTGTATGGCTTTGCGGGATGGCTGTGGGAGTCGACGGTTTGCGCCATGCTCAACCATGGCTCGTTTTCCAATAGCGGCTTTTTGTTGGGGCCTTGCTGCCCTATTTACGGTGCAGGCGCGCTTGTTTGCTGGTTTGCGCTGCGCGGCATCGAAAGCGTGCCGGTGCAGTTTTTGGCAGCGGGCGCGCTGTGCTGTTGCATTGAGTACCTTGTGGGTGTGATTCTCGAGGTCACGACCCATGCGCGTTTTTGGGATTATTCCGACATGCCGCTCAATTTTCAGGGGCGCATATGCCTGTACGGCTTTTTGATGTTTGGCGCAGGGTGCGTGCTTATTTGTCGCGTTGCCGAGCCGGCGCTCTTGGGGATGCTTGCATCGATGCCGGTGTGGGCGGTGAGGGCGCTTGCCTTGGCCGCGCTGACACTGCTTGCGGTTGACGCGGCGGCATCGATGGCGAGTTTCCGACGCCTTTCCGACTCGCTGGAGGAGCTGCGCGGCGAGCTTGCCGATCGTATCAACGATTCGCTCAAAGACGCTTCCGATTCACTGGTCGAGCGCATTCCGGATGCGGCGCTCGACTCTGCACAGACGGTGCACGTGCGTGGCCGCGCCATCAATGGTTGGCTGCTCGAGATTTCCGATGCTGTGATGGATTCTTTGCGCGAGAAGGTTGAGATGCCGGCGTTTATCGCCGACGGCGTCCGTGGTTTGCGCCTGGCTGCACAACGCCTTGCAGATGCGGCGCCTCGTCCGCGCCTGCCCAGGCCTTCGGTGCGCGCAATTGCCATTTCCAAGCGCGACCTGCGCTTCTTCAATGCGTTTCCGCATTTGCGCATGATGAAGTACGAAGGCGTCATCAGGGCGACGAAGCTTAAGGCCCACGCCTACGCCCTCTTCCGCCGCAAGGGGCTGTAGCACCGCATCTCGGCCCTCAATCGTCGGGCGCCGCACGCAAGGCGTGCGCCCTCCTCTTTCGGGCCGACCTGCGGCGCTACAGCCCCTTGCGGGCGTCGACGGGGCCAGCGCATCTTGCCCCCCTCAAGCCTGCGGGTGCCGCACGCAAGGCGTGGGGCCCTCCTCTTCTGGCGTGACCTGCGTTCTTGCCGACGTTGCTAAAAGGGGCGCGCGGAACTCGGTTGATAGCTGACTATCTAAAATTCAGATAAGACATATATCAAAAAAATAGTATTTTCATTGACTCACGCATACTGAGGGCGTATAACAATGCCCATCGAAACCCATTAAACTACTAGGAAGAAAGGGAATATGGGGACAGCTGCCGTGCAAGATATCGCCACATACTTTGCGAACCATGGTGCCGAATACGTCCAGTTGCTCGGCGAGCATCTGGGCATCAGTGCGCTGTCTTTGTTCGTGGCGGCTGTCATAGCCGTGCCGCTCGGTGTCGCCAGCAGCCGATGGAATGCGTTGGAAAAAATCTCGGTCTCCCTTTCGGGCATCCTGCGCATTATCCCGAGCTTGGCGATTCTGGTGATATGCGTCCCTATTCTCGGTACAGGTGTGCTCCCGGCCGTTATTGCGCTGACGATACTCGCCATCCCGCCTATCCTCATCAACACGGCGTTGGGATTTCGCTCGGTGCCATCTGATGTTTTGGAAGCGGCGCGCGGCATGGGTATGGGCGAGTGGATGGTCTTTTGGTCGGTTAAGGTTCCGTTGGCCTTTCCCGTGGCCTTCGCGGGCGTCCGCACCGCGGCTTCCGAGGTCGTGGCCTCCGCGACGCTTGCCGCCTATATCGGCGCGGGCGGCCTGGGCCAGATCATCTTCACGGGTATCGGGCTTATGCGAAGCGATTTGCTTGCTATCGGCGGTGTATCGGTGGCGTTTCTCTCCATCTTGGTGGGCATGTGTCTTACGGCGGTTGACCGTCGAATGCGCCCGTATGAGTTTATCGCGCAGTAGCCGATGGACTCAGGCGCGCTGCGATGCAACCGCCCTGGCGTGGCCGAATCATTCCGTCTCACCATGCTTCTCATAAGAAAGAGGTTTCTTCATGTCTCATCTCAACACCGCTTCTGCCCAGAGCGCTTCTGCCCTTACGCGCCGCCAGTTTATCCGCGCCGCTGCCGCGGCCATTCTTGCCGCCGGCGTGCCGGTGTCGCTGAGCGCATGCGGATCGTCCTCGAGCGCCAAGAGCGTCATTACGGTTGGCTCCAAAGACTTTACCGAGGGCGAGATCTTATCCGAGGTCTATGCCCTGGCACTCGAGGATGCCGGCTTTACCGTAAAGCGTTCGTTTGATATTGCGAGTTCGGTGATTCCGACTGCACTCGAGAAGGGCGAGGTCGATCTTTACCCCGAGTACACGGGCACGGCCCTGCTTACAATTTTGAAGGACGACCTTGAGACGGATCCCAAGGCAGTCTATCAAACGGTTAAGAAGCAGTACAAGAAGAAGTGGGACCTGGTGTGGCTTGATATGTCTGATGCCGCCGACAGCCAGGGCCTCGTTATCACGACGGCGGCGGCCGAGAAATATAACATCAAGACGATCAGCGACCTTCAGGCCCATGCAAGCGAGCTGCGCTTTGCCTCGCAGGGCGAGTTCGACGAGCGCTCGGACGGTCTGCCCGCGCTTGAGGCCGCATATGGTCCTTTTGATTGGAAAGAGCATGCCGTATACGACAACGGTCTTAAGTACGAAGTGCTCAAGAACGATGAAGCCGATGTGACCCCCGCTTACACCACCGAAGGCCAGCTCGTGGACGACGCATTTACCTTGCTCGAGGACGACAAGCACGTGTGGCCGCCCTACAACGTGGCGCCCGTGGTGCGCGGCGAGGTTCTTAAGGCAAACCCCGATATCGAAGATGTTCTCAATGCGGTGAGTAAGAAGCTTACGACCAAGACGCTGACCAAGCTCAACGCCAAGGTCGATATCGACAAGCAGGATTACGAGGACGTTGCCGAGGATTACTTTGACAGCCTGTAGTCATACGCAAGAGATATGAAAATGTGACAAAACGAACCTGTCGTTTTTTGTCACATGAGAGGGGAGACGGGCGTGGCACTCATATTGGATAAAAAGCAGGTGGCAAAGGCGTTCGAGGCTCCGGATGAGGCCGTCGATTACCTCGATGTCTTCTATACGCCTGCGGAGCAAGCGTTCGCTGTCACTCAGGGTTCTGCGGAGTTTACGGAAAGCGAGGTCCCCGCTGCGCCCGTAATGCATCGTCGCGGCGTGGTGGATGCACTCGAGGATAAGCCCGGCGTCTATCGCGTGGGAACGTTCTACAACAGGCTCGACGTGTTTTCCGTGAGCGAGCAGGAGGCCTGGCGCGCACTTCCTGCAGAGACGCGCGATGCGCTCAACGAGTGGTATCGAGCTGCATATATCGACTGGATCAAGAGCGTGCCCGATGCGGCGCCTACGCGCGACACGGTGCTTACACTCGATGAGACCCTCGAGTTTATCGACGCCCAGGAACGCCCGGTGTTTTTGAGTACATGTGATTGCCGTAGCCTGGCGGGCGATTGCGGAAAGCCCACGCGTACTTGCTTGACGTACAAGACGGGCGCGAACTCGTTTCGAGGACGTGGACTGTCCCAGCCTCTTACCAAAGACGAGGCCAAAGAGGTCGTTCGCAAAGCTGACAAGGCCGGTCTCATGCACACGGCGAATCCCAACGGTATTTGCAACTGCTGCGGGGACTGCTGCTTTTTGATGCTTGGCATGCAGGCGCTCGAAAGCCAGGGGGTTTGGCCCATTCAGCCGCATGTTGTGAGCTTCGATGCAGATGCGTGCGTGGGGTGCGGCCGCTGCGTGAAGCGATGCAACCTCGGAGTATTCACGCGCACGGCGGCGCCGGCGGGTTCACGCCGCGCGTTCAAGATCGAGGTGGATGCATCGCGCTGCGTGGGTTGCGGATTATGCGTGTCCACGTGCCCCGTTCATGCGCTTGCGCTTAAAAAACGTCCATTGACAGACGAGCTTCGTGCCGCCCGTACCGGCGCGGCTTTGGCTCGCTGATGTATTAAGGAGTGCCGATATGACCGCGGCCGTCGAATTCAAACATGTGACCAAGCGCTTCGCGGGCATGCCGCACCCGGCGCTCGACGACGTGAGCCTCGCGATCGACGAGGGCGAGCTGGTGTGCGTGCTCGGCACCTCGGGCGGCGGCAAGACCACGCTGATCAAGCTCATCAACCGCCTGCACGACCCCGACTCCGGCCAGGTGCTCGTGGAGGGCGGGGACGTCGCCGAGGCCGACCCGGTGGAGCTGCGCCGCAAGATCGGCTACGTGATCCAGCAGACGGGCCTGTTCCCGCACATGCGCGTGGGGGACAACGTCGCCACCGTGCCGCGCATCCTCAAGTGGGACCGCAAGCGTATCGATGCGCGCGTGGACGAGCTGCTGAATCTGGTGGGCCTCGCCCCCGACGAGTTCCGCGACCGCTGGCCCAGCCAGCTCTCGGGCGGCCAGCAGCAGCGCGTGGGCCTGGCGCGCGCCCTCGCCGCCGAGCCCAGGCTCATGCTGCTCGACGAGCCCTTCGGCGCGATCGACGCCATCACGCGCGGCGAGCTGCAAGACGAGCTGCTGCGCATCCACCGCGGCTCGGGCAAGACCTTCGTCTTCGTGACCCACGATATCTCCGAGGCGTTCAAGCTCGGCACCAAGGTGCTCATCATCGACCGGGGCAAGATCCAGCAGTACGGCACGCCCTCGCAGATCCAGGCGCACCCGGCGACGGGGTTCGTGCGCGCGCTGCTGCGCAGCGGCTCGGCATCTGCGCGTCTTGGATTCGTGGACGGCGGGGGCGGTATCTGATGGGCGGTTTCGTGACGTACTGGATCGACCATCAGCGCAGGTTCATGGGGCCGCTCGGCGAGCACATGGCCATCGTGCTCACCGTCTTGGCCTGGTCCCTTCTGGTGGCGGCCCTCATCACCCTCGCGGTCCGGCGCTCGCGCCGCGTCGAGGGCGCGGTCCTGCAGGTCCTCGGCGCGCTCTACTCCGTCCCGAGCCTCGCCCTGTTCTCGCTGCTCATCCCGTTCACCGGCCTGGGGCTTACGTCTGCCACGATCGTCATGGTCGCTTACAACCAGTTCCTGCTGGTGCGAAACGCCGTCGAGGGGCTGAACGGCGTGGACCCGGGCGTCGTCGAGGCCGCGACCGGCATGGGCATGAGCCCGGCGCAGGTGCTGCTGCGCGTCGAGCTGCCCCTGGCCTTCCCGGTGATCATGGCGGGTATCCGTTTGGCCGCGATCAGCACTATAGGTATTGCGACGATCGCGGCGACGATCAACGCCGGCGGCCTGGGGGCGATCCTGTTCAGCGGGCTGCGCACCATGAACGTCTACAAGATCGCGGGCGGGACCGTCCTGTGCGCGGCCGTGGCGCTCGTCGCCGACGCGGCACTCAGGGGCATCGAGATCCTATTCAGCAAACGAATGGCGAGGTAAATCATGGCATACGAGGCATTTGATGACGATACGCTCGGCTTCACGACGCGTCAGCTGCATGCGGGCTACGACCCGGCAGAGCACGACCGATCCAAGGCCGTTCCCATCTACCAGACGGCCGCTTTCGAGTTGGGCGATTATGATCGCTGCGTGCGCCTGTTCGACTATTCGGAAGAGGGCCACTCGTATGTGCGCTTTTCCAACCCCACCAACAGCGTGCTCGAGAAGCGCATCTCGTCGCTCGAGGGCGGCGCTGCCGCTGTCTCGTTTGCGAGTGGCATGGCGGCGATCAGCGGTACGTTCTTCAACCTCTGTAACGCCGGCGATCAGATCGTGGCGGTAAAGACGCTCTACGGCGGTTCTACTTCGCTGCTTGAGCATATCCTGCCCGATTATGGCATCACCTGCAGCTTTGTTGAGAACGAGGATGATCCCGCCTCTTTCGAGCGGGCGATCACCCCCAAGACCAAGGCGGTCTATATCGAGAGCCTGGGCAATCCCGGCATGAACATCGTCGATATCGAGGCGGTGGCCAAGATCGCTCATGCGCATGGAATACCGGTTGTCGTCGATAACACGTTCGCCACGCCGTATCTGTTTCAGTGCTTCGATCATGGCGTCGATATCGCGGTCTATTCCGCCACGAAATACCTTGCCGGGCATGGCACCATCATCGCCGGACTCGTGGTGGAAAAGGGAAGCTTTAACTGGCTAAACGGGAATTTCCCCCAGTTTGAGCAGTTCTATCGCGAGTACGAGAACAGCATCGGCGCCCAGACGCTTGACCGCGAGATGTTCACCAAGCGCTTGCGCATCCGAAGCCTGACGGAGTTTGGCGGGCATATGAGCCCCATGAACGCGTTCATGCTGCTGCAGGGCATGGAGACGCTCTCGCTACGCATGAAACAGCATGTCAAAAACGCTCAGGCCGTCGCTGAGTTTTTGGAGGTGCACCCTAAAGTGGAGCGCGTTAACTACCCCGGCCTTGCGACCAACAAATATCATACTTTGGCTCAGAGATATTTCCCTAAGGGGCCGGGCGCTATTCTTTCCGCCGATTTTGCGGGAGGACGGGAGGCCGCCTTGCGGGTTCTCGGGCGCCTGCGCATATTTGATTACATGGTCAACGTGGGCGACGCTAAGTCGCTGGCAGTTCATCCTTCGTCCAGTACGCACTTTGGGCTCTCCGCAGAGGAGAAGGCGAGTGCCGGTGTGTTCGACAATACGCTGCGCTTCTCGATTGGTATCGAAGACACACAGGATTTGATAGCCGACCTTGAACAGGCTCTCGCATAGCTGCGGCGTCTCGCATGGCCGCAACGATTCCAGCACACGACCTGGCATTTTCGCCGGTCGTGCGTTTTTTATTTGCGGCAAGGGGCTACGGCTCCTTGCGGGTACAGGCGGGGGCGGCACGATCTGCTTCGTGTCTGCGGTCGCTGCGCGATCGGCTCGCTGCCCTCTCCTCTTTGATCGACCTGCTGCACTGCGGTCCCTTGCGCGCAGGCTGCCCCTCACAAAAGTGTGACTGCCCGTCAGGCTCATTTGTCAGATAATGGATTGCATCAGGCGCGCAGTTTGCTGTTGACGTTGACGCGTGGGCAGCGCATAACATTGTCGAATGATGCGGGGCCCGTCAACGCATGGATGGGCATCGGCGAGCGCTGAAGGGGAGGCAAAGGGCAGTGCAGGACGTTATCGCGTACTTTTCGACGCATGGTGCGGACTACATCCAGATGGTGCTCGAGCACCTGAATGTCAGCATCCTTTCGCTTGCGGTTGCCATCCTCATTGCCGTGCCGCTCGGTATCGCCTGCAGCCGGTCTCCGTTGCTCGAGAAGATCTCGGTTGGGGTCTCTGGTATCCTGCGCATCATCCCGAGCCTTGCTGTGCTTGTCGTTTGCGTGCCGATTTTGGGTACAGGGGTGCTGCCCGCGGTTGTGGCGCTTACCGTGCTTGCCATCCCGCCTATCCTCATCAATACAGCCCTCGGCTTTCGTTCGGTGCCGGCCGACGTCCTCGAGGCTGCGCGTGGCATGGGTATGGACGAACGCTCGGTTTTCTTCAAAATCAAAGTGCCGTTGGCGTTTCCCGTGTCCTTTGCGGGCGTTCGCACGGCGGCTTCCGAGGTCGTGGCCTCCGCGACGCTTGCCGCCTATATCGGCGCGGGCGGCCTGGGCCAGATCATCTTCACGGGCCTTGGCCTCATGCGCACCGACCTGCTCGTTATCGGCGGCGCCTCGGTCGCGGCTCTTTCCCTATTAGTGGGTATGCTTCTCTCGGCAATCGACCGGCGGATGCGTCCGTACGAATTTGCCAAGCAATAACCGCAAGCATCAGCGCATCATGTCAAATCGTCTTGATATAGATCATCTAGAAAAGGAGATGCACATGTCTCAATCTATCGATTCCGCGTCGCCGATGTCCGGCGGCCTCACACGTCGTCAGTTTGTCCGCGCCGTTGCGGCGGCGGTTCTCGCCACGACCACCCCTGCCGCGCTCACCGCTTGTGGCTCCAAGGGCGCTGCCGGCACCATCACCGTGGGCTCCAAGGATTTTACCGAGGGCGAGATCATCTCCGAGATCTATGCCCTGGCGCTCGAGGACGCCGGCTTTACGGTCAAGCGCTCGTTTGACATTGCGGGTTCGGTGATCGCCACGGCACTCGAGAAGGGCGAGATCGACCTCTATCCCGAGTACACGGGTACGGCGCTGCTCACCGTTCTCAAGGCCGAGAGGGAAACCGACCCCCAGGCTGTGTATGAAACGGTCAAAAAGCAGTACAAGAAGAAGTGGGACCTGGTGTGGCTTGATATGTCCGATGCCGCCGACAGCCAGGCCTTGGTCATCACCACCAAGGCTGCCGAGCAGTACGGCATCAAGACCATCAGCGACCTGCAGGCCCATGCAAGCGAGCTGCGTTTTGCCTCGCAAGGCGAGTTCGACGAACGCTCAGATGGTCTGCCGGCCCTCGAGGCAGCCTATGGGGCTTTTGATTGGAAGGAACACACGAGCTTCAGCAACGGTCTCAAGTACGAGGTCCTCAGGAACGACGAGGCCGATGTCGCGCCCGTCTACACCACCGAGGGCCAGCTCGTGGACGATGCGTTCACCCTGCTCGAGGACGACAAGCACGTGTGGCCGCCCTATAACGTGGCGCCCGTGGTGCGCGGCGAGGTGCTCGAGGCCAATCCCGATATCGAAGATGTCCTCAACGCCGTGAGCAAGCAGCTCACCACGAAGGGCCTGACCAAGCTCAACGCCAAGGTCGATATCGACAAGCAGGATTACGAGGACGTTGCTGCCGAGTTTTTTGACAGCCTATAGAAGTAAAAGATGCGAGCGCCGGGCTCCAACAGGGCCCGGTCGATTTCTCTGAGGAGTGCCGATATGACCGCGGCCGTCGAATTCAAACATGTGACCAAGCGCTTCGCGGGCATGCCGCACCCGGCGCTCGACGACGTGAGCCTCGCGATCGACGAGGGCGAGCTGGTGTGCGTGCTCGGCACCTCGGGCGGCGGCAAGACCACGCTGATCAAGCTCATCAACCGCCTGCACGACCCCGACTCCGGCCAGGTGCTCGTGGAGGGCGGGGACGTCGCCGAGGCCGACCCGGTGGAGCTGCGCCGCAAGATCGGCTACGTGATCCAGCAGACGGGCCTGTTCCCGCACATGCGCGTGGGGGACAACGTCGCCACCGTGCCGCGCATCCTCAAGTGGGACCGCAAGCGTATCGATGCGCGCGTGGACGAGCTGCTGAATCTGGTGGGCCTCGCCCCCGACGAGTTCCGCGACCGCTGGCCCAGCCAGCTCTCGGGCGGCCAGCAGCAGCGCGTGGGCCTGGCGCGCGCCCTCGCCGCCGAGCCCAGGCTCATGCTGCTCGACGAGCCCTTCGGCGCGATCGACGCCATCACGCGCGGCGAGCTTCAAGACGAGCTGCTGCGCATCCACCGCGGCTCGGGCGGGACCTTCGTCTTCGTGACCCACGACATCTCCGAGGCGTTCAAGCTCGGCACGAAAGTGCTCGTCATCGACCGGGGCCGCGTCCAGCAATATGACACTCCCGACCGCATTCGCGAACAGCCTGCTACGGAGTTCGTGCGGGCGCTGCTGAGCTCTGGCGCGGGCGGCGGGGCATTTTGCTCTGTTGCCGGCAGGGACGGTGCCTGATGGGTGATTTTGTTACATGCTGGGCGAGTCATCAGGACAAGTTCATGGCGGCGCTCGGCGAGCACCTCGTCATCGTGGGGGTTGTGCTCGCGTGGTCCCTTCTGGTGGCGGCGCTCATCACGCTCGCGATCAGGCGCTCGCGCCGCGTCGAGGGCGCGGTCCTGCAGGTCCTCGGCGCGCTCTACTCCGTCCCGAGCCTCGCCCTGTTCTCGCTGCTCATCCCGTTCACCGGCCTGGGGCTTACGTCTGCCACGATCGTCATGGTGGCTTACAACCAGTTCCTGCTCGTGCGAAACATCGTCGAGGGGCTGAACGGCGTGGACCCGGGCGTCGTCGAGGCGGCGACCGGCATGGGCATGAGCCCGGCGCAGGTGCTGCTGCGCGTGGAGCTGCCCCTGGCCTTCCCGGTGATCATGGCGGGCGTCCGCCTTGCCGCGATCAGCACCATCGGCACCGCCGCCATCGCGGCGACGATCAACGCCGGCGGCCTGGGGACGATCCTGTTCAGCGGGCTGCGCACCACGAACGTCTACAAGATCGCGGGCGGGACCGTCCTGTGCGCGGCCGTGGCGCTCGTCGCCGACGTCGTTCTCAAAGGGATTGAGTATCTCATTACCAAGAGGATGTCGCGATAGGGACCGGTGTCTGCCCGCTCGCCGCGATTGATGGACGCGCGCCGGCGCAGTCTGCGAGGCCAAAAACGCACCGTTTCCATGATGCGTGCTGCCTCTGATGGGCAGCACAATACTCGGCTCGACAACGAACTTCCTGATTTCAGTACCAGTATTACGTTTTGCTGAGTAGACACCGGTTTTCTTTAACAAAAGACCAGTTGGCCTGGGCTTAAAAGAGGCGGCTACTCGCACACTTGCAATACTGCTACTGAAATCAGGAAGTTCGTTAGTAAAAGAGCGGTGCGCCAAGCCGCGCGACGCACCGTGGCCACGCCCCACATTGACTCATCGGCTGCTCGTGCGACAATAAGCACGATTTGCTGTCTGTTTTGGAGGGGTCATGGCGCGAAATAAGTATCCCGACCAGACGGTCGAAAAGATTCTTGATGTGGCATTTGGCTTGTTTTGCTCCAAAGGCTACGACAATACGAGCATTTCTGATATCGTAGCCGGGCTCGATGGACTCACCAAGGGCGCCATTTATCATCATTTTGATAGCAAGGAGGCCATTCTCGACGCTGCCTTTGAGCGAGCGATGGCTCCGATTGCCCAGGCTCGCCGTGCCGTTCGCGAAGACCGTGGCTACAACGGGGCGCAAAAGCTCCGAGACATCGTTTCTCCCGAATCGGTTGTGCCGCAGGTTGAGCTTTGGCAGCGCATGGGGCTCCTCAACGACCCCATCGCTAATGCGCGCATCCTAGCGACCGAGTATCGAGATTCCTTGAATGTTTCGGCACATTCGTTTTTGCAGCCGCTTATCGAGGAGGGCATAGCCGACGGCTCGATCGTCTGCCCTCATCCGCGCGAGGCGGCAGAGGCGCTGAGTCTTCTTGCCAATCTCTGGTTGATTCCGCTGTTCGACCAAGAGGCGACGCGTGACGATATGCTTGCCCGCGGCAATGTGCTGGTTAATATGGCGTCTGCACTCGGCATCGATTTGGGCCGAAATAACGTGCACGCAACCATTGAGGCTGTAGCTGATATTTTGCATCGAAAATAGGCGTTGGCCAGCGCCTTTCTCTTTCCATTTTTGCTTTTTGCAAGAGCGCGGAAGGAAATCTCTTTCAAGTATACATACCGACGGTATCTTACTTTGATATATTACATACCAACGGTATGTATACTTGAAACGAGGCGAGCTGGGTGTACTTCTGGAAGATCAAAGAGTACCTGCATTTTGGAGTATTGCTGACGGTGCAGGCATTGGCGCTTGTTTCCGAGAGCACATTGCGCTTTGCTCTACCGCTTTATCTGCTGAATGTCAGTGGCGCTCCGAGTCTTTATGGCGTGGCGACGGCAGTGGCTTTTGTGCCATCTGTTTTGCTTATGCCGGCCGCTGGAGTTGTTGCTGATCGGGTAGACATGCGGCGCATCCTTGTGATTGCCGGTTTGGTCCTCATCTCGTGTAGCGCTTGCTATCTTTTCTTGTTTCGGGCCCACCTGCTGGTGATGACGATTCTTTTTCTCGTTGCGCTCTACGCCGTGCATGCACTGTATATCCCGATGTTTCAAGCTCAGATTCCTCGTATGTTGGATACGGCACATGTCAAGCGGGGAGTCTCGCTTGTGAACCAGGTGAGCACGGCGAGCAATATCATCGGACCTGCGTTGGCAGGCGTTTTAATGGGATGGATGGGCATTGCACTGCTTGTGTGTTTTGGAATGGTTTGCCTCGTTGCGGCGGTGATGTTCGCATGCGCATGTCCTTCCCTAAAAAGATCTCCTGCGGCTCCGTCGGATGTGGGCACAGGTGATTTTGCAATAGCGGAAAGCAGGAGCCTTTTTCAAGATGTGCGTGCGGCCGTTCTCTTCTTGCGAAGTGAAACGCTGCTGCTCCTTTCTATCGTTTTTGCATGTCTTGTCAATGCTGTTCTTGCTGGAGTCAATGTGGTACTTCCCTATGTGGTTACCGAACAGCTTGCATGGAATGCGGCTGCTGCGGGATTGGCTGAAGCGATAGGGGCTGTAGGAGCGTTAGCGGGCAGTGCGTTTGTAGGCCTTGCGCCCGGATTCTGTACAATGAGGCGATTCCCCGCTTTTGTAGCATTGCTTGGCTTCGGCCCTCTGATTTCAGTCATAGGGCCGTTTTTTGGCTTCGACGCTGCGGTTCAGTTTGCTTGCTTGACTGTAGGGGTGGCATGGATTCTTTTCTGGGGAAGCACGATTACGGTGGTGCTGGTAAGCGATATTCAGCTTCAATGCGAGAGTGGCATGGTCGGGCGCGTGCTGGCGTTATTCTTTGCTGTGGCCACCTGCGCTTCTCCTGTGGGGCAGGCGGCGTGTGGCATCGCGATTGACATGTCCGGGACGACGGTTTTGCTTGTGTTTATGGCAACGGCGATGGAGCTTTTCGCTGTCTCGATGGCCCTGCTCTTCAAAAAGCATACGAAGTGAGGGCGAAGATATCTGCTATAGAGTTGCCTGCTTATTAGGAACTTCCCGATTTCAGTACCAGTATTGCGTTTTGCTGAGTAGACGCTGTTTTTCTTTCATAAAACCCCAGTTGGTGTGACCATAAAGGAAGTAGCTACTCGCGTTTTTGCAATATTGCTACTGAAATCAGGAAGTTTGTTGTGCGATGGGATCCTAAAGGGCAACGTGGGCGGTGAAATAGGGTCCATAAAGCCGCGCTCACCGCCAGTACACCGCTGCCGATGGCACGCTTAGCCTTTCGGCACACATCGCCGCTCGCCCATTCGCCCCGGGTGCTCGACATTTGACTTGCTGTGCTGCCTCACCGCGCCTCCTTTTCCGCTATGCTGGGAAAACGCGCGGAATGGAGCCTGGCATGATCAAACTGTTCGCTTGCGACCTGGACGGTACGCTGCTCAATTTCTTTCATACTACCGACGATAAAATTCTCGCAGCGATTCGCGAGGTCATCGATGCGGGCGCGCACGTTGCCGCAGCTACGGGCCGCACGAGCGTATGGTACACCGACGGCGGTTTCGAGCCCGGAACCATTGAGGCGATTTGCGCCAACGGTTCTATCATTCGCGGGCGCGACGGCGAGGTCCTTAAGTCCTACATCGTGGACCCGGCGTTTTTGGAAGAGCTTATTCCAGCTTTTCCCGGCATCTGCTTTGACTGCGTGACGAGCGATTCGATTCTTTCGAGCAACACGCGCGAGGTGCGCGAAGCGGGTTTTGTGACCGACAGCCCCTGGCGCCGCATTCTCATGCGCGGCATGCGTGCAAAAGCTTCCTTTTTGGCGCACCACCGCTACGAGGTGCCACTCGCCGAAATTTTGCAGAACGATGTCTGCAAGGTGAACTGCCGCGTGCCCGATCCCGGTATGGAGCGCGAACTTCACGCGTTTTTGGCCGAGCACGCCGACACCGTGGTCAACGCCCCGTTTGATCCGGCGATGTTCGAGATAACCGACCGCGCCTGCAATAAAGGCGAGAGTGTAGCTTGGCTTGCCAACTACCTGGGCTTCTCTGAAGACGAGGTGGCAGTCTATGGCGACGGCGGCAATGACATCGTCATGCTCGATCGTTTTGAGCACGCCTATGCCACGAGCAACGGTACGGATGCTGCCAAGCGCGCGGCCGGCAACGTCATTGGTAACTGCGCGGCTCATGCCGTGCCGCGCCACATAGTTGCCACGCTTCGTAGCGAGCGAAACCGTACCGTAATTTCCTAGCGGCGGGGAAACAGCGGATACACCGGGCGGCGCGCTGGCCTGTCGCTCGGCGTGGCGGGAAAGCGGGGAAGCGGCGGGCGCGCTGGGTAACGACGCGCCAAACCTGTCGACTTTGTGGCGCGTGGAATAAAATGCACACAGTGTGAAATAATACTCGGAGTGTGAAATAGCACCCGAGGAGGCCTATGCCGCAAACAGATTTTAGGTGTGATCCGCGATCCCTGCGCTCGCAGACGTCGCTTCGGGACGCACTTGTGCAACAGCTTGGGGCGGGCGAGGACCTCTCGCGCATCACGGTGGCGTCGCTTACCGATTGCGCGGGCCTGACGCGCCGCACGTTTTACAGCCACTACAAAGATATTCCCGATTTCATCCAGCAGGTCGAAGATGCCATTATGGATGAGATTCGCGCGCTTGTCCGCAATATCGGCGCGGCCACGTTGCCCGAGCTTTATCACAGCATCGACGAGCTGGAGCCGGCACCCGGCGCGGTTGAGCTGCTCGAGTATCTGGCGGGCAATCGTGAGCTTATCGGATCGTTGCTGGGTCCTGGCGGCGACCCTGCCTTTATCAAGCGCCTAATCGACCTTGCGCGCGACGAGATTTCGGGTCGCATGCAGACGGGCATTTTTCCTGCGGTCTTGGGGTCGTTTTTCGATTATTACCTGAGCTATGTGGTTACCGCCGAGGTGGGCGTGGTTCAGCGCTGGTTCGAAAACGGCCTGCCTGAATCGCCCAAAACCATGGCGCGCATCATGACGGTGATCGCCTTTGTGCGTCCCGGCGACCTGTATGGTCAACCTATCGATATCAACGTGCCGGCTTATGGCATGAAACTGTTGAATCTTCAGCTCGACGACACCGGCGAGCACAACGAGAGGGAGTAACCGATGAACGAAGTGAACGAGGAGACAAGCGAGATCCATCCCGGCGTGGTCCCCGAGGGTGCCATCTACAATGCCGAAGCCGCGACTGGCCAGCTGCACCTGGGCATCGACGTGGGCTCTACCACCGTCAAGCTTGCCGTGTTGAACGACGAGAACCAGATTGTCTACGCCAAGTATCAGCGCCACCATACCGATGTGCGTGCCTGCGCGCGCGACCTGTTCGTGGGCGCTGCGGGTCTGCTGCCCGAGGCCCAGATGACCTGCGCCATTACCGGCTCGGGCGGCCTGCTGCTTTCCCAGTGGTTGGGCCTCGAGTTCGTGCAGGAAGTCATCGCCAGCAAGCGCGCCGTCGAGACGCTCATCCCCGCTACCGATGTCGCCATCGAACTGGGCGGCGAGGATGCCAAGATCATCTACTTCGATAACGGCATCGAGCAGCGCATGAACGGTACCTGCGCCGGCGGCACGGGCGCCTTTATCGACCAGATGGCCACGCTTCTGCACACGGATGCCACGGGCCTAAACGAGCTCGCCAAGCAGGCCACGACCATCTATCCCATCGCCAGCCGCTGTGGCGTTTTTGCCAAAACCGATGTGCAGCCCCTGCTCAACGAGGGTGCGGCTCCCGCAGACGTTGCTGCCTCCATCTTCCAGGCCGTGGTGACCCAGACTATCTCCGGCCTCGCATGCGGCCGCCCCATCCGCGGCAACGTCGCCTTCCTGGGTGGCCCGCTGCAATATCTCTCCGAGCTCCGTCATCGTTTCTACGTGACGCTTGAACTGGACGAGGAGCATCGCATCGTTCCCAATAACGCCCATCTGTTTGTGGCCTCGGGCGCCGCTATGGCTCACGAGTCCAGTAAGCTCTCAACGTTTCCGCAGCTTATCGATGCAATCGATGCCTTGGGTGACACGCAGGGTTCCGAGGTCGCGCGCCTGGAGCCGCTCTTTGCCACGCCTGCGGAGTATGACGAGTTCAAGAGCCGCCACGACAAGGAGGTTGTGCCCAAGGGTGACCTCGATAGCTACCGGGGTCGTGTGTTTATTGGCATCGATGCCGGCTCCACTACCATGAAGGCCGCGCTTGTGGGCGAAGATGGCCAGCTGCTGCACACCTGGTACGGCAACAACAACGGTGACATCCTGGGTACGGCCAAGGTCATCATGGCCGATTTCTACAACCACATTCCCGCCGGCTGCACCATCGGCCACGTGACCACCACCGGTTATGGCGAGGCGTTGCTCATCGAGGCCCTCAAGGCCGACTCCGGTGAGATCGAGACCGTGGCGCACCTGCGCGGCTCCAAGGCGTTTTTGCCTGGCGTGCAGTTCATCCTCGACATCGGTGGCCAGGACATGAAATGCCTGCGCGTGCGCGACGGCGTGATCGAGCACATCATGCTCAACGAGGCATGCTCCTCGGGCTGCGGCAGCTTTATCGAGAGCTTTGCTGTGTCGATGAATATGGACGTGCGCGCCTTTGCCGCTGCGGCGGTGAATGCCAAAAACCCCGTCGACCTGGGCAGCCGTTGCACCGTCTTTATGAACTCCCGTGTGAAGCAGGCACAAAAAGAGGGCGCTACCGTGGGCGATATCGCCGCCGGCCTCTCGTACTCTGTAATCAAGAATGCCCTGTTTAAGGTCATCAAGCTGCGCGACTCCAAGGAGATCGGCACGAGCGTGATCGTTCAGGGCGGTACCTTTATGTCCGACGCTACCCTGCGTGCCTTCGAGAAGCTCACGGGCGTCAATGCGGTGCGCCCCGATATCGCCGGCTGCATGGGCGCCTATGGCGCGGCCCTGCTTGCGCGTGACCGCGCAGGCGAGGACGGCGTCTCCACTATCCTCTCCGCCGAGGAGGTGGCCGCCCTCACCGTCACGCAAAAGCATGCGCGCTGCGGCCGTTGCTCCAATAACTGCCAGCTCACCATCAACGACTTTGGCGGCGGTCGTCGCTTTATCACCGGCAATCGCTGTGAGCGCGGCGCGGGCCACAAAAAGAAGAAGAGCGAGGCCCCGAACCTCTTCAAACGTAAAAACGAGCTGCTGTTCGACCGCGAGTGCCTGGCACCCGAGGACGCTCCGCGCGGCACCGTGGGCATTCCCCGCGCACTCAATATGTACGAGAACTACCCGTTTTGGCATCGCTTCTTTACCGAGCTCGGCTTCTCGGTTGTGCTGTCCGACCAGTCCAGTAAAAAGACCTACGAGGCGGGCATCGAGTCCATGCCGTCCGAGAGTGTGTGCTACCCGGCCAAACTCAGCCACGGCCACATCATGAACCTGCTGGACAAAGATCCCGATTTTATCTGGATGCCCTGCGTGCGCTGGGAGCGCAAGGAGGATCCCACGGCGGGCAACTGCTACAACTGCCCGATCGTCATGAGCTACCCCACTGCGCTCGGCCTCAACATCGATGAGCTCTCCGAGCAGCACGTCGAGTTCATGTATCCCTTCGTGCCGTATCACGATAAGGTTGAGCTCAAGCGCCGCCTGTATCAGCTCATCGCTGTCGACCGCGTGGCCGATGCTAAGGCCGGCCGCGGCCGCGTGACAGGGCCCAAGATCACACGTTCCGAGATTGACGCTGCCGTGAACGCCGCCTATGAGGAGGATGCTCGCTTTCACGAGGCCATCCAGACCATGGGCGAGGAGACCATCCATTGGATCGAGGAGCACGGCGGCCATGGCATCGTGCTCGCCGGCCGCCCCTACCATAACGACCCCGAGATCAACCATTCGCTGCCCGAGCTCATCAGCTCCTTTGGCTTTGCCGTGCTCACCGAGGACTCGGTGGCGCACCTTATCAAGCCCGAGCGCCCTATCCGCGTGGTCGACCAGTGGATGTTCCACTCGCGCCTCTACGCGGCGGCACGCTTTGTGACCATGCGCAACGACCTCGACCTCATTCAGCTCAACTCGTTTGGTTGCGGCCTTGATGCCCTTACCACCGACCAGGTGCAAGAGATCATGGAGGCATCCGGCAAGATCTACACGGTGCTTAAGATCGACGAGGTCTCGAACCTCGGTGCCGCGCGCATTCGCGTTCGCTCGCTCATGGCTGCTCTTAAAGACCAAGAAGCCGAGCGTCGCGCCGAGGCCGAGGCCGCGGGCGAGACCTACGAGGTGGGCGAGGCGAGTCCGGTCGAGCCTTCGGACGAGCAGCCGGTCTTTGCCACCCACAAGTACCGCATCGAGCCGCAACGCGAGAGCAAGTCCACGGCATGGGATAAGGTTCCGTTTACCGAGGAGATGCGCCGCGAGGGCTACACTATTCTGTGCCCACAGATGGCGCCCATCCACTTTGACCTGGTCAAAGAGGTATTCCACGCCTATGGTTACAACCTGGAGCTCCTGCCTTCGACCGACCGCGGTGCCGTCGAGGCGGGTCTGCGCTATGTGAACAACGACATCTGCTACCCCTCGATCCTCGTGACGGGCCAGATCATGGAGGCCATCGAGAGCGGCAAGTACGACCTCACCAAGACCGCCGTGGTTATCAGCCAGACGGGCGGCGGCTGCCGTGCCACCAACTACATCGCGCTCATTCGCAAGGCGCTGCGCGATTCGGGCCACCCCGAGATTCCGGTCATCTCGCTTTCGGCCGTGAAGCTCGACGAGAAGAACCCCGGTTTCAAGCTGACGGTTCCCATGCTCAAGGCCGCTGTCTACTCCATCCTGTTTGGCGACGTGATGATGCAGATGCTCTATCGCTGCCGCCCGTACGAGGTGAAATCTGGTGCTGCCAATGCGCTCTTTGACGAGTACATGGCGCGCGCCCGTGCTCTGGCGCCCAAGTTCAATCGCCGTAACTTCACGCGTTTGGCGCGCGAGGCCATCGAAGCGTTCGATACCATGCCGCTTGAGGGCGAGGGGTGCAAGCCGCGCGTGGGCGTGGTAGGCGAGATTCTCGTCAAGTTCCATCCCACGGCAAACAACCACGTGGTCGAGGTTATCGAAAATGAGGGCTGCGAGGCCGTGGTGCCGGGTCTGCTCGACTTCTTCCTGTACTCCATGAGCAATTCCAACCTGCAGAAGGACGAGCTGGGAAGCTCTGCCGTTGCGCGTGCGGGCATGGATGCACTCATTGGCATGGTGGACTGGATGCGCAAGCCGGTGGAGGACCTGCTGGATAAGTCCGAGCGCTTTGAGGCTCCCGAGCCCATTAGCGCTATGGCGGATAAGGCTTCGCAGGTGCTGTCGCTGTGCAACAACATGGGCGAGGGTTGGTTGCTTACGGCCGAGATGCTCGACCTTATTGACCACGGCGCGCCCAATATTATCTGCACACAGCCGTTTGCGTGCCTGCCCAACCACGTGGTGGGCAAGGCGGTGATCAAGGAGCTGCGCCGTCTGCATCCCGAGAGCAACATCGTGGCTGTGGACTACGACCCGGGTGCCTCGGAGGTCAACCAGCTTAATCGCATCAAGCTGATGATCAGCGTGGCCAAGGAGAACATGCGTGCCGGCAAGGGCTTTGTGATGGAGCACATCGCCCCGCTCGAGATGGACGCAGTGGACTCCAAGTTCCGCCCGCACCATTAACCCGAAATGTGACAAAAGTCCACAGGTTTGTTTTGTCACATTTCGCCGTTCACCGGTCGCTACCTGTCGCTCGGCACATTGCCAGACCGCCGTGGGGTTGCCCGCGGCGGTCTTTTTACGGACGAAAGATAGCTAACAGATGTAACCGTTTCCCGATGAGCCACTGCCACTGGGCGAGGGGGTGTCTTTCATGTACCGCCGCATCATTTTTAATGGTGTCTATTGCAAGGTTGCCAAGAGCAGAAGGAGACACCCATGAGCTACAAGAACGTTTGCGTGGCCGGAGGCGGCGTATTGGGAAGCCAGATTGCGTTCCAAGCAGCGTATTGCGGCTTTGATGTCACTATTTGGCTGAGGAGCGAGGGCTCCATTGGCCGTACGCAGCCCAAGATCGACCATGTACGCGAGGAATACGTCGCAGCTATCGAGGGTATGGCGGACGGTACGGGCGAGTGGTGCCCGGGCATTGCCGATAGCGATGAGCCGTTCGATAAGCAGGCGGCGCTCGATGCGGTGGAGCGCGCGTATAATTCGCTCAAGCTTGAGCTCGACCTGCCTGCCGCTGTGGCAGATGCCGACTTGGTAATCGAGAGTATGGCCGAGGACACGCAGGCAAAGATCGAGTTCTATAAAAAACTTGCACCAGTGCTGCCGGCAAAGACGGTCGTGGTCACGAACTCGTCCACGCTGCTGCCCAGCACGTTTGCCAAGTACACGGGCCGTCCAGAAAAGTACCTATCGCTCCACTTTGCCAATTCCATCTGGAAGAACAACATGACCGAGGTCATGGCGCAGGCGCAGACCGACAAGCGCTTTTTTGACGAGCTTGTCGAGTTCGCAACCGAGATTCGCATGCTCGCGCTTCCCGTCAACAAGGAAAAGAACGGCTATCTGCTCAATTCCATGCTGGTGCCATGGCTGCTTTCCGGCCTTGACCTGTACGTGTCGGGCGTCTCGGATCCCAGGAGCATCGATCTTGCCTGGACGCGCGGTACCGGCGCGCCCAAGGGCCCGTTCCGCGTGTTCGACACTGTGGGCATCCAGACGGCTTACAACATCGTGATGCAGTATCAGAAGGTTCCCGGCCTCGTGAGCCCGCTGCTCAAAAAGATGATGATGCCGTACAACTTCAAAGCCATGGCAGCCGTTCTTAAGAAGATGCTCGACGAAGGCAAGCTTGGCGAGTCCTCGGGCGAGGGGTTCTTTAAGTACTAGACCGCGGCATCAAGGGAGCATTTTCCTACATATATGAGGACAGGGCAAAAATATGACAAAACAAACCTGTGGACTTTTGTCATGTGGACTTTTGTCACAAAAGGGGCCGCTGCGAGGCTGTTACCTGCAGCGGCCCACATCGACCAAGGAAACGGCTTGCTGTAGTGCCGGAGATTGCCACGAAAGCCGGCGGGCGTACGCCTTGGGGCGGTGCCCGCCGGCTTGAGCGGCAAGATTCGGTGCTACAGCAAGCCGATCAGGTTGAGTTGACTTTTAGAAGTCGGCGTTGCCTACGGTGCGCGGGTGCGGCAGGACGTCGCGGATGTTGCCCACGCCGGTGAGGTACATCACCAGGCGCTCGAAGCCCAGGCCGTAGCCAGCGTGCTTACAGGAGCCGTAGCGACGCAAGTCCAGGTAGTACTTGTACTGCTCGGGATTCATGCCCAGGTCCTTGATGCGGCCCTCAAGCAGATCCAGGCGCTCCTCACGCTGGGATCCGCCGATAATCTCGCCGATGCCGGGAACCAGGCAGTCGGCCGCGGCGACGGTCTTGCCGTCGTCATTCATGCGCATGTAGAACGCCTTGATCTCTGCCGGATAGTCGGTCACGAAGGTCGGACGGCGGAAGTGCTCCTCGGTAAGGAAACGCTCGTGCTCGGTCTGCAGGTCGATACCCCAGCTAACGGGGTAATCAAACTTGTGGCCGGCAGCAACGGCCTCTTCCAAGATCTTGACGGCCTCGGTGTAGCTCACGCGGGCAAAGTCGGAGCTGGCAACGTGCTTCAGGCGCTCGAGCAGACCCTTGTCCACAAACTTGTTGAGCATATTGAGCTCGTCGGGGCAGGTGTCCATCACCTTGTTGAGCACGTACTTGAGCATAGCCTCGGCATTGTCCATGTAATCGTTGAGGTCGGCGAAGGCCATCTCGGGCTCGACCATCCAAAACTCAGCGGCGTGGCGCGTGGTGTTGGAGTTCTCGGCACGGAACGTGGGACCAAAGGTGTACACATTGCCAAACGCCATGGCAAAGTTCTCGGCATTGAGCTGGCCGGAGACGGTGAGGCTTGCGTGCTTGCCAAAGAAGTCCTGGCTCCAATCGACCTCGCCTGCGTCCGTCAGGGGCGGATTTTGGGGATCGAGCGTGGTCACGCGGAACATCTCACCGGCGCCCTCGCAGTCGCTCGTGGTGATGATGGGCGTGTTCACGTAGACAAAGCCCTGCTCCTGGAAGAAGCTGTGGATGGCCGCCGCTGCGACGGAGCGGATGCGGAAGACGGCGCGGAAGAGGTTCGTGCGCGGGCGCAGGTGCTGCTGCGTGCGCAGGAACTCGACGGTGGCGCGCTTCTTTTGCAGCGGATAGCTGGGGTCGGAGACGCCCTCGACCACGATCTCGGTTGCGGTGAGCTCGAAGGGCTGCGGCGCGTCGGGCGTGAGCTTGATCTCGCCGGTGCAGATGAGGGCAGCCGAGACGTTTTGACGCGCGATCTCGTCGTAGTTGGAAAGGGCGTCGCGGTTCATGACAACCTGCAGGTCGGCAAAGCAGCTGCCGTCGTTTAGGGTCACGAAGCCAAAGTTCTTCATATCGCGGATGGACTTGACCCAACCGGCAACCGTGACGGTCTGGCCGCCAAACGCCTTGGCGTCGGCGTGAAGCTGGGCGATCTTCGTGCGTTTCATGCATCCTCCTTTAGGCACGATACGCAAGGCGAGGTACCTGCGTTGTGCATCGTGCAAAAACCAATCAGCTCATCATTCTAGCAGGGACACCGCACGCCGTTGCGTCGGGTTTGACACGCGGTATCCTTCGCGGCGATTTCGCGGTCAGCGCCGCTTTGCCTCTATTGCCCGCACAGGGCGCGGCGCACCATGAGGGCATAGGCGTCCCTGCCCGCGCTGGTGAGGTGAATGCCATCGTCGGCAAGATACTCGTCATGCCCCTCGCTTGTGCCGTACCAGTCGATGATGCCCACGTTGTCGTTCTTGGCGGCAAAGTCGCGGAAGACCTGGTTGTTGGGGTCTTGTAGCTCAAGGGGGCAGCGGATGGTAACAAAATAGAGCGGTTTTCCGCCCACGGCGTCAACGAGCGCCTGCACCGTGGACGTGTCGCGAATCAGTCCATTTGTTCCCAGCGCAAACACTACAACGTCGGGGTCGTACCCGGTAGCGACATCTTGCGCGTAGACGTCTTGTCCTACAAAAAGCTGGCGACTCACCTTGCCATCAACATAGGCATTAGGCAGGTATTGTTGCAGCGCGGGCGCGGCTCCCTCGGTTACCGAGTCGCCGATATAGAGAACCTTGGCGCTGCAGGTGCCCGTGTTGGGGTCGAAGGTCCAGCGGCTGGGGTCGAGATTTTTAGGCACAACTTCGGCTGCGGGTTTGGGGCTTTTGTCCTTTTCCTTCTTCTGTTTTGCGTCGGCTTCCGTGGCGTCTGCTTTGGAAGTTGCCTTTTGCTCGGGCGTCGCATTTGTTTGTGCAAGCTCGGGACGCAGCTTCTCCGCACGTGCTTGGGCAATATCGCCCCAGTTCACGGGCACGATGGCGAGTGCAAGCACCATTGCGCAGGCGATGCCGCACGCGATGCGCCTACTCGCGGCGATGGGCTTTTTCGAGGCAAAGGGCTGCTCAAACAGGCGATAAAACACCTCGGCCGCCAGCAGGATGACAACAATCTGAGCGATCCATCCCCACCAAGGGAGCGCCTGGGTGCGCGTTGCAGGGTTCATGATCTCGAGCAGCGGATAGTGCACCAGATAGATGGAAAACGAACGGCTGCCCAGATAGACAAGCGGGGTAGATGAAAGCACGTGTCCAACCTTGCAATCCGGGTGCTGGACAGTGCAGATAAGCAGGCCGCAGACAAACGCCGCCGCCAAAAGCCCCCGCGATAAAGCCAGGTGTCTTGGCCCGTTGTCAGGATAAAGCCCACGATGAGCGCAAAAAGCGTGACCTTTGCCACCGTGTTCACATGCCTGAGCAAATGGGCACGCCCGGCAATCAGCTGCTTTACATAGGGAAAGCCCAGCGCGAGCGCGGCACCCACGAGCGGCTCCGCCGCACGCGTGTCGAGTCCGTAATAGACGCGTGCCGTGTCTTGACCGGGGACGAACTGCAGCGCCATGGCAATCGTAGAGAGAAGTGCCAGCGCGGTAACGCAGACCATGAGCGGCTTTCTTTTATGCGTGAACTTTGCTAAGCCCAGGAACACAAGCGGCCAGACGATGAAGAACTGCATGCTCACGCCCAGATACCACAGATGGGTGAGAGGCGAGGGGAGACCTGCGGCATCAAAATAGGAGACCTTACGAAAGATATAAGACCAGTTGCTTACAAACAGCGCCGATGGCAGTGCGTCGGCCTGCAACTTGGGCAGCAGGCTGGGGCTTGCAATGTAGACGGCAAGGGCCGTGAGCACAATTGTTGCAAGCACGGGCGGCATAAGCCTGCGCAGACGTTTTGCCAGATAGCGCCTATAATCAAACGAGCCGTTATCCTTGAGTTCGTGCACCATGCTCCGGGTGGCAAAGTAGCCTGCGAGCACAAAGAACAAGGTAACGCCCAAAAAGCCGCCGGAGAGCAGCGATGGACGCGTGTGGAAAAAGACGACGCCGATGATGGCGAGCGCACGCAGGCCATCGAGCGGAAGGATTCGCGAAGAAGGGGAAGCCACCTTTTTCGCATGGGCCCCAGTATTTGTTTGCTTGGATCGCCGGGGGGCAAAGCCCTTGATGCCTTTTTTGCCACATCGCTCGGCAGCCAGTCTTTGCTCTTTCATCAATTCGGTACGACTCGGTTCCGTCGTCATGTACATCCATCCCCCTTGAGTTCACGAACTTAGTCTACACGGGAAGGCGAAGAGGCGCGCGTCCTTGCGAGAGACTCTGCAGAAGTTTGACGGCAATTGCTCAAATTGCACGGCGAAAGCAGGTGGTGAGGGTAAGCTAGTGCCCGATTAAGAACAAAGATAGGTGGACAGCATAATGATCATCGAGCAGCTTGCCCTTTGGGGAGACGAGGCCACGCAGGAGCATCCCGCAACGTTTACGACGTATTTGGCAGACCCCATGCCAGAGCATGAGGACGTGCGCCGCCCTGCGGCGATTATCTGCGGCGGCGGAAGTTTCACGCATGTGGGCGTGCACGAGAAGGAGCCGGTCGCCCTGGCCTTTTTGCAGGCTGGGTACCAGGCGTTCACGCTCGATTACGTGACGAGTTCTACCGGTGATGTCTCCTATCCCAATCCCGAGGCCGATCTTGCGCGCATGGTCGCGACTGTTCGCGCAAACGCTGCGGATTGGCACGTAGACCCTGCGCGCGTTGTCGTTGTGGGTTTTTCTGCTGGCGGCTTTGTATGCGCCAGCCTTGCAACCTCATGGAGGGGAAACACGCTGCCTAAGCTCGTGGGGGCTCCTTCGGAATCCATTCGTCCCGATGCGGTGGTGCTTGGCTATCCGGCGCTGGACTTTGCGCACTTGTGCCGCATGCAGCTTAAAGATCCCCGCATCGACCTGCGCGTTCCCAAGACGGGCGGCAAGACAGGTCGTGACCTTCTTAACGATTACGGTCGCATGATCGCCGAGGGCGAGCCGACGGACGATGAACTGCTTGCCGCGCTCGATTCCATCTGTCCCACCATGCATGTCGATCGTCATGTCCCGCCGGTGTTTATGTGGGGCACTGCCGATGACGATGCAGCGCCCGTGGCGCAGCTCTATCCGTTCGCGCAACGTCTTGCCGAGGAGGGCGTGGTGCATGAGCTGCATGTTTTTGACCGCGGCGGACATAGCCGCTCGGTTGCCAATGCCAATTCCGAACACGGCGATGCCGAAAAGCAGGATGCCGTGCGCCCCTGGTTCAATCTCGCGCTGTCCTTCCTTGCCCGTGTGATGTAGCGAGTGGGGCCCTGCGCCCACCCGCCGTCCGCGAGATTTGGGACTTCTGGTCCGTTTTTCGAGACGTCCCGTCGGTAAAATTGAATAGCTATGAGAAGGGTCTGTAGGGGAATTTGGTTTTGTGGTGTGAGATACGCTGCGCGCTAGCCAATGGGGTCGCGGTAGAAGCCTCCGTAGAAATCCTCGGTGCGCAGCACGTTGATCACAGCGCGCTCGTCTTGGGTGCGCACGAGTGCCACGATGTCGCCTACCTCATAGGAGGAGACAACAGTTGAAATGACCCAGTACCTGTTGCCACTGTAGCCGCCCGTCGCCTCGATGCATGAAGAGCCGTGGCGGTATTGCATGCTATAGGCTTCGAGCACCTGTTTTGGCTTGGACGTGGTGATCTGCAGCGTCATGCGATCGTAGCGGTGATAGAACGTCTCGATCGTTTTGGTCGAGATGAACTGGAAGATAATCGAGTACGCGGCAAGGTCCCAGCCAAACATGGCGCCAAAGACGCAGATGACGGCGCAGTTGCCCGCAAATATCAACCCCCAGATGGAGTGGCCGGTGCGATTGGAGACCATCAGCGAGATAAAGTCGGTGCCGGCCGTGGAAGCTCCACCCTTGAGGGCGAGCGCGATGGAGAGGCCGTAGAGGAATCCACCGAACACAACTTCGAGCAGGATGTTGTGGAAGGGCGGCAGAATATGCATCTCGGTGAAGGTGCGCAGGAAGAACGAGGATAAAAAGACCTGCGCCATGGAGAAGAGCACGAACCGGCGGTTGATGGACCTCCAGCAGATCGCCGCGATGGGGATATTCAGCGCCAGCATGCCTACGAAGGTAGGGAATGAGAATCCCACAAGCGAGGTGATGCGGTCGATGAGGATGGCGAGTCCGGTAAAGCCGCTGGACAGAAGGTTTGCGGGAGTCACGAAGGCGCGAATGGTAAAGGCCTGCAGCAGCGCGGACAAGAAAACCGAGCTTGCAGTGATCAGGTTGCGTACAAATGTAATGCGGCGTAGACGGCGGAGCTTTTCGAATTCTTCGCCCAGATTGGGAAGATGCGTGTGTGCTTCTTCGCCGACATTCTTCTTTTTTGAGACCGGTGTGTCTTGCGAATCCCTGTCCGTTTGCATGTGCGTGCTTTCCTCTGCAAAACCATCCTTGTTGCCGGGTTATTCGGCAACCAAACTATAGCAACGCCCGCGACGGCCGCGCTCGGCGAAACGTTGTGGGCGGTATTGAATCATATGCGAGTGAGCGGGTGCCTATTGTGCCGGGTCGTTAATGACCTCCACCTGGCAGCTGCGCAGGGTGGCAAGTGCCGCCTTGTGGCCGTCGGGCGTGACGCCGGCGCAAAGCGACGCGTCCACCTTGAGCGGGACCTCGGGAATCCAGCCCTTGATGAGAAGCGCATTGCTGACCACGCAGATGTCGGTGCACAAGCCGATCAGCTCGATGGACTCGATGGGCTCGGCGACGTTTTCCTCGGCGAGCCACATGGCGAGGTCGAGCGAGGCGAAGGTCGTTTTCTCGAAGACAAAGGAGTTGCGCTCGTCGCGAATCGCCTGGAGCTCGGGCATAAGTTCCCAACCCGGTGTGCCGTGTAGGCAGTGCTCGACGGGCAGGTTTTTGCCTTCAAGGGTCTGAAGGTAGTCACTGTAGTGCGTGTCCTTGGTGAATACGACGATGCCATCAAAGGCTTGGGCCTGAGCGGCGACACGTGCTACGATGGCCTGCGCCTCGGGCGTTCCCAGCGCACCGTCGACAAAATCGTGCTGCATATCTACGACAACTAAATACCTCTGACCCATGATGCCCCTCCTCATTCGTGGATGTACCTGGAATAGTACACCCCACGTTTGCGGTACCGCAGCCCATGATGGCAGCTATCGGCGAATGTTCAAAAAAGTTTAGGCAGCAAAAGGATCCGGTTAATGATGGCGCCCGGCAAACCTTACGAAAAGGAAAGCGGCGTGTAAGGCTAATCGATGGCACGGGCAATCGTCGCGCGCGAGTATAGATGACAAGGTAAGACCTTGTTTGAAGGAGGAACGCCATGAGCGCACGTGGACCGTATGACATCGACCGGTATGCAGATACTGCTTCTGAGATGCCGGGCAACCCCTTCGCAACCCTGGGCAGCAGGCTATGCTGCTTGGCAGCTATGGCCGTGCTCTGCTTGGGCGTGATCGTGATGCTGTGGAGGGCCTCGGGACGCTAGAGCGTGTCGAGGATTGGCTCAAATCCCTACGCCGGGGGCATCGTAACTTCTTGTGATGCGTGCCCAACAAGGGGTATTCGTTGCTGGCATGCGCGTATAATCGCGCAGGCATTGATGGATACCGTAAAGGCAGGGCGGAGGAAAACCTGTGGCGCAGCGAGGAATCACGATACGGCAATGGCTTCCATTGATTGGTTTGACGTGCGCCGCCTTTATCTTTAACACCTCCGAGTTCATGCCCATCGGTCTTTTGACCGATATCTCCGCCTCTTTCCATATCAGCGAAGCGGCGACAGGCGTGATGATCTCGGTCTATGCCTGGGGCGTCATGCTGCTCTCTTTGCCGCTTATGGTGTTCGCCTCGCGCTTTGACCTGCGACGCCTGCTGCTTGCGGTGGTCGCGCTGTTCGCGTGCGGGCAGTTTCTCTCTGCTGTGGCACCGACCTTTCCCATTCTGGTGCTTGCCCGCTTGGTGGTTGCCGCCGCGCATGCCATCTTTTGGTCTATCGCGTCGGTGATGGCAGCGCGTCTGGTCGATGCCGAGCACGGGGCGCTGGCGCTTTCGATGATCGCTACGGGCTCGTCTATCGCGCAGATTTTCGGCTTGCCGCTGGGGCGCGCCATCGGTCTTGCCGTGGGCTGGCGCATGACTTTTTGCGTTGTGGGGTCGGTCGCTGCGGCGATTCTCGTGTATCAGGCCGTTGTCTTTCCTGTCATGCCTGCGGGCGAGCGCTTTGCCCTGGGGCAGCTCCCCTCGCTCATACGCCACCGCGTGCTGCTTGCCCTCTATGCGGTGACGATCTTTATGTCTTGCTCGTATTACGTGGGGTACAGCTATATCGAGCCGTTCTTGCAACAGGTGGCGCATCTTGATGCGGGCACTATCACCATGGCGCTTACCGTGTTTGGCTTTGCGGGCCTGCTTGGGTCCGTTTCGTTCTCGCGCTTTTTTGACGGGCATCGCTTTGGCTTTTTGCTCGGCGTGATCGGCGGGCTTGCACTGTCCCTCCTCCTTATGCAGGTGGCATCGTTCTCGCTTGCGAGCGTGCTTGCCCTCTGCGTGCTTTGGGGCCTGTGCGCCACCGCGTTCAATGTAGCGTTTCAAGCCGAGGTCATCTCGTTTACGCAAGCCTCGGCAAGTGCTGTCGCTATGTCGATTTTCTCCGGCCTGTTCAATTTGGGCATTGGTTGTGGCACGGCTATTGGTGGTGCCGTGGTGTCGCGGGGCGCCATTGCAGGCATCGGCTACGTGGGCGCAGGCATTGGCGCTGTAGGCGTTATCTGTACGGTAGCCTGGCTGTTTCCTGCTATCAGGCGCGCTCGCGGATAGCGTAGATAGCGCGGGTCACGTGTGAACGGGACGGTATCTGCCGTTCGCGCGGCGTGGCGTTTTGACTAGCGTAGGGGATGTCTTGCGCGCCGCCGGAACTGTGTTCTCCGCTCGCGCCGGAGTGCTTCGCTGTGTCGTCTCTGTGAAATGCTGCCGTTTGCCAGGAAAGTTTCAAAATTGAACTTTTTTCTTTGGTCAAGTCGTATACTGCCGTCTAAATTGAACTTTCGAATTGCACCGCGGTACAAAAGTTCAATTTGAGATGAACATGAACGGTGGAAGAGGATTCGTGACCCAAGCAACGTTTGCACAACGCCTAAAACAGCTGATGGAGCTGCGCGGTGCCAAACAGGCCGACGTGATCCGCATGGCTCAAACGCACGGTAAGCACTTGGGAAAAAGCCAGGTGAGCCAATACGTAAGTGGCAAGACGATTCCGCGTCGCGACGTGATGGACGTGCTTGCCGCCGTGCTCGAGGCGGATGCGGCATGGCTCGCCACGGGCGAGGGTCCGGGCCCCGATACCGCACGAGCTAGCAAGCCGGGCTCGGCCCCGGCGCCTTCAGCACGACCGACCCGCAGCGATTCTGCATTACACACAACAGGGGGAGCACCCATGCGTACGTTTAAGAAATCTAGCAAGCTCGATAACGTTTTATACGACGTCCGCGGACCTGTGGTCGACGAGGCGGCCCGCATGGAAGACGACGGCGCGCGCATCCTCAAGCTCAATATCGGCAACCCTGCGCCTTTTGGTTTCCGTGCGCCCGACGAGGTGGTTTTTGACATGCGTCAGCAGCTGGCGGACTGCGAGGGCTATTCCGATTCGCGCGGCCTGTTCTCTGCGCGCAAGGCCATCATGCAGTATTCGCAGCTGCGCAATATCCCCAACGTGGACATGAAGCATATCTATACGGGTAACGGCGTGTCCGAGCTCATCCAGCTCTCTATGCACGCGCTGATCGAGAACGGCGACGAGGTGCTTGTTCCTGCGCCCGACTATCCGCTGTGGACCGCGTGCGTGACGCTTGCCGGTGGTACCGCTGTGCACTACATCTGCGACGAGCAAAACGAGTGGAACCCCGACCTTGAGGATATGGAAAAGAGGGTCACCGAGCGCACCAAGGCTATCGTCGTCATCAACCCAAATAACCCCACGGGCGCTGTCTATTCACGAGAGATTTTGGAGGGCATCGTCGAGATCGCCCGCAAGCATCAGCTCATGATTTTTGCGGATGAGATTTACGACCGCCTGATCATGGACGGCTACGAGCACATCTCCATCGCCTCGCTTGCACCCGACCTGCCGTGCGTTACCTACTCTGGCCTCTCCAAGTCGCACATGATCTGTGGCTACCGCGTGGGCTGGATGGTGCTTTCTGGCAATCAGGCATGCATGAAGGACTTTATTTTGGGCATCAACATGCTCTCCAACATGCGCCTGTGCTCAAACGTGCCCGCGCAGTCCATTGTCCAAACGGCGCTGGGCGGTTATCAGTCTGTAAACGAGTACATTCGTCCCGGTGGGCGTGTGTACGAACAGCGCAACTACGTGTACGAGGCGCTCAACGCCATCGACGGCATCACCGCGGTGAAACCCAAAGCTGCGTTCTACATCTTCCCCAAGATGGACATCAAGAAGTTCAACATCACAGATGACGAGCAGTTTGCGCTCGACCTGCTGCATCAGAAAAAGATCTTGATCACCCGTGGCGGCGGCTTTAACTGGGGCGAGCCCGACCACTTCCGCATCGTCTACCTGCCGCGTATGGAAGTGCTCAAGGAGTCTATGGAAGACCTGGCCGACTTCTTTGCGCATTATCGTCAGAGCTAATACGGGCAAGATAGCCTAGTTGAGGCAGGGGCCGCGACGGGATGTTTGTTGCAGCCCCTGCCTCTTTGCTTGCAAAATAGAACCGGGGAGTTTGTGCTCCCCGGTTTTGCTCGGCGCTGTCTATTACCTGTCTATTACAGTCCAAAATAGGTTTTGAGCCAGGTTTTTTCTGTTTCTGGCGAATCGCAGACGCGGCTTTCTATGCTGCCGTCTTCCTTCTGGATGGTGAGCGTGTCTCCGGTAAGGGCAACGCTTCCCGTGGGCGTGCTTATGCTGACTACCAGCTTCTGAGAGAAGAAGATGTCCGGCGAGGTTGCGCAGTAATAGTTCAGCACATCAAAATCTGCATCCTGCGCAGGATGCAGCATAAAGCTCAGAAGGGGGCGATATTCTCCGTCCCGCTTCCGCTCCATCAGGATTTCCCCGTTGGTATCCTGCGGCTCCATTGTGATGCGGAAATCGCCGCTTTTCTCGGCATGAAGGCCGTCTTCCAACTTGACCGGATACCTGGGGCCGGGGCCGCCGTAGCCCACGTCGCAGTAATAGGGCCCGTCTTCCAGAGCAACCATCGTGGCTCTGTGCAAGATGGGAGGGAGCTCTTCCAGGTTCCATAGGACTCGTACCGCCAGCGGCGTTACCTCAAAGCCCAAGCCTTCAAGCAGCTCGTAGAAGATCTTGTTCAGCTCAAAACAGTATCCGCCCCGTCCTTGGCGGACGATCTTTTGGAAGATGTCCTCGGTTTTGAGAGACGGAACCTTCTTTTCTTTGAAAGGCTCCAGGTTTTCAAAGGGGACGCGCTGGAGCTGCAGCTCCATGAGCTTTTCCAGACACTCTTTATTTGCGTGTGGCTCTTCCAGGTAGCCGATACGCTCAAGATACGCCTTGCATCCCAATGCATTCATATGCCACGCCTCCTTACATTCACAAATAACAGCACGTGTAATGCAGCGATGCGAGAGCCCATTGAAGTTAGGGATGACGAGGGACCCACATTCAAGGCCATTATCCCGTATTTCAAGCTTCGCCAATATTGCGTATCGGTTGAGCGGCAACGTTGGCCGGTTGTGCTCCTCACGTTCAACCAGCTTGTCAATGCTATGATGGTTCGGACGTATCGGCATTGACATGAAGGGGCTGTCTGCATGTCCTCTCAACTTCGCATCGGACACGGCTACGATGTCCATCGTCTGGTGGAAGGGCGCCGATGTATTATCGGCGGGGTCGATATTCCGCATGATAAAGGGCTGCTTGGGCACTCCGACGCCGACGTGTTGGCCCACGCCCTGGCAGATGCCATTTTGGGCGCTGCTCGTGCCGGGGATATCGGGAAGCTTTTTCCCGACACCGATCCTGCCTACGAGGGCGCCGACTCGCTGGTGTTGCTCGCGCGCGTTATGGAACATGTGCGCGGCCTTGGCTTCGAATTTGTCGACGCCGACTGCACCATCGCTTGCCAGGAGCCCAAGATCTCACCTCATCGCGACCAGATGCGCGCCAACTTGAGCCGCGCTTTGGGGGTCGATATCGAATCGGTGGGCGTCGCGGCAACAACAACCGAGCACCTGGGCTGGGAAGGCCAGGGCGAGGGCATCGGCGCCTGGGCCGTGTGCCTGCTCGAGAAGAAATCTGAGGAGTAATCAATGCGTATCTACAACAGCGCCACGCATAAAAAGGAAGAGTTCGCACCCATCGAAGAGGGCAAGGTTCGCATGTACGTGTGCGGCCCCACCGTCTACGACAATATCCACATCGGCAACGCTCGCACGTTTATCAGCTTTGACGTTATTCGTCGCTGGCTTATTGCCAAGGGCTATGAGGTGACCTTTGCGCAGAATCTCACTGACGTAGACGACAAGATCATCAAGCGCGCCAATGAACAGGGCCGCACCGCCGCCGAGGTGGCAAGCGAGTTTTCCGACAAGTTCATCGGCATCATGCGCGCCGCCAACGTGCTCGATCCCGATATTCGTCCGCGTGCGACCAAAGAGATCGGCCCCATGATCGGCATGATCAAGACCTTGATCGAGCAGGGCCACGCCTACGCCGCCGATAACGGTGACGTGTACTTTGCCGTGCGCAGCGATCCCACCTATGGCGAGGTTTCGGGCCGCAATATCGATGATTTGATGGTGGGCGCGCGTATCGAGGAGAACGAGGACAAGCGCGATCCGCTCGACTTCGCTTTGTGGAAGGCCGCCAAGCCCGGTGAGCCCATGTGGGATTCTCCGTGGGGCAAAGGCCGCCCCGGTTGGCACACCGAGTGCGCTGCCATGGTGCATCGCTATTTGGGCGTGCCTATCGATATTCACGGTGGCGGATCCGACCTCGCCTTCCCGCACCATGAGAACGAGTGCGCCCAGGCCACCTGCGCTTGGCATCAGGGCTTTTCCAATACCTGGATGCATACGGGCATGCTTTTGGTCGATGGCGAGAAGATGAGCAAGTCGCTTGGCAACTTCTTTACGTTGGCCGAGGTTTTGGAGAAGCATTCTGGTGCGGCACTGCGTCTGCTCATGCTGCAAACAAGCTATCGCTCGCCGCTCGATTTCTCGTGGGATCGTTTGGACGGTGCCGAGAGCTCGCTGACGCGTATCGCCGGTACGGTGCAGAACCTGCGCTGGGCGGCATCGCATGCAACGGCTCAGGCAGACGCTGCTCTTGCCGAGGATTTCGCTGCAAAGACCGCTGCCGTTCGCGCGAGCTTTGCCGAGTGCATGGACGACGACTTCAACACCGCCGGTGCCCTGGGCGCTGTCTTTGGTTTTGTGACCGAGTGCAACCAGTACTTGGAGGCCGCGGGCGACGCTGCCGCGGCGTCGGTGGCGCTTGCTGGAGCCGATACCCTGACAGAGTTGCTCTCCACGCTGGGTATCGAGCTGCCCGAGCCCGAGGAGGAGCTGCCCACAGGTCTGCTCGACGTGGCCCGTGAGCTGGTTGATTTTGAGGGCGACGACGTTGCGGAGGCTGCCGAGAAGATCTTGGCCGCCCGCGCCGAGGCCCGTGCAGCCAAGAACTGGGATCTTGCCGACGCCATTCGTGACCAGCTCAAGGATTTGGGCCTGGTTATTGAGGATACGGCGGCGGGCACCCGTATCAAGTCGGCCTAATCCCGACGACCGGATCACAGCACCGCACCTCGCCGCTCAATCGTCGCTTGCGTACCCAAGTACGCGGCGCTCCTCTTTCGGGGCGATCTGCGGCGCTGTGACCGGTCGTACTTCCGGGCCCAGGCACCCGACCTTGCCCTTCAACCGTCGGTCGCGTACCTCAAGTACGCTTCCCTCCTCTTTCAGGGCAATCTCTGGCACCTGGAAAACCCGCGGCCTCGGATTCGGGCACCGCACCTCGCCGCTCAATCGTCGCTTGCGTACCCAAGTACGCTTCCCTCCTCTTTCAGGGCGATCTCGGGCACCTGGAAAACCCGCGGCCTCCGGGGTCAGAGCGGTGTGCTCGCGGCGGGCGGGGGAGAGCCGACGCATCTATTGTTGAACCTTCTTTAATCGAGGAGAGATATCGTGGCGGACAAGCGCGCACGTGGAAACAACCAAAAGAAGGACGCCTCTCGTGGCGGCCGCTCGCAAGCTTCGCGCAAGGCACCCTCGCGTGGCCCTAGACAGGGGAGTGAACCTTCCCGTCGCGGTGACGCGCCAAGGTTGCGCGCGGCTGTACCCGCGGGCGACTTTATCGAGGGACGTCGTGCTGCCGCCGAGGCGTTGCGCACGGGCTTTCCGGTCAAGCGCGCTCTCGTTGCCGACGGCCAAGGCTCCGATGCGGCGCTCGCTCGTCTGATTGACGACCTCTATCGTGCGAACATTCCCATTAAGATGGTGCCTCGAGCGCAGCTCGATGCCATTTCCAGCCATGGGGCGCATCAGGGCATCGCGCTCGAGGTCGGGTCTTTCCCGTATGCCGGCATCGCGGACATCATCGCTCGTGCGGGTGAGGGACCAGCCCTCGTACTCGTGCTTGACCATGTGACCGATGATGGCAACTTTGGCGCCATCGTTCGATCTGCCGAGGTTGTGGGCGCTGCTGGCGTGGTCATTGCCAACAAGCGTGCCGCAGGTGTCACCGTGGGCAGCTATAAGACATCGGCGGGTGCTGTGATGCACCTGCCTATTGCGCAGGTCCCCAACATCGCTCGAGCGCTCGACGATCTTAAAGACGCGGGCTTTTGGGTGGCTGGCGCTTCCGAGCATGCGCAAAATGTGTGCTGGGACTCTCCCCTCCAGGGGCGCGTTGCGCTTGTCATGGGTTCCGAGGGCGATGGCATTTCACGCCTAGTGCTCGAAAAGTGCGACTTTCTGACCAAACTTCCGCAGCGTGGTCTTACCGAGAGCCTGAATGTCGCTCAGGCAGCATGCGCCTTGTGCTTTGAGTGGATGCGTCGCAATGCATCTGAGCTGGGGGAGTAGCCATGGGAAAGAAAAGTCGTGCCAAAGCCAAGGCGAAGCGATTTGGCGAGAGCTCGGTGCGCGAGACCGTCTCGGCCAGCACGTATGGAGTGGGCAATGCGTTTTCGGCGGCGTTTGAGACGCCCGATGTTCCGCCACGCGGCACCAATGCGTCGGGAAAACGGGAGCTCTTGGTGGTCGATGGCTACAACATCATTCATTCGACGCCGCGCTACGAGCGCCTGGTGTACGATCGCTCGGACGATCCCTATTCGCGTGATGTCCATGCCTCGGCACGCACGGCGCTCATCTCGGATGTAGCTGCGTTTGCCCAGGGTCGCTACGAGGCCGTAATCGTTTTCGACGGTGCGGGCAATGTTTCTGCCGAGCGCCCGAATATCTCTCAGGCGGGCTGCCGTATCGAGTTTTCGCCCACGGGGGTTTCGGCTGATACCGTGGTGCAGCGTATTTGCACCGAGGCGCGCGAGACCGGCCGCGCCTGTACGGTGGTGACAAGCGACGCCATGATCCAGGCGACGGTGATGGGCAAGGGCGTGACGCGCATCTCTGCCCGTATGCTTTTGGGTGAGATCGAGCAGATCGACCGAGATGTCGCCGAGGTCGAGGAGGCTCCGCAGATCAAGATGACCTTGGGAAGCCGTCTGAGCCCCGAGGCGCTTGCCAAGCTCAAGGCATTGCGTGGAAGATAAGATTTGATGGGGCAGCTCGGATGAGCGCCGCCCCATGGGTTTCATTTGCCGATATCGACGTCTGTGGGGCGCAACGGTGGCTCTTGGTTCGATTGCGCTCGAGGCCTTGGTTCGTTTCCAGGTCCACAACCGGTGCCGGTGGGTTCCCCGTGGTTGAGCGGCGGGATTGCTGCTAAGTGATTCCTGCACTCGAGTGGCGTTTTCTCGCTCGTTTTGAGGCGGGATGCGGTCCAATTTCGCTATCGGTTCCTGCGCTCGAGTGGCGGTTTCTCGCTCGTTTCTGATCGAGTGGCGGGTCCTTGCTCGTTTTGAGGCGGGATGCGGCTCAATTTCGCTATCGGTTCCGCCACTCATTGCGAAACGTATGAATCGCCGCCAGTCATTCTCCCAGTGGGGTTTCTAAATGTATGAGAATCCGCCAGTCATCTGACACGACGGCCCCAGGTGTGCGCGGAGATGGATAATAAGAAGATGCCTGGCGGATTCGAAACGTTTCTTGCGCTGGCGCTTCGAACGATTGGCGGCTTTTCAATCGTTTGTAAATGACTGGCGGATTTGGATACGGTTTCCGGTGCCGCTGCCTTGGATGAGTGGCGGCTTTTCAATCATTTTTAAATAAGCGGCGGTTCCGAATACGTTTCATGGGAGAATTCGGCCAGATAATGCGCGAAGTCCCGCCAATCATTTCGAAAACGTATGAGTATCCGCCAATCATTTAGGGGATGCGTGAACCTTGGTGCACGTTACGGGATTCATTTCTGCAAAGAGCGAGCCTCAGTGCGTCTTACAAGATCATATTGAGCAGCTGGCAACTCCATGGATGATCTAAATCGTGAAGCCATTCGTTTTGACGAGGGACAGTTGGCTTTGGCGAAAACGATGGAGCCGATCTGGACGGTATGGAGCGGTCGTTTGAGCTTGCCGTTTATGTTGCACCTTGCCCTTAATTCCTTTATCCTAAACAAGCTTCGCGCGAGAGCGCCAAGCGTGCCAGTGTGGCGCAACGGTAGCGCAACTGATTTGTAATCAGTGGGTTGCGGGTTCGATTCCTGTCACTGGCTCCATGAAAAATAGCAGGCCAGAGGTGTTATCGCTTCTGGCCTGCTTTTTTCGCAATGAACAAGCACTAAATATAAGCCATAAAAAGACTCATGATCGAGTCGTTTGCGACACATGAGCTTTTTCTACGTTGCGCTATGAATCATTTTCGATACTTTAATGGCGCTACTAAACGGCTAACGATTGAAATAGCTTGCAGGCCAGAGGCATCTTCATTTCTGGCCTGCTGTTTCACGCAGCGTGCGGACGTGGAAAGCGCGGCCAGGCGCAACACCCGCCGCATCTATACGGAACTATATATAGCCCTATAGGAAATGTACGCTGCGGGGACCGGGTCGTTTTGGATAACTTTTATTTGCAATGCAAGATGCAAAGAGAGGCAATCATGCGGTGAACGACGTGCTCGCTTTAAAGGAGCCAATTGAGGGACGCCTCAAACACCCCCTCAATTACCTGCGGTCTTCACACCATATTCATTGCTCCACTTGCCTAAAGCAACAAAACCCCAGGAAAGAGAAAGATAGATACGCCCGGAACCGTGTATTATAGCTTTCTGATTGACAGGTTGCACACCCGCGTCGTAATATCTCTTTCGTTCGCGAGCGCAAAAGCTTAGAGCCAATGCGATCAAGAACATCCGTGGGAGTTTGCCCGAGTGGTTAATGGGGACGGGCTGTAAACCCGTTGGCTTTGCCTACATAGGTTCGAATCCTATAGCTCCCACCCTTATGTTGCCTGTATAGCTCAGTCGGTAGAGCACTTCGTTGGTAACGAAGAGGTCACCAGTTCAAGTCTGGTTGCAGGCTCCATTTGGCGGTGTAGCTCAGTTGGTCAGAGCACACGGTTCATACCCGTGGCGTCACTGGTTCGAATCCAGTCACCGCTACCAGGTAACAAGGTGGCTCTCCTAAATCCTTTTAGGGGGGCCACTTAGGTATAAAGGCACGTCCAAAAGGACACCTTTGAAAGAGGAGGGCTTCATGGCCAAGGAAAAGTTTGAGCGCACTAAGCCGCATGTTAACATCGGCACCATCGGTCACGTTGACCACGGCAAGACCACGCTGACGGCTGCCATCACCAAGGTTCTCTCTGAGACCGAGGGCTGCAAGGCCGACTTCACCGCGTTCGAGAACATCGACAAGGCTCCCGAGGAGCGCGAGCGTGGTATTACCATCTCCGTCTCCCACGTCGAGTACGAGACCGCTGCTCGTCACTACGCTCACGTCGACTGCCCGGGCCATGCTGACTATGTCAAGAACATGATTTCCGGTGCTGCTCAGATGGACGGCGCTATTCTGGTTATCGCTGCTACCGATGGCCCGATGGCTCAGACCCGTGAGCACATCCTTCTCGCCCGTCAGGTCGGCGTCCCCTACATCGTCGTGTTCCTGAACAAGTGCGACATGGTCGACGACGACGAGCTGATCGACCTCGTCGAGATGGAGACCCGTGAGCTCCTCTCCGAGTACGACTTCCCCGGCGACGACATCCCCGTCATCCGTGGTTCTGCTCTCGGCGCCCTCAACGGCGAGGAGAAGTGGATGGAGTCCATCCGCGAGCTCATGAATGCTGTTGACGAGTACATCCCGACTCCTTCCCGTGACAACGAGAAGCCGTTCCTGATGGCTGTCGAGGACGTTATGACCATCTCCGGCCGTGGCACTGTTGCTACCGGTCGTGTCGAGCGCGGTGAGCTCAAGCTCAACGAGCCCGTCGAGATCGTCGGTATCAAGGACACCCAGAGCACCGTTGTTACCGGTATCGAGATGTTCCGTAAGTCCATGGACTTCTGCGAGGCTGGCGACAACGTCGGTCTGCTGCTCCGCGGCATCAAGCGCGAGGACATCGAGCGCGGCCAGGTTCTCTGCAAGCCCGGTTCGGTTACCCCGCACACCAAGTTCACCGGCGAGATCTATGTTCTGACCAAGGAGGAGGGCGGCCGTCACACCCCGTTCTTCGATGGTTATCGTCCGCAGTTCTACTTCCGTACCACCGACGTTACCGGTACCGTGAAGCTTCCTGAGGGCACCGAGATGGCTATGCCTGGTGACCACATCACCATCGAGGGCGACCTCATTCACCCGATCGCCATGGAGGAGGGCCTGCGCTTCGCTATCCGCGAGGGTGGCCACACCGTCGGCTCGGGCATCGTCAGCACCATCATCGAGTAACTTTAGCTACTCGAGCTGTTGATTTCATTAACCCGGTTCCTCTTCGGGGGAGCCGGGTTTTTGTGTCGATGCGCACTAATGACAGGATTGTGTTCTGGATCTGCAGAAAAATCATGGAGACGTAAATCGCATTGACATAACCCCATTGCAGATGATAATGTTTACCACCGTGCCCGTGAGGTACGGTATTTGGAGGTAAAAGACACATGCGTACTCTCGTTACACTTGCCTGCACCGAGTGCAAGCGTCGTAATTACACGACGACCAAGAACAAGGCCAACACCCCTGATCGCATGGAGCTTAAAAAGTATTGCCCCTGGTGCCGTCGTCACACCGTGCATAAAGAGACTCGCTAGTCTCTTTTGACATACGCCAGTAGTTCAATTGGTAGAGCATCGGTCTCCAAAACCGAGTGTTGAGGGTTCGAGTCCTTCCTGGCGTGCCAGTCTTTGATCCGTAAGCCTCCATAGGAGGCTTACGGTTTGTTACTGTATGTTGGGTCTGTGCCGGAGGTAAATGTTCATGGCCAACAAGAAGACCAAGAAGAAGTCTCAGCAGGGCTCCAACAAGGCTGCTGCTAAGCCTGAGGTCAAGAAGACCACTAAGGTTAAGACCAAGGACAAGAACAAGAAGCCCGGCCTGTTTGCTCGCATCAAGAAGTATTTCTCTTCCGTGCGTTCCGAGATGAAGCGCGTTGTATGGCCCTCCAAGAAGGAGCTCATCAACTACACCGTCACGGTTTGCGTTTCCCTGATCGTTGTTGGCGTTGTCATCGCGCTGCTTGATGCCGGTATCGGTCAGGCGCTGGTGGCCTTCTCCGGATTGAGGGGTTAAGCATGTCCAAGCGCTGGTATGTCGTCCACACGTACTCTGGTTACGAGAACCGCGTTAAGTCCGATCTTGAGCATCGCATCGAGACCATGGGTATGACCGACCGCATCTTTGATATCGAGATTCCCACCGAGCGTGTGACCGAGATTAAGGAGAACGGTGCTCGCGAGACCAAGGACTCCAAGATCTTCCCGAGCTATGTTCTCGTTCGTATGGAGATGGATGACGACTCTTGGACGTGCGTTCGCAACACCCCCGGCGTCACCGGTTTCCTGGGCGGCAACGGTAAGCCCGCTCCTCTCTCGCGTGAAGAGTACAACAAGATGATGCGCAAGAGCGATAAGGGCGGTGCGCCTAAGCGTACGACCGTCAATATCGAGGTCGGCTCGTCTGTTCGCGTTACTTCCGGTCCCCTTGCGGACTTTGATGGTAAGGTCTCCGAGGTTAACCCCGAGGCTGGCAAGGTCAAGGTTACTCTGATGATCTTTGGCCGCGAGACTCCCGTCGAGCTTTCGTTCGATCAGGTCTCCGTTATTTCTTAGTTCGTTCTCGCGTTCACGCTCATCTGCCGGCTGCTCACCGGATGGATTGCTTCTAACGGGTACGCGTTGAACATATTGGCACTGTAGACACATTCGTGTTTTAGGAAGGTTTTGACATGGCTGAGAAGAAGGTTGCTACTGTCATTAAGCTCCAGATTCCTGCTGGCGCTGCTAACCCCGCTCCTCCCGTTGGCCCGGCACTGGGTGCTGCTCAGGTCAACATCATGCAGTTCTGCCAGGCGTTCAATGCCGCTACGCAGGACAAGCAGGGCGACATCATTCCCGTTGAGATCACCGTTTATGAGGATCGTTCCTTCACCTTCGTGACGAAGACCCCTCCTGCGGCTCACCTCATCAAGAAGGAGCTCAAGCTCAAGAGTGGCTCTGCTAAGCCCCAGGCCGACAAGGTTGGTCAGCTTACTCAAGAGCAGCTCACCAAGATCGCCGAGATCAAGATGCCGGACCTCAATGCTAACGATATCGAGGCCGCCAAGAAGATCGTCGCTGGCACCGCTCGCTCCATGGGCGTCACCATCGCCGAGTAGCGATACTGTTTAGGTAATTTCGGGCACGATGCGTGTCGTGCCCGTTTGCGTGCAATAGGGCACGCGCTGATGTGGGAGGGCTCAGGCCCGTTTGACCACAGGAGGTATGTATTATGGCTAAGCACGGTAAGAAGTACCGCTCCGCCGCTGAGAAGGTTGATTCCGCTCAGCTCTACACCCCGTTTAAGGCTGTCACTCTCGTCAAGGAGGTTGCAACCGCCAACTTCGACGAGACCATCGAGGCTCACTTCCGCCTTGGTGTCGACACCCGTAAGGCCGATCAGAACATCCGTGGCTCCATCTCCCTGCCTCACGGTACCGGCAAGTCCGTTCGCGTTGCCGTGTTCGCTGAGGGCGCTAAGGCCGATGAGGCTCGCGAGGCCGGTGCCGACATCGTTGGCTCCGACGAGCTGATCGCCGAGATTCAGAAGGGCAACATCGAGTTCGACGCTGCCATCGCTCTGCCGACCATGATGGCCAAGGTTGGCCGCATCGGCAAGATCCTCGGCCCCCGTGGCCTGATGCCGAACCCCAAGCTCGGCACCGTTACCATGGATGTTGCCAAGATGGTCTCCGAGCTCAAGGCTGGTCGCGTTGAGTATCGCGCCGACCGTTATGGCATCTGCCATGTGCCCCTGGGCAAGAAGTCCTTCTCCAACGAGCAGCTCGCCGAGAACTACGCTGCCCTCTACACCGAGATTCTGCGCGTTAAGCCCGCTTCTGCTAAGGGCAAGTACGTGAAGAGCATTTCCATCAGCTCCACCATGGGTCCTGGCGTCAAGGTCGACCCTGCTGTTCAGCGTAACTTTCTCGCTGAGTAGTCGTTCGAAGTGACTCGTTCTTCTAAACCCGGTTCGCATTTGCGAGCCGGGTTTTCTTTTAGGTGAGCATCGTTATTCCGTTCGTTTTCAAAGTTGAAACAATCGGATTTTCTGTTCTAAGTTAACTTCGATTCTGCTAAATTAATCTCTATTAAGACTTTATCTGAGAGGAGTGCACATACCATGACGAATAACGCCTTTGCAACTGCACTCCTAGCCCTCGCGCTACTAAGGTAGTCGCGCTTGGGATCTTTTTAACTTGCTTAACACCCGAGTGCGTAACTGACCATCGCTTTGCGGTCCGTATGAGCGCTCGGGTGTTTTTCTATCTTTCGCCTGTACGTGTCTACAAAGCCCGGCATGTTGAACATAGTCGCCCGGCGGCTTTGATGTACAGGAGGAACCATGACCCGCAAAATCGCAATCTTCGATACTACTCTGCGCGACGGTGAGCAATCGCCTGGCGCCAGCATGAATACCGAAGAGAAGCTTATCATTGCGCGCCAGCTCGTGCGCATGAATGTGGATGTTATCGAGGCTGGTTTCCCCATTTCCAGTCCGGGCGATTTTAAGTCGGTTCACGAAATCGGAAAGATTGCCGGTGACACCTGCACCGTATGCGGTCTGACACGTGCCGTGGATAAGGATATCGAGGTAGCCGCCGAGGCCCTGAAGAGCGCCAAGCGTCCGCGTATCCATACCGGCTTGGGCGTCTCTCCCTCCCATCTGCGTGACAAGCTTCATCTCTCCGAAGACGAGGCCATCGAGCGCGCAATTCATGCCGTGAAGTACGCTCGCAACTTTGTGGACGACGTTGAGTTCTATGCCGAGGACGCCGGGCGTTCCGATCAGGAATTCCTCGTTCGTATTATCCAGGCTGCGGTGAAGGCCGGTGCGACGGTCGTTAACATTCCCGATACTACGGGATATAACATGTCTTGGAATTTTGGCACGCGCATTAAGGACCTGCGTGAGCGCGTCGAAGGTATCGAAGATGTGACCATTTCCGTGCATACGCATAACGACCTGGGCATGGCCACTGCCCTTGCCCTCGATGCTGTCCAAAACGGTGCCACGCAGATCGAATGCACCATCAATGGCTTGGGCGAGCGCGCGGGCAACACTTCGCTCGAAGAGGTCGTTATGGCCATTAAAATGCACGGAGAGGCCCTCGATGCCCATACCGATGTTGTAACCCGTGAGCTCACGCGCGCCTCCAGATTGGTGAGTTCCATCACCGGTATCAACGTGCAGCCAAACAAAGCGATTGTCGGTGCCAATGCCTTTGCGCATAGCTCTGGCATTCATCAGGATGGCGTGCTCAAGGCTCGCGATACCTACGAGATTATCGACCCGGCAGATGTGGGTGCCGCTGGCTCCGAGATCATCCTGTCCGCCCGTTCTGGCCACGCTGCCTTGCGCCACCGCCTGGGCGAGCTGGGCTACACCTTTGATGACGCTGCATTTGAAGACGTCTACCATCGCTTCCTGGAAATCGCCGACCAGAAGAAGGAAGTCTTTGACGAGGACCTTGAGTCGATGGTGCAGGAGCGTCAGCGCGAGGTGAAGGCTATCTATACCCTCGACGCCCTGCAGGTGTCCTGCGGCGACCCGCTGGTTCCCACGGCTACGGCGACTATCAGCGACGAGCTGGGCGTCAAGCACGTGGTGTGCGCGACGGGTACCGGTCCTGTTGACGCCGCTTATAAGGCGGTGGACAAAGTTGTTGCGGTCCATGGCGACCTGGCGGAGTTCTCTGTCAAGGCTATCAGCCGCGGTATTGATGCCATCGGTGAGGTAACGGTACGCATCACGGCCGAAGACGGCAAGATCTATACCGGCCGCGGTGCCGATACCGACATCATCGTTTCGAGTGCGAAGGCCTATGTGAATGCAGTTAACCGCATGATTCAGACCGCCCGCTCAAAAGAGGGCAAATAACGATATTCGGCAGGCGCAAGCCCGCATGAGAGGAGAATCACATGGCACGTCCCATGACCATGGCAGAGAAGATTTTGGCAGCGCACGCAGGTCTTGATGAGGTTGTGCCGGGCCAGCTGGTTGAGTGTGACCTCGACCTGGTGCTCGCCAACGACATTACGGCTCCCATCGCCATCAAGACGGTGCGCGAGATTGGTGCTGGAGTTTTTGACCGCGAGCGTATTTGCCTCGTGCCCGACCATTACGCGCCCAACAAGGACATCAAGAGTGCCGAGCAGACCAAGGTCACGCGCGATTTTGCCCATGAGCATAAGATCGTCAACTATTTTGAGCAGGGTTGTATGGGTATTGAGCATGCGCTGCTGCCCGAGCAGGGCGTTGTGGTGCCCGGCGACCTCATGATCGGTGCCGATTCCCACACCTGCACCTACGGCGGCATCGGCGCCTTCTCAACCGGCGTGGGCTCCACCGACGCCGGCGTGGGCATGGCAACGGGCCGTGCCTGGTTCAAGGTGCCCGAGACTATTCGCTTTGAGATCGATGGCGAGCTCCCTGCGGGTGCCACGGCAAAGGACATCATCTTGCATATCATCGGCAAGATCGGTGTTGACGGCGCCCTTTATTGCGCTATGGAGTTTGGCGGCTCGACGATTGAGAACCTCTCTGTTGAGGGACGTTTGACCATCGCAAATATGGCAATTGAGGCGGGCGGCAAGGCCGGTCTCTTTGAGGTGGACGACAAGTGCCGCGAGTACGTGGCTGCCCGCGCTCGCCGCACGCCGGTTGAGTATCATCCCGATGTGGATGCCGAGTACAAGCAGGTCATCAAAATCGATGCCGCCGAGATCGAGCCGTGCGTGTCCTGGCCGCATCTGCCCAGCAATACGCATTCCGTTGCCGAGAGCCGTCATATCGCGGTCGACCAGGCCGTTATCGGTTCGTGCACCAACGGCCGTATCGAGGATATGCGCGCCGCGGCCGAGGTCCTGCGCGGGCGTACGGTTGCCGAGAACGTTCGCTGTATCGTGATTCCTGCAACCCAGAAGGTGTGGCTCCAGTGCGTGCACGAGGGCCTAATGGACGTCTTTATCAACGCGCACTGTGTGGTCTCGACGCCCACGTGCGGCCCATGCCTGGGCGGCTACATGGGCATCCTCGCTGCAGGGGAGCGCTGCATTTCTTCGACCAATCGTAACTTCGTGGGCCGTATGGGCGATCCCACGTCCGAGGTCTACCTGGCAAGCCCCGCCGTTTGCGCCGCTTCTGCCGTCGCCGGCCACATTGCGTTGCCCTCAGACTTGTAGGCACCCGGGGCTTTTTGGGCTTTGATTGCACCTGCGGACAGTCCTGCTCGTGCGGAACCCATAGCGAGCAGAGCCCAAAGCCCCTGCTGAAAATAGCACGGTACGGCTGGGCCAGAAATGCGCAGCGTTGCAAGTCCAACAACGTTGCGCTGTGGAAGTTGTATTCGATAGAAGACCATGATGCGCGAGGGAGGGGCCAGGCTTTATTTGACATGAGTTTCCGCACGAGCCGAACGTGACTAAATGTCACGTTCGTGCGAGCAGGACTGTCTGAAATGGCAAATAAAGCCTGGCTGCTCCTTCCCGGGAAAGGTGAATGATATGAAATTCAACGGGACTGTTTTTCGTTATGGCCGTGACATCGATACCGATGTCATCATTCCGGCTCGCTATCTCAACACGTCAGATCCGGCAGAGCTTGCCAAGCATTGCCTGGAGGACCTGGATACCACGTTTGTGGAGCGCGTAAAGCCCGGTGACATCATTGTTGCTGACGAGAACTTTGGCTGTGGCTCCTCGCGCGAGCACGCGCCGGTCGCCATCAAGGCTGCAGGTGTTTCCTGTGTGATCGCCAAGAGCTTCGCGCGCATCTTCTACCGCAATTCGATCAACATGGGCCTGCCGATTCTGGAATGCCCGGAGGCTGTGGACGCCATCTCAGATGGGGATGTGGTGAGTGTCGATGCCGATACCGGCACGATTGTGGATGAGACGACGGGCGCAATCTTCCACGCGCAGCCGTTCCCGCCGTTTATCCAAGACATCATCAATGCCGGCGGTTTGGTAGAGCGCACCAAGCAAAAGATCGCCGAGGCGCAGGCGGAGTAGACGACCGTGGAAAACCCTTTTTGCAAAGGCCCCTCAACCCTCGATTGGAGTTGCAACGTGAAAAAGAGCTATAAGGTATGCACCCTGCCGGGCGACGGCATTGGACCCGAGGTCATCGCTGAGGGCAAGAAGGTTCTTGCCGCAGTGGGGGCGCGTGCCGGCGTCGAGTTTATTTGCGAGGACGCGCTTATCGGTGGAGCCGCGATCGACGCGTGCGCGGATCCGCTGCCCGAGGCCACGCTTGCCGCGGCAAAGGCGTCGGACGCCGTACTGTTGGCATCCGTCGGTGGCCCAAAGTGGGATTCGACCGATCCGGCGGCACCGCGCCCCGAGCAAGGCTTGCTGCGTATCCGCAAAGCTCTGGGGCTTTACACCAATCTTCGTCCGGTGAAGATCTACGACACGCTTGCCGGCGCATCGACGCTTCGTCCCGAAGTTATCAAGGGTGTCGACATGGTGCTCGTCCGCGAACTTACCGGCGGCATTTACTTTGGCAAGCACGAGCGCTTTTACGACGAGGACGGTGCAGGGGCTGCGGACGCGACTGGCCAGCGCGCGGTCGACGTGATGGAGTACTGCGAGTACGAAGTCGAGCGCATCGCCCGTCAGGCGTTCGAGGCGGCTCGCAGGCGCCGCGGCAAGGTGTCGAGCGTCGATAAACGCAACGTGCTCGAGACCTCCCGCATGTGGCGCGAGATAGTGCATCGCGTGCATGACGAGGAATATCCAGATATCGAACTTGAAGATCTGCTTGTGGACAACACCGCCATGCAGCTCATCAATCGACCGGCCGACTTTGATGTCGTGGTAACCGAGAACATGTTCGGCGACATCCTCTCCGACGAGGCGGCGCAGATTACCGGTTCGCTTGGCATGCTCGCCTCGGCATCGCTGGGCGACGGCGTGTCGCTTTTTGAGCCCAGCGCCGGCAGCGCTCCCGATATCGCGGGCCAGGGGGTTGCCAACCCGCTCGCCCAGATTCTCTCGGTGGCAATGATGCTCACCTATGCCTTCGATATGACCAAAGAGGCCGCATGGATCGAGGCGGCGGTCGAACGCGTGCTTAACGAGGGCTGGCGCACGCGCGACATCGCCGATTCCGATACGCCTGTCGAGAAGATCGTCGGTACCGCCGATATGGGCGACAAAGTGGTTGAGGCCTTGGCGTAGGCTAGAAGCCAGAATGCTTGCACTCCGCATGTTCGGTCGGGCGTGCGGAGTGTCTTGCGTTTGAACATATTGCATTGGGGAGTCGGCACGCCTGTATGGAATGGCGGCGCCGGCTCGCGTATTGGGGCGCTGATACGGCGCCGCACTGGAGTGGGGGCACCATGCAGCAGGTAGTGACCGTGAACGACGATTTTCGCCATTTGAACGATGGTGTGCCGCCGCATATTGCGCGTTTTATCGTCGCGGGGGAGTATGACCGTGCGCTTCGTCTTATCGAAGAGGAGCTCGAGGCAGGGAACCGTCCCGAGATGGAGCCGTGCCTTCGTGCGGAACATACTCGTCTGCTGCGTACGCGCCGCGATTTTTGTTTGACACGCGCTGATGTTATCGGGCAGATTCGCGCTGAGTGGCCTGAGTTTGGCGATGCCGAGCTGGATACCCTTATCGATCGCGAGCGTCTTGACTGGCGGTACGTGGACGGCGAGCAACGTTTCTTGCAAAGTTGTGTGGAGTCGCTGCGTCTGTACCCTAATGACGTTCCGGGTCTTGCTTGTCCTCCAACCGATCGCGCAGATCAGCTCGCCGTGCTCGACGAGATGCGCTCGAAGGGATATGCCGAGCGCCGCGTGCGCGTGCGTCATACGCTTAGCGTGGGCAAGCGTGTTGATGTGGATCCCGAAACGCACGTCATGGCATGGATTCCGTATCCTTCCGGTCAGCAGGTGGCGGATATCAAGCTCGTTGAGGCGAGCGAGGGGGCACAGATCGCGCCTGCGACAGCACCGCAGCGGACGGTCCACTGGGATGTGCAGGGTGAGCGTTCGTTCTTTGTCGAGTATGAGTACACCATTCGCGCCCCCTATGTGGATCTGTGGGCAGACAATCCCGTTGCTCCCGTATGGGACGCGCCGTTTGCGCCCGCGCCCGCTCCTACGCCAGAGGATCTTGCCGCCGAGGAACCGCACCTGACGTTTACCCCGTATCTTCGCTCGGTCGCTGGGCGCCTCTATGCAGATATTCCTGCCGAGGATATGCTCGAGCGCGCCCGCGCGGCGTATCTGTGGGTTACGCAGAATGTGGATTACCGTTATCAGCCGGCCTATGTGCTGCTGGATAGTATTGCGGATTCGTGTGCGCGTTCTCGCCGTGCGGATTGCGGCGTGTTCGCCTGCACGTTTATGGCACTATGTCGCCTGGGCGGCGTTCCGGCACGATGGCAGAGCGGTTTGTACGTAAAGCCCGATTCGGTGGGCTGCCACGATTGGGCGATGTTCTACATTGAGGGCCTGGGCTGGCTTTGGGCCGATTGCTCCTTTGGTTCCGCAGCGCGCCGCGAGGGGGACGACGCCCGCAGACATTTCTATTTTGGAAATCTGGGGCCCTGGCGCATGCCTGCCAACGCGCGTTTCTTTGCCTCGCTCACGCCTGCCGACCCGGCATTGCGCGACGATCCCTTTGACAATCAGATGGGCGAGCTGTGTGTGGACGGCGTTGGCATGACGTCGTACGACCGCGAGGCCGAGGTCACGGCGACTATGGAAACCCTCTAGCCAGTGGCTTTCGCGATCCCAAGTGCTGCTGCAGGGCTCTTCGTTTTTCGAGGAGCCGCTGCGGCGTTTTTTGTGGTTGGGCCTCGTGCGGCCCGCGCCTGTTCAAAAGATAATGAGCATTTCACGGCAGCCTGTCACAAAACTAAAACGCTCAATACCTTTGTAAAATGCTACTCAAACAAAACAATTCGAAGTGCGTACCCTAAATCAAAAGAGCTGAGTATACAAATTATTCAACCCTCTGTAATCCCGGGCTTTTATCACGCGAATAGAAGGGTCTACTCGGCAATTATAGTTTAGGGTACGCACTTCGAAGAGTTTTGAAATGATCCACTAAAAATGGGGCGCCGAATTACCTTCGGCGCCCCGTAAAACAGGCTGCTTAGAATTGCGGTCTTTTTGTAGGCGCGCAGTATGCTCGGATTAGCTCAGCAGCATGCGGTCGTTAGCGAATTCGCCGCTGCTGACCTCTTCGAATTTCTGCAGCAGGTCGGGTACGGTGAGCGATTTCTTCTCTTTGCCGGCAACATCGTAGATAACGTGGCCCTCGTGCATCATGATGAGGCGGTTGCCCAGACGGATGGCGTCGTTCATGTTATGCGTGACCATCAGCGTGGTGAGGCTGTTCTCGGCGACGATCTCTTCGGTGAGATCGAGGACCTTGGATGCGGTTTTGGGATCAAGTGCTGCGGTGTGCTCGTCAAGCAGCAGCAGCTTGGGCTTTGTGAGGGTGGCCATCAGCAGGGTGAGGGCCTGGCGCTGTCCGCCCGAAAGCAGACCGACCTTAGCTTCCATGCGCGTATCGAGACCCAAGTCGAGCTTCTTGAGGAGTGCCGGGAACTCAGCTTTTTCTTCTTTGGTGACACCCCAGGCAAGACCGCGGTGCAGGCCGCGGCGCTTGGCGAGTGCCAGGTTTTCGACAATCTGCATGTCGGCGGCGGTACCGCGCATGGGGTCTTGGAACACGCGGCCAAGATACTTGGCGCGTTGGGGTTCGGTCATGCGCGAAATGTCTTTACCGTCGAGCTCGATTACGCCCGAATCGAGAGGGTACACACCGGCGATCATATTGAGCAGTGTGGACTTGCCGGCGCCGTTGCCACCAATCACGGTAACGAAGTCGCCGTCGTTAAGAACAAGGTCAACACCGGTAAGGGCACGCTTCTCGGTGACGGTGCCCTTGTTGAACGTCTTCTTGACGTGGGAGAGCTTAAGCATCCTGATCATCTCCCCTCGAGTAGGAGCTGCGCAGTTTGTACTTCTCCCAAACGACGGGGATGCACAGGGCAAGCACGACGATAACGGCAGAGAGCAACTTCATGTCGTTGGCGTTCATGCCCATCTGCAGCACGAAGGCTCGGATAAGGAAGTAAACCACGGAGCCCACGACAGCGGCTGCCAGGCGCGCGCCGAACTTGGTGAGGCCGCCGGGTAGTAGACGTCCCAGGACCTCGCCGATGACGATCGCAGCAAGGCCGATGACAATGGCGCCGGTGCCCATGCCGATATCGGCGTACTTCTGGCTCTGGCAGATAAGGCCGCCTGCAAGGCCCACGAGTGCGTTGGAGAGCACGAGGGCGATCATCTTGGTGCGGTTCGTGTTGACGCCAAGTGCGCGAATCATGTCCTCGTTGTTGCCAGTGGCGCGCAGGGCAGAACCGATCTCGGTTCCAAAGAACCAGTAGAGCGCAGCCACGATGACAATGGCGATGATGATGCCCATAAGGGCCGATACGGTGCTTTGGGGCAGCCCCGTTAGCCTGGACGCGTCGGAGAAGATCGTGTCGTTGGCCAGAAGCGGGGTGTTGGACTTGCCCATGATGCGCAAGTTGATGGACCACAGTGAAATCTGAGTGAGAATACCTGCGAGGATGGCGGGAATCTCAAAGACCGTGGTGAGAACTCCCGTGATGGCCCCGGCGAGGCCGCCAGCAATCATGCCGGCAAGAATCGCCAGCGCAGGATGTACATGGGCATTGACGATAAGTACCGCCACGACGCTTCCGCCCAGGGCGAAGCTGCCGTCTACGGTCATATCGGGGATGTCGAGCAGGCGGAACGTGATGAACACGCCAAGCACCATGATGCCCCAGAGAATGCCTTGCGAGATGGCACCCTGTAGTGCGACGGACATTTGATGTGCCTCCTTATGTGACGTCGGAGCGTTCCCGCTGGGGGAGTGGCTCAAAATACAAATACCGCTAGATGATAACGTGGGATATCAAAGACGCCGCGACGGACCCGCAGGCGGGCGCGTCGCGGCGCGGGGAGTGGTAAGCGCGGGCTCGAGCTAACCGCCGGACCTTATGCGTCGAGGGCGGAAAGATCGACGCCGATGGCCTTTGCCATCTCGTCGTTCTTTACGACGACGAGGCTCTTGGTGGAAAGGTGCTCGATGGGCATATCCTCGGGCTTTGCCTCGCCTTTCAAGATCTTGATGGCCATCTTGCCTGCAGCGCTGCCCAGGTCCTTGTAGTTGATGGAGAGGGTGAACAGGCCACCGGCGTTGCACATGCCTTCCTCGCCAGCGATGAACGGAAGCTTGTTCTCCTTGCAGATCTGGCCGACCTGCGCGGCGCCCGCGGCGATGGTGTTGTCGGTGGGGGAGTAGAGCGCATCGACCTTGCCCACGGCAGACTCGACCACAGACTGAATCTCGTTGGAGCTGGAGACGGTGAAGTCGTCGTACTCGATGCCGAGCTTGTCGAGCTCCGCCTTAGCGGCCTTGATCTGGACGTCGGAGTTGGACTCGGCGGTGCAGTAGAGCAGGCCAACCTTTTTAACGTCGGGCAGCACCTTCTGCATCATCTCGAGCTGCTCGGCGACCGGGGTAAGGTCAGAGGCGCCGGTGACGTTGGTGCCGGGCTTGTCGTTATCCTGCACAAGGCCGGAGGCGGCGTAGTCGGTGATGGCGCAACCCACGATGGGAATATCGGTAGTCGCTGCCGCGGCTGCCTGTGCGGCGGGCGTGGCGATCGCGTAAATGAGGTCGACGCCGTCGCTCACGAACTTAGAGCTGATGGTCTGGCAGGCAGACTGGTCGTTTTGGGCGTTTTGCTGGTCGAACTTGACGTTCAAGCCGCTTTTCTCGAGGGCCTCGACAAAACCCTTGTTGGCGGCGTCGAGCGCGCTGTGCTCGGTAAGCTGAATCACGCCAATGGTGTAGGTGGTGCCAGAGGCCGCAGAGCCGGCAGAGGAGCCATTTGAGCCGCAGCCCACAAGCGTGCCCGCCAGGAGCAGGCCGGCGCTGGCGATGAAGTCCCTTCTGCTGATGTTCGCCATGGTAATCAACCCCTTCAAGTCGTTAGTCAAAGCTGTTGGGCGCGCTGTCTATTCGTGCCATCCGACCGCAGCGCGCATAACGCTTAAAAGATGCTGCGTGCGATGTTCAATATCATACGTATACGTGCTCAATAGCGTGGAAACAAAGGTCAACGGTTGAGTCTTTGTTACCAATTGTTAATCTTCAAGGTGACGGGTGTTTATTTTTGGGTAGACGACTGTTGCTGCGGGCATTTCCGCTCTATGAAAAATGACGGAGAATCACAAGCCGGTATCGAGCGTGACCTCGCGCATGGGTCTGCAAGCATGTACTATATGAATGCATGTGATGCATGAGTGCCGGCGGCATGAGCGCCAGCGCATGGTATCAAGACGAAAGGAGCCCCTGTGGCTGTTGACGAAGAATATCTCAAGAAGGTCCTCGACGAGATTCGCCCTAACCTTCAGGCCGATGGCGGTGACCTCGTGTACGTTGGTGTTGACGAGGACGGCGTGGTGTCGTTGGAGCTGCAAGGTGCTTGTGCCGGCTGCCCCATGAGCCAGCTCACGCTCTCCATGGGCATTGAGCGCGTTTTGAAGGAGCACGTGCCCGGTGTCACGCGCGTTGTCGCCACCAATCTTCCCGGCGAGGCCGCAGACATGTTGGACGAGTACGAGCCGTTCTAAGGCGACGGCGATTTGATTCGATTTGCGCCCGCTCCCGTAAGGGGTTGCGGTCACATGTAAGCCGCGGGCGTTCGCATTAAGCGGGCGCCCGCTTGATATAACGGCGACGTATCTGGCGACAGCAAAAGACAAGAGGACATCGTGCTCAACGAGTTGTATCAAAGCTTGGACCCCGTGGCGATTTCGGCCGGTCCCATTACTATCTATTGGTACGGAATCGCCTATATCGTGGGGGCTATCATCACGGGTGTGGTGATGTATCGCACGCAGCGACGCTGGGGCCTTAATCTGACGATTGATGACCTGGTGAGCGTGGTTGTAGGCGTGGTCTTTGGCCTGATTATCGGCGCCCGCCTGTTCTACGTTGTCTTTTATGGTGACGGCTACTACCTGGCGCATCCGCTCGAGGTCTTTGCCGTCAACGAGGGCGGCATGAGCTTTCATGGCGGCCTGGTGGGTGGCATCGTGGGCGGAGCCATCGCATGCCGCATCTACAAGATCTCGGCATGGACCGTTGCCGACCTTGCGGTATGTGGAGCTCCGCTCGCTCTCATGCTCGGTCGCTTTGCGAACTTTGTGAACGGTGAGCTGTGGGGCAAGCCCACCGATCTGCCATGGGGCGTGGTTTTTGGTGGCGCTGCGGGCACGATGCCGCGGCATCCGTCTCAGCTTTACGAGGCCTTGCTCGAGGGCATTGTGCTCTTTTGCGTGCTGCAGATTTTGAGCCGTCGCAAACCCGTGCTGCCGCAGGGCACGTTCATGGGCACCTTTGTGATGGGCTACGGTATCGTGCGGTTTCTGGTCGAGTTTGTGCGCGTGCCCGATGCCCAGCTGGGATATCTTTTGGGCGGCGTCATAACCATGGGTCAGTTGCTTTCCCTGCCACTTGTGGTGGCGGGCGCGGTACTTATCGTCTACGCGCAGCGCAAGGCGCGCCCGCAATGCGATTACCTGGATAAATAGCAAAAGAAACGGTGGGGCTACCATGGTATGGAGCCGTTGCCGTGTGATGGAAACGCCCCGCATCCGTCGGATTCGATGGATGCGGGGCGTCGTTGTGACTATGCGTCGACAAGAACCTGCCGGTAGGTGATGCCGCAGGAATCGAGAATGCGGCGGCTGATGCGCCCGTCGTCGGTATCGGCGTATTTGTTGTCGAGGTAGACCACCTCGCCGATACCCACTTGCGCGAGGATCTTCGCACAATCATGGCAGGGAAAGAGCGTCACGTAGACCGTGGAGCCCTCAAGGTCGCGCAGGCTGCCGCGGTAGTTGAGCACGGCGTTTGCCTCGGCGTGCACCACGTAGTTGTGCTTGTCCTCGAGCGGGTCGTCCGAGGTGCCCCAGGGAAAATCGTCGTCGTTGAGGGCAGAGGGCGTCCCGTTATAGCCCACCGAGAGGATGCGGTGGTTGGTGCTTGCAATGCAAGCGCCCACCTGCGTATTGGGATCTTTGCTCCTAAGCTGTGCGGCAATTGCCACGCGCATGAAGAACTCGTCCCAGCTGATGACGTTTTGGCGCTTAGCTGATGGCATGGGTGCTCCTTTCGGCTTTGCATTGCACCACAGTATAGCCATTGTGATGGCTCTCTATATCGCGCGGAGTGCCGCCTTGTGCATAGCGATTGCGTGCAGGCAAAAAGAGGAGACTTTATCGCGCCCGCCGCGTGGTATATCATGCATTCCGTATGTTTGCAATCCTCGCGCGATGCACCCGCGCGGGTGTGATCGTGTAGAAGGAGACTCGAATGTCCGGACACTCTAAGTGGGCCACTACCAAGCATCGTAAGGGCGCTCAGGACGCCAAGCGTTCTGCCCTGTTCTCCAAGCTGAGCCGTAACATCACCGTTGCCGCTCGCCTGGGTAACGACCCCAACCCCGAGAACAACGCCTCCCTTGCCGCCGCTGTCGACAAGGCAAAGGCTCAGTCCATGCCCAAGGACAAGATCAAGTCTGCTATCGACAAGGCCTTTGGCGCCGGTGCCGACGCGGCCGTTTACGAGAACATCTCCTACGAGGGCTACGGCCCCGCAGGCGTTGCTGTTTACGTTGAGTGCCTGACCGACAATCGCAACCGCACGGCTGCCGATGTTCGCTCCGCCTTCTCTCATGCCGGCGGCAACCTGGGTACTTCCGGTTCCGTTTCCTTCCAGTTTGAGCGCAAGGGTCAGGTTGTTGTTGTCAAGGAGATCCTCGACCCCAACGCCAAGAAGGAGACCATGATCGCCAACGGCGCTGCTGGCGACGAGGACGAGTTCATGATGGCCGTGGCCGAGGCCGGCGGCGAGGACTACGAGGACGCTGGCGACGAGTGGATCGTTTGGACCAACCCCGGCGACCTGATGGCTGTTTCCAAGGCTCTTGCTGCCCAGGGCATCGAGGTCAAGGGTTCCGAGCTCACCATGGTCCCCACTACCCCGACCGAGGTTTCCGGCGCCGACGCCAAGAAGGTCCAGCGTCTGGTTGACCGCCTTGAGGAGCTCGACGACGTCCAGGATGTGTACCACACCATGGACATGACCGACGAGGTCATTGCTGCTCTCGAGGAGGAGTAGCGGGAGCTGTTGCGCCGCTGCGCAATGTGACAGGATTGTTATCGGGCCGGGTCTGTGTAAATCACACAGACCCGGCCCGATTCGTTTATTCTTAAAGAGTTGTTGAGGCGTGCAACGCACGCGGGACATACGGGTATATGAAAGCCTTAAGGCTGTTGAGCTATTGGACGAAAGGAACAGGGCATGCGAGCACTGAGAAGAATTCTCGCGCTTATCTACCTGCTTTCAGGTGCCTTGGTCATTGCCATGTTCGCTGGCTATCTCTTTTCGCCCGCGGCACGCAACATTGAGGTTTTGTTCCAAAAACCCGCGGTGCGCATCGTTTTGCTCGTGTGCATGGTCATCTTAGGCCTGGGTACCCTGGTTGCGACGATTCGCATGATGGTGCACCGCCGTGTCGTGACGTGCGTGCATCCGCAGGCGAATCCCGATATCGAGGTGAGCCTTGCCGCCATCGAATCGGTGGCGCGCTCGGCGGCGCAAGACCCTACGGCGCTTATCGAGTCGGTCGAGGGCCGCGTAGTCGGTCGCGATGCCGATCAGGTGCGCGTTCATATCGACGCCATCGCACTTGGCAGAGACAACCTGACCGAGCGCGCGCAGCGTATCCAGGGGCGTGTGGCTCATGCGCTTGACACCATGCTCGGCGCTGCGGGCGCAACCGTGCGCGTGCGTTTCCTTCCCAGCAAGACCACGATTACGACTCAGGAGGTTACTCGTGAGTAAACCCGACAAGCAAACGTCTAAGGCGCCCAAGCCTCGCTTGACCATCGAGTCCCAGGACGAGGCAAAGGCCGGTGCGCCAGCATCGCAGGCGGCCAATGGTTCTGCGCCCGTAGATGACGAGATCGATTTCCACGAGGCAGCGGGATTCATCCGTGGACTGGGCATGCTCATGTGGCGTTATGCGCGTTCGCATCCCCATACGGTTTTGTACGGATTCATCGGCTTTGTGCTCGCGGCGCTCATCTTGATCTTGGGCCTATGGAACACGATCGTCATCGCGGTTTTTGTGTTTGTGGGAGCCACGCTGGGGCAAGTTCGCGACGGCGATAACGCGATCGTCAACTTTTTTGGCAAGTTATTTGACAGGCACTAAGGCCAAGGCAGGAGTATCACATGGCGGAGATTGAGCAGACCAACAGCGAGGATACGCAAGATCAGGTTGAGGAGCTCGTCGCGGTAGCAGCTGAGCCCGAGGATGGCGCCGTCGTGACGGTGGATGCCGATGACGATGGCGAGGAACTCGTCGAGTCTGAAGATTCGCTCACCTATTCCAATGGCGTGATCGAGAAGATCGTGGCAATGGCCACGCGCGAGGTGCCTCATGTGCTGGGCATGAAGGGCAACCTCATGCATTTCGTGCAGGAGCAATTTGGCGCCGAGAATCTCACCAAGGGCGTGAGCGTCGAGGTTACCGACGACAATCGCGTTGTTGTGAATATCTCTGTGATCATTGAGTACGGTGCATATGCTCCCGATATTTTTGAGGAGGTCAAGAAGCGCGTTACCGAGCGCCTTGGCGCTATGACCGGCCTTGAGGTCGCGGGCATCAATTTGCGCATCGAGGATGTTTTGACGCCCGAGGAGTGCGAGGGCAGCGAAGAGTAACGTATTGGTAATGTATCGCCTGAATATGGGACAAGAGGCTAAATTCTGTTTGCTAAGCATCGAAGTGCGTTAGGATGTTGAGTAGAGAGAAATCCCATTGGAAGGAGATCCACCATGTTCTGTGGCAATTGTGGCCAGAGACTGGCAGATGGCGCTAAGTTTTGCCCCTCGTGCGGCTCGCCCGTAGCTGGTTCTGCACCCGCACCTACTCCGGCTCCCGTGCCTGCGCCGGTATACACTCCGGCTCCGACTGGTGACAGCGGTCCGCATTCCTCTGCGACGTCGGGTCAGGCTCCTCAGGATTTCTCATATCAGACGAACTCCAACTCGTACGTCGCCCCGATGCCTGTTACGCCGCGGGACGGTATGCCGTTTGTGCCCATACAGGCCGATCGCAGCCTGCCGATGTGGATCATCCTCTCCGTCGTCACCTGCGGCATCTACTCGTGGTACTTCCTGTATGAACTGGCTCGTGACATGAACGTCATGTGTCAAAACGACGGAGAGACCACACCTGGCCTGGCGCAGTTCATCTTGCTGTCCATCGTCACCTGCGGCTTCTATGCCTACTGGTGGTATTACAAGATCGGCAACCGTATGCAGACCAACGCTCCGCGTTACGGTCTGCAGTTCCAGGAGAACGGCACCACCATTTTGATGTGGCAGATCGTCGGCGCGCTCCTGTGCGGTTTGGGCCCGATCTTTGCAATGAATATCATCATCAAGAACACCAACGCCATGGCTGCTGCATACAATGCACGTATGGGTGCGTAATTCGGTCTTATGCGTATGACATTTCCAGAGGGCATGGCGAGTTGGGTTCGCCGTGCCCTCTCTTTTCTGGGCATCTTCTTGGGCGCGACGCTGCTGCTCTATGTAACGGATATCGGCTGCATTATTCGCACGGTCACCGGGGTGCCGTGTCCTGGCTGTGGCATGACACGTGCCTGGCTGGCGTTTCTTACCGGTCACTTTGATGCCGCGCTGGCATACCATCCTCTGTTTTGGTGCGTGCCCGTGGTGTTTGCGGTCCCGGTGGTGCAGGAGCTTTTTCCTGGGGCCAGGCGCGCGTGCTGGATTATCGCCTGGGCGCTTATCGTCCTTTTTGTTGGCGTGTGGCTGTGGAGATTGATGGCCCCGCACGATGCTGGCCTGCTGTTTTGCGGCCATGTGCCCGCGGGCGTTGACGATGATATCATCCATCTGCAGCGTCCCCTATGGCTTGGGTTGCTGTCATAACAAGGGATCCGTTGGCTTACTGGCTGTGCGATGCCGCTCTGCCGAGCCGGGCTTTTGGCGCTTTTTTTGCCGAGCTCAACGCCGGTCTTATCCTTACGGCCTTTGCTATCGTTGCATTTAAGACTCCCAATCACTTTGCGTTTGGCGGCACTTCGGGTGTTTCGGTCATTCTGTCTACGCTGGTACCGACGCTTCCCGTGGGCGTCTTCATGTGGATTCTCAACATCATCTTGGTGGTTTTGGGATTCATATTCCTTGAGCGCGCAGCTCCGAGATTGTGGGCAAAGGTTTTCGCGGAGCGAACTAACGCGGGCGCACTCATCGAGCAATCGAATAGCGCCCCGCGCGTTGAAAATACGCCGTCTAAGAGCATTTGTTCTCACGTTGGGTGATAATACTGCTAGATATCGTTTGCGATCCAGGTGATTCGCTTGAGATACGAAGGGATGATTTCGATGTTTTGCTCGCAGTGTGGCGCCCCCATGGGCGATAGCGACAAGTTCTGCAGCGTGTGCGGTGCCCCTAATGCTGGCGCTGCAAGCTCCGTTCCTCAGGGGCAGCCTCAGCCTCAGCAGCTTGTTCCGCAGCCTGTCATGAACGTGCCCAAGGGCTGCACGGCTCAAGCGTTTGAGGATATGACCAAGACTCCGGGCGTGTTGCAACGCGTGTGCCAGATTGCCTTTTTGCCGGCGCTTATCTGCGTCGTGTCGGTGCTCGTGCTGTTCATTCCCGTTATCGGCGGTATTGCAGCTGCTATCGGCTTTTTGGCCGCCTACGTGGCGAGCGTGTGCGGTGCGGGTTTTGGCATCGAGTGGGGTCGCGATCTGTCGCTTAAGATCGATGGCGGCATGGATCGTCCGCTGATGCGTTCCACATCGTTTGGTCTCGGAGTCTTTTCGAGTGTTATCTCGGCCGTGCTTGAGGTCATCGCTGCCATTCCCGTTATTGGTGTAGCGCTTTCGCTGGTGGAGAGCGTGATAATCGGCGTCGCGGGCTCGTACTCTTATTACGGCTTTTATGCGCTCTCGGCCGAAGCTATCGCCTCGCTTGGCCTGCTTGTCCTGGCTTTGATTGTCACGGTGGTCCTGGGGGTTTTCTTTAAGATGTTCGCCGACATCGCCGTAATGCACTTTGCGGTGACCGGTCGCGTCGAGAGTGCGTTTTCGCTCGATAAGGTTTGGGCGGCCTTTAAGAACAATAAGACCAAGCTGTTCTGCGCTTCGTTCCTTCCCGAGTTTTTGACGGGCCTGGTCTCCAACGTTGTCATATGGATCTTGGCGGCCGTCTTTGGTGCCATTGCCGGGATTGGGGCATACGGCTACTACTACCGTCCCAGGGGTATCGAGGCAATTGTTGCCGGCGGTGGCGTCATGCTCGTGTTGTTCCTGGTGCTGGTCGCATTCATCACCGTATTCCTTGCGGTCTTTGGCAAGATGCTCAAGCATCGTGCCGTTGGCTATTGGGTGGCGCGCTACGCAAGCGAGTGGGCCGACGAGGACAAGGACGACGTTCTGACTTTTGTGCTGCCCTTCGAGAAGAACGCCGCCCCTTCTGGCTACAGCGCTCCGGATGCCGTATCTGCACCCGCGCCTGCGCCTGCGCCCGCACCTGAGCCCGCGCCCGCGCCCGCGCCCGAGGCGGCACCCGTGCCCGACCCTGCGCCTACCCCGGAATCTGCGCCGAAACCCGAGTCTGATTCGGCACCCGAGCTAAGCTCCGATGCGGAGCCGCAGGACGAGTAACCCTGTCGTCTGCCATTTGGGGACGGGGTAGAAATAGAGTTTGAAAAATGAGCGGGGGCGGACGTGTCGAAACGTCCGCCCCCGCTTTGACTAAGGCTTTAGCCTGTGCGGCGCGCAGCGCCGCATCTAAACCCACCCGCTATGCG